>JAZSRI010000002.1:0-16303 GCA_045538415.1 Faecousia sp. | reverse complement strand
CTGAATAATGGCCATCATAGAAAATACCACGCCCACCGCGCCGGTGGCGGCGTTGCTTTTCAGCATACCCACAAAGAAGGTGTCCGCCATATTGTAGAAGGAAGTGACCAGCATGCTGATAATGCAGGGCACAGCCAGCTTACAGATCACTCTGCCCACAGGCCCTTGGGTCATGGTAATAAACTTCTGCTCCTGAGAATCCAAAAAAACCGCCTCTTTTTATCAATTTCCCCGTAATTGTACCATCGGGCGGGGGAAAAGTCAAACAATCCCGGATAGCTGTCTGCTATCCGGGATTGTTTTACGCGGTTTTTACAATTACGAAGCCATCCACCAAGTTTGCTGACTCCAGACTGCCTTCCACGGTTACGGTGCGGTCCATCAAATCGGTGAGAATTACGCAGCCGTCCTTGCAGTCAATACGCATCACGTTTTTCATGATGACCATATCATCGGTCTTTGTGTTTTTATAGACAGTAGAAAGACACATAGCGGCTTCTCCTTACTTCACGTCCAGGCTGTTGAGCACTACGGTCAGGCGCATATTGCCCTTCTCAAAGTCGGAAACAGCGGCCATGACCTGCTCATAAGCGGCGTGGCTGCCTGCCTTTTCCAACTGAATGGCCAGATCCGCCAACTCTCTTGCGTGGGCGGCATTGTGACCTGCCATATACTTCATCAGCGCCACAAGCTCATCCATGGGAGTGTGCTCACACTGGCTGCCGCAGCCCTGACACTGGCCGGAACAGCTGTGCTCGTGGTGATGGGTATGGCCATCCTCATGGAGGTGGTCATGGGTATGGGGGTGTTCATGGTCATGGGTATGGCTGTGGACATGCTCGTGGGTATGGGCAGCGCCGCCATGGGTATGCTCATGGGAATGGGTATGTTCATGGGAATGATCGTGGTGACCCATAGGAATCTCTCCTTTTCTTTTTTATTTAGTATAGCCAATCCCGGAGAGGATGTCAAAGAGATTTTTCTTCCAGCAGGGCGTTGCGGATATCGCCGATGGTATAAAGCGAACCGAAGCAAAGCACCACACCGTCAGCACCTGCCAGTTCTATAGCCTTGCGGACACCCTCACGAATCTCATCGCAGGCGGTGGCCATGGCGCCGGCCCGGCGCAAATGCTCCGCCAGCTCCTGAGCCTGCAGACACCGGGGGTTGGGAGGGGTGACACAGACGAACTGCTCAATCAGGGGCATCACAGGCCTATACATGTCGCCGTAATCCTTGTCTGCCAACACACCGGTCAGGGCAATGACCCGCCTGCCGGACAGATAGTCCTGAATGTTCTTAACCAGCGCTTCCAGACATTGGGGATTGTGACCGCCGTCGATAATAAACAGGGGGTCACGGCTGACGATATCGAACCGTCCGGGCCAGGATACGTCCCGGATACCCTCAAGAATATTCTGCCGGGAGATGTTCCAGCCCCGCTGAATCAGGGCGTCTGCCACAGCCAGCACTACAGCGGCATTATGCAGCTGATGGTCTCCCAGCAAGGGCAGATGGATGTTTTTGTAGCCGCCGCAGTCGAACACCTGCTCAAAAAGATCGTGGCTATGGAGGGTAAGGCTGTCAAAATCCGCCTTTTTTAAAGGTACGTTCTTTTCCTGACATACCTGCTCAAACACGGCCTCCACAGAGGGCTGCCCCCGGTAAATGACCGCGTGGCTGCCGGATTTGATAATGCCGGCCTTGTTCATTGCGATTTCTTCCAGCGTGTTACCCAGCACATCCGTGTGGTCCAGACCGATGTTGGTGATCACCGCCACTTCCGGCGCGGGAATCACATTGGTGGAGTCCAGAGCGCCGCCCATGCCTACTTCCAGCACCACAATGTCACAGCCCTTGCGCTTAAAATACTCAAAGGCAATGCAGCTGACCAGCTCAAACTCCGTGGGGGATTCCTCCATGGAGTCAGCCAAGGGCTTTACATATTCGGTGATGGCTACCAGTTCGTCGTCACTGATCAGCTCTCCGTCCACCTGCATCCGCTCGTGGAAGGTGTAGATGTAAGGGGAGGTGTACAGACCGGTGCGGTAGCCTGCCTTACGCAGAATGGATGCGGTCATGGCGGCGGTGCTGCCTTTGCCGTTGGTGCCTGCAATGTGGACAAATTTTAAATCTCTGTGGGGATTTCCCATCTTCTCCAACAGGGTGTTGGTTCGTCCCAGACCGGGGATACTTCCCTTCCAGAATACGGAGTGGATGTATGCGATGGCTTCTGCTGCGTTCATTCTTCTACCTCTTTCCGGCATTTGGGAGGCCACAGACCCATGCGGTCAAACAGCCGGGTTTTCATCAGCAGCTGGATGACCACCGCGTCCAGTACCATGGTAATGGCAAACTGGACAGAGCGGGTGGTGAGTTTTAAAACAAGACCTTCCAGGAATGTCTCATAAAAATACACATACGCAAGGGTAAAACTCTGGTACAGCACAGAACCCAATACCACTGGGGGCAGCAGCGCCAGAATCAGCCGGAGAAAGCTGACTTTCTTGCCCAGATACCGGCGGGAAAGACCACCGCAGATACCGTACAGAATGGGAGGTACGCAGAACAGGGGATTGAAGCCGAAACCGGAAAACAGGGTACCTACGGCATCGGCGGCAAAACCCACAAGTCCGCCGGCAAGAGGGCCAAAGAGCATACCTGCCAGGAAAATGGGCACAGCCTCAATGGAAAACCGGGTGGAAGAGTCCGGCATTGGAATAATCAGCCGGGCAAGGACAACGCTTAGCGCTGCCAGCAGCGCGCAGAAAGCCAGAGCTTTTGTGGACAGGATTGTGTTTTTACGCATAATAATGCCTCCTTTTATGTAGGTGACGGAAAGGTACTCTGCATCCCGGGAAACGCCGGATAAAAAAACCCCCGGACGCAATGCGCCCAGGGAGTCAATCGGCATATTTCACCCTTCGGGAATGGACGGCAGAAATCGCCTGTCACCCGACCGAGTATCGTTGCTACATAAAGGAGGTTATCCATTATGGCGCAGCGGGCGCGGATATCCCATCGCGGACGTACATCCTTCGTCTGCCAGACAACTCCCCATTATGGCAGCACTTCACGCGGGATTTCCTACTCTGTTCCCGCTTATCATACACGATAGAACAAAAAAAGTAAATGGGTTTTTCAGGAAAAATGGAAAATCCGGCTATATTTGGAACAAAAAGACTGTAGGGATAATAACTTTTGTTTAAAATGATGAAAAGCCTTAAAATTTGACGTGAAAAATGCTTGCTTTTTGTGCGATATCCCGTTATAATGCTGTTAAGACTATGCAGTGTGGGAGGGTGCCTGATGGGCGAAGTGATTGCGGTGCTGTCCGGAAAGGGCGGTACGGGAAAAACCTCCCTGTGCGCGGGCATTGCGGAGGCCCTGGCTGTCAGCGGAGAGCGTGTGCTGTGCATCGACTGTGATGTGGGGCTGAGGAATCTGGACATTGCCCTGGGCCTGAGTGAATTGGGAGCTATCTCCTTTCTGGAGGTCTGCCGGGGAGAATATGGATTGGATATGGCCACGGCGCACCCTGTATACCCCAATTTGTGTTTTCTTACCGCACCGGTGGACTGTCCGGCGGAGGCAGTGCCCCAGCAGGCGTTTTTTGACCTGCTGAGGGAGGCAGCCCAGCATTTTGACTATGTGCTGCTGGATGCCCCCGCGGGAATCGAGGCCGGCTTTGCCATGGCCGCCCGGTATGCCAGCCGTGTGCTGATCGTTACCGCGCCGGATCCGGCCTCCATCCGGGATGCCGCAAGGGCGGGGCAGGTGCTGGAGCAGATGGGTAAGACAAATGTGCGGCTGATTGTGAACCGACTGAGCAGAAAAATGGCAAAGACCATGGATCTGACGGTGGATGATATTATGGATCAGGCGGGGCTTCCCTTGCTGGGGATTGTGCCGGAGGATGAAAATGTGGTGCTTTCGGCAGCGTTTCGGCAACCGCTGCTGGGGTATACATCCAAAGGCGCGGCAGCCGCTTGCCGGAGAATCGCAAAGAGAATGCAAGGACGGGTCATAGCCGTCACCTTATAGAGAAGGAGTGTTTGGTAGTGAATATCGCGTTTTTGGCTCACGATAAAAAGAAAGAATTGATGGTGCAGTTTTGCACCGCGTATAAAAGCGTATTGGCAAAGCATGACCTGTTTGCTACTGCCACCACAGGACGTCTGATCGCTGACAGCACCGGCCTGCCCATTACCCTGCTGCTTTCCCATAAGCAGGGTGGCCACCAGCAGATCAATGCCCGCATTGCCTATAATGAGATTGACCTGGTGCTGCTGTTTACCGATCCCAATACCACCGATCCCTGGGATGACAGCCAGATGATCGAGACTATCCGCCATTGCGATAAGCATAATGTGCCCATTGCCACCAATCTGGGCAGCGCGGAAATGTTTATCATGGGTCTGCAGAGAGGCGACCTGGATTGGCGTGAAATGTACCACAACAAACCGAGATTTTGATTTTGAGAGAACCAGCCGACCAACCATCGGTTGGGCGGTATTTGTATAACTTTGGAGGAAATAGATATGGAAAGAATTACCCCCCGGACCCTGTCCGGTTTTATGGAATTGCTGCCCGGCAAGCAGGCAAAGATGGAAAAAATGATGCAGGTGCTGCGGGATACCTACAGCTTGTACGGTTTCGCGCCTCTGGATACCCCTGCCATCGAGGACGCCAAAATTCTTTTGGCAAAGGGCGGCGGTGAGACGGAAAAGCAGATTTACCGCTTCCAGGAGGGCGACAGCGATTTGGCCCTGCGGTTTGATCTGACAGTGCCTCTGGCTAAGTATGTTGCTCTGCACTACAATGATTTGGCATTCCCCTTCCGCCGGTATCAGATCAGTAAGGTCTACCGGGGAGAACGTGCCCAGCGGGGCCGTTTCCGGGAGTTTTATCAGGCTGATATCGACATTATCGGCGATGGCAAGCTGGATATTCTCAACGAGGCGGAAATTCCCGCCATTATCTACCGGGTGTTCCGGGGCTTCGGACTGAACCGGTTCCAGATCCGGGTGAACAACCGGAAAATCCTCAACGGCTTCTACGCCATGATGGAACTGGCGGAAAAGAGCGGCGAAATTATGCGCACGGTGGATAAGCTGGACAAAATCGGACCGGAGAAAGTATCTGCCATTTTGGTGGAGGAGTGCGGTCTTTCCCAGGAACAGGCAAGCGAGATTTTGAAGTTTATCGGCATCCGGGGCACCAACGCAGATGTGGTGGCAGCTCTGGAGGGCTACGCCGGAAAGAACGAGATGTTCGACAAGGGCTTGGAGGAACTGAAGGCGGTTACCGCCAACCTGTCTGCCTTTGGTGTGCCGGAGGACAATTTTGCCGTGGACCTGACCATTGCCCGGGGTCTTGACTACTATACCGGCACGGTGTACGAGACCACGCTGCTGGATCATCCGGAAATCGGTTCTGTCTGCTCCGGCGGCCGGTATGACAATCTGGCGGAGTATTATACGGATAAGAGCTTGCCCGGTGTGGGCATCTCCATTGGCCTTACAAGGCTTTTCTATGTGCTGGACGAGCAGGGACTTTTGAACCCCAACCTGCCCAGCGCTCCCGCGGATGCGTTGGTGCTGCCCATGACCCAGGACACTGCTGCCTGCGTGGCGGTGGCGGAGCAGCTCCGCAGCCAGGGCATCCGGGTGCAGCTGTACGGCGAGCAGAAGAAATTCAAGCAGAAAATGAGCTATGCGGACAAGCTGGGTGTTCCTTATGTGGTACTGCTGGGTGAGGATGAGCTTGCAGCCGGAAAGTGCTCCGTAAAGGATATGACCACCGGTCAGCAGGTGACAGTGGAGCCTGAAGAGGCGGCCCGGTATATTCTGGAGGGTCTTGCAAATAATAACGGCCCGCTGATTCTGGAGAAGTAATATGGAACGCAAATTTGCTCAGGCCTGGCAGGATTGCCGCCGGGAGGCACAGACCCTTGGGGTGCGGATGCGCCCTGTGGAGGGGGACTGGCTGAAACAGGCTCAACGGACTCTGGATGGTCACCGTCCCAGCGACGGATTTGACCAGCTTGCGCAGAAAGGCCGGCTGGATTTGACATTGGAGGCGCTGGCAGTGAGAAAGCCCTTCACCGCTCTGTTTACGGATGAACAGGCCAATACAGCCCTGACCCGCCTGCTGGAGGCAGGATATCGTTTTCGGTAAAAAAAAGATCAGCTCTTCCTTTGGAGAGCTGATCTTTTTGTTATATTACTTTCTTGCCATGTCCAGACCGGCCTTCAGACCGTCAGCGGGGATAGCACCGATACCTCTTGCCACTATATAACCTTCCCGGTCAATAAAGTAGGTGGTGGGGAAGGCGGTAATGTTGTACGCCGCTACGCCCTCACCGTCGGTGTCGTGGTAGATGGGCAGGGAATAGCCCTTTTCCTCGGCGTAAGAGAAGGCTTTTTCCCCACTGTCATCCGCGCTGACCATGAGAAATACCGTATCATCCTCCAGCGCCAGATAGCTTTCATTGAAGGTGGGCATTTCCGACTGGCAGGGACCGCACCAGGTTGCCCAGAAATTCAGCACAATGGGTCTGCCAACAAAGTCCCGCAGGTGGACTTCGTTGCCATTTTTATCATACATGGTAAAATCCGGGGCGACATTTTCCTGTCTGCCGCTTTCATCTCCCAGCTGATTGTAAGCGTCCCACATGCCGGTGGCAAGGGTATACAGCATGGATGCGCCTAACAACACCACAACCAGCACGATAATCAGAATCAGAATCTTTTTATCTTTCATAATCTACCTCCTAGGTAAACAGGTACAGCAGCCGGTTTAGTAGACCGGTTGCCATCATCACACCCACCAGAATCAGGAAAATTCCGCATACCCGGTTGATGATTCTGTAGTGAGTTTTAATAAAACGGAAAGTATCTTTCAGCCGGTCAATCAGCACGGCGCTGAGTAAAAAAGGAATCCCAAGACCCATAGAATACACAAGGAGCATCATAGTGCCTTCCAGCACATGCCCCTGCTGGCCGGCCAGAATCAGCGCCGAGCCAAGGAACGCGCCTACACAGGGCGTCCAACCCACGGAGAAAACAATACCAAACAGGCAGGAGGAGAAGAAACCAAGGTCTTTCTTGTCCACGGTACGGCGGCTTCCTTTAAACGGGTTCCACTTGAAAACCTCCAGGTAGTTCAGTCCGAACAGGATGACCACCAGTCCGGAGATAACATTTACAGCGGTTTGGTGTTTTGTGAGAAAACTGCCCACTGTGCCGGCAAGGGCACCCATGGCGGTGAACACCAGTGTGAACCCCAGAATAAAGCCGCAGGCGTTAAAAAGGGTCTTTTTGGTGCTCTGCTGCCCTCCCGCGAAGTAGGAAATGTAGATGGGCAGCATGGGAAGCAGGCATGGGGAGAGGAAGGTGATGATTCCCTCCAAAAAAGAGATAACGTATTGCATAAACTGCTCCTTATGAAACCTTCTTACGCAAATCATATCGATTTGCGCCGTTAAAGTCAAGAAAACTTTGTATGAATAAAGCACCCGGAAAAGGGGACGTATCATACCCACCAAAAAGACCGTCCCGGTACAGGGGTTTTTGTGATTTTCGCAGATATTTGTCCTAGGGGCTTGCTTTTGGAAGAGATTATATCTATAATAGAATATCGATAAGAATGTAATTAAATAAACCGGTTAATTAACAGCCGGAACATGATAAGTTTTTAATAATTCGTGAAAAAAGGCCCCTTTTCCCTAAAGAGGGGTTGTATCTCAGGGGCCTTATACATTATAATGTAACAAGACAGAAAATTTTCTTCTTTAGAAAGGAGCCTGTTATGAAGTACAGCTATTATCCGGGATGCACTCTGCGGAACAAGGCCAAAGATTTGGACCGGTACGCACGGGTCTGCGCCGAGAAATTAGGATTCCAGCTTGAGGAACTGGATACCTGGCAGTGCTGCGGCGGCGTATACCCCCTTGGGGAGGATGAGATCGCCAGCAAACTGCCCTCCGTCCGCGCGTTGAATGAGGCAAAGGAGCGGGGCACGGATCTGGTGGCGGTGTGCTCCGCCTGTTACCATGTGCTCAAGCGGGTCAATGACGATATGAAACACGTGGAGGATATCCGTGTCCGGGCCAATAACTACATGGAGCTGCCCCAGCCCTATGCAGGCGAGACAAAGCTGCTGCACTATCTGGAAGTTCTGCGGGACCGGGTGGGTTTTGAGGAACTGAAGAAGCAGGTGGTCAATCCTCTCACGGGCCGGAAAATCGGTGCCTACTATGGCTGCCTGCTGCTGCGGCCCAGTGATGTGATGGCCTTTGACGATCCGGAAAATCCCACCATTCTGGAGGACTTTATCCGGGCATTGGGAGCAACACCTGTGGTCTATCCCTACCGCAATGAGTGCTGCGGCGGCTATGTGTCCATGAAGGACAAGCCTCTGGCAGACAATCTGTGCGATACCATCGTTACCAGCGCCGCTGGCTTCGAGGCAGAGTGCCTGGTCACAGCCTGTCCGCTGTGCAAATATAATCTCAACCGCAGCGGCAAGCTGCCTGTGGTTTATTTCACAGAGCTTCTGGCAGAGGCTCTGGGGGTAAAGGAGGACGCGCTATGAGCAAAACTGCAAAGATTATTGCTGAAATCAGCGGTGTCAATCCCCTCAAGTGTATGAAGTGCGGCAAATGCTCCGCTTCCTGCCCCAGCTATGAGCAGATGGACATTAAGCCCCACCAGTTTGTCAGTTACGTACAGAATGGGGATATCCAGTCCCTGATGGAAAGCAAGTCCGTGTGGAAATGCCTGAGCTGCTTTGCCTGCATCGAGCGTTGCCCCAGAGGGGTCAAGCCCGGAAAGCTGGTGGACGCTGCCCGGCAGATGCTGATTCGTCAGCGTGGCCAGGAGGGTCTGAGCCCCGATGAAATTCCCCAGCTGCTGGATGAGGAAACACCTCAGCAGCTGCTGATGAGCGCATTCAGAAAGTACAGGAGGTGAGCGCTTTGCAAAGAATTGGTGTATTTGTCTGCCACTGCGGCAGCAATATCGCGGCTACGGTAGATGTACAGAAAGTGGCTCAGCTGGCTCTGCAGGAGCAGGGCGTGGTTCATGCTGAAGACTATCCTTACATGTGCAGTGAGGCCGGACAGCAGAGAATTGCCCAGGCCATCCGGGAAAAGAAGCTGACAGGCCTTGTGGTCTGCTCCTGCTCTCCCCGTATGCACGAGGCCACCTTCCGCAAGTGCGCGGAGGTCAACGGCCTGAACCCCTACATGGTGGAAATTGCCAACATCCGTGAGCAGTGCTCCTGGATTCACAAGGATATGCAGGAGGCTACGGAGAAGGCGGTCATCCTCATGCGGGCCGCTGTGGCAAAAGTGCATTTGAATACTCCGCTGCAGGCCGGTGAGAGCCTGGTCACCAAGCGGGCGCTGGTCATTGGCGGCGGTATTGCCGGCATCCAGACAGCTATCGATATCGCCGACGCAGGTTATAAAGTAGACATTGTGGAAAAGACGCCTTCCATTGGCGGCAGAATGAGCCAGCTGGACAAGACATTCCCCACTTTGGACTGCTCCGCCTGTATCCTGACCCCCAAGATGGTGGAAGCAGCCTCCCATGAGAACATTACCATCCATACATACAGCGAGGTGGAGAAGGTATCCGGCTTTGTGGGCAATTTCACCGTGGATATCCGCAAGAAGGCCCGGTATGTGGATATGGATAAGTGCACCGGCTGCGGTGTATGTCAGGAAAAGTGCCCCTCCAAGAAGTCCCTGAACGAATTTAACCGGGGTCTGAATACCCGCAGCGCCATCTATACCCCCTTCGCTCAGGCCATTCCCAATGTGCCTGTGATTGACCCTGCCGCATGTATTAAGCTGAAGACCGGAAAATGCGGCGTGTGCCAGAAGGTCTGTCAGGCAGGCGCTATTGACTATACCCAGCAGGACGAAATCATCACGGAAAACTACGGCGCCATCGTGGTTGCCACCGGTTTTGATACCATTAAGCTGGATAAGTACGGCGAATACGCCTACGGTCAGAGCAAGGATGTCATCACCTCTTTGGAGCTGGAGCGTATTATGAACGCCGCCGGCCCCACCAAGGGTCATCTGGAGCGCCTGTCCGACGGCAAAGCGCCCAAGGAGATCGTGTTCATCCAGTGTGTGGGCAGCCGCTGCTCCGACGACCGGGGCAAGCCCTACTGCTCCAAGATCTGCTGCATGTACACCGCAAAGCACGCTATGCTCATCCGGGATAAATACCCCGATGTGAATGTAACGGTGTTCTACATTGATGTGCGTACCCCCGGAAAGAACTTCGATGAGTTCTACCGCCGGGCAGTGGAGGATTACGGCGTCAATTACATTAAGGGTCAGGTGGGCAAGGTTGCTCCCCAGCCTGACGGAAGCCTCTTGGTCCAGGGCGTGGATCTGCTGGATCAGAAGCGGATTCTGAAGAAGGCGGATATGGTGGTTCTGGCTCCCGCCATCGAGCCCAATCCCGATGTGCGCAAGATTGCTACTATGCTCACCGCTTCCATTGATACCAACAATTTCCTCACAGAGGCCCATCCCAAGCTGCGTCCTGTGGAGTCCCCCACCGCAGGTGTGTTCCTGTCCGGTGTGTGCCAGGGTCCCAAGGATATTCCCGAGACCGTAGCCCAGGCGGGCGCGGCAGCGGTGAAGGTGATCGGCCTGCTGGCTAAGGATAAGCTCAAGACCAATCCCTGCACCGCTAAGGCAGACGAACTGCGGTGCAACGGCTGCAGCCAGTGCGCCAACGTGTGCGCCTACGGCGCCATCTCCTATGAGGACCGTCAGATTAACGACCACGGTATCCGGGAGGTCAGACGGATCGCGGTGGTCAATAATGCCCTGTGTCAGGGCTGCGGCGCATGTACCGTTACCTGCCCGTCCGGCGCTATGGACCTGCAGGGCTTCTCCAACCGGCAATTGATTGCGGAGGTGGATGCAATATGTCGATGAACAACGAACAATTTAAGCCCACCATTGTGGCGTTCTGCTGCAACTGGTGCAGCTACGCAGGCGCGGACCTGGCTGGCTCCAGCCGTCTGGCCTATCCTGCGGATGTGAAGATTATCCGGGTGCCCTGCTCCTGCCGGGTCAATCCCATGTTTATCCTGCGTGCCTTTGAAAAAGGCGCTGACGGTGTGATTATGTGCGGCTGCCATCCCGGCGACTGCCATTACTCCACCGGTAACTATTACGCCCGCCGGCGTATGACCCTGCTGTTCTCCATGCTGGATTATCTGGGCGTGGAGGATGGAAGAACCAGAGTGGAGTGGGTCTCTGCCGCGGAGGGTGTGAAGTTCTCCGATACCATGAATGATTTTGTGGCCAAGGTTCGTGCCCTTGGGCCCAGTGTGAGATTGGGGGATCTGCGATGCAAGAACTGATTGTTAGAGCAAAACAGCTGCTGGCGGACGGCACAGTACAGCGTGTGCTGGGTTGGAAGCGTGGCGAGCACTGCTATGACCCCAACCCCGCCTTCTTCCAGACGGAGGAGAGCCTGGAGGAGTTTGTTTACAACGGCTTCTGCGGCGCTAACCTGAGCAAATACATGATTGAGGCAGGGAAAAAAGAGGGCAAGACCTTAGTGTTCCTGAAACCCTGCGATACATACAGCTTCAACCAGCTGCTGTCCGAGCACCGGGTAAGCCGGGAGAAGGCCTACATCATCGGTGTGGGCTGCAAGGGTAAGCTGAAAGTGGAAAATATTCCCGCTGAGGGCATTCTGGATGTGCAGGGCGCGGGCTATCCCGACTGTGAGGAAACGCTCACCGTAAAGACCCTGTACGGCGATGTACAGGTGCCCTACAAGGATGCCATGCTGGAGCGCTGCCATGTGTGCAAGGGCAAAGAGCACATGGTCTATGACGAGCTGCTGGGCGAAAGCGCGGATACGCTGGACGCGGACCGCTTCGCTGAGGTGGAACGGATTGAGGCCATGAGCCCGGAGGAGAAATTTGCCTTCTTCCAGGAGGAGCTGAGCAAGTGCATCCGCTGCAATGCCTGCCGGAATGTATGCCCCGCCTGCTCCTGCCGCAAGTGCGTGTTTGACAGCACCAACTTCGACTCCGACCGGAAGGCCACCACCACCTCTTTTGAGGAGAAGATGTTCCATATTATCCGGGCGTTCCATGTGGCAGGCCGCTGCACCGACTGCGGTGAGTGCAGCCGTGTATGTCCTCAGGGCATTCCGCTGCATCTGTTCAACCGGAAGTTTATCAAGGATATCAACAGCCTCTATGGCGATTACCAGGCCGGTGACCAGGTTCGGGAGCGCAGCCCGCTGACCTCCTATACCCAGGAAGACGCTGAGCCCGGTGTGAACAGGGGGTAATGGATATGTATAGAATTTTAAAAGCTGACATCACCGGACTTTATGCCCGCCTTGCCCAGTCCATGGATGTGTTTGTGCCCCTGAAAAGCGGCGGCCAGACCAATTTCGGCCTGTGGGCAGAGGGTAAGGAAGCGGACCTTGACACCCTCAAAACCGTAAAATCTCCCAAGGATGTGTTCTTCCCCCAGAGCGAGACCCTTTACAGCGTCAGCCGGGAGGAGGGCAAGCTGAAGGTTACTCCGGAGCAGCTGCGGGAGCGTCCCTTTGCGGTGATGGGCATTCGTCCCTGTGATGTACAGGGCATCCGGGTGCTGGATAAGGTGTTTCTGTCCGAGCCTGTGGATACCTTTTACGCCGCCCGCCGGGAAAAGGGCACTTTGGTAAGCCTTGCCTGCGCCCGTCCCGCTGCCTCCTGCTTCTGCGGCACCTTCGGCATTGACTGCACCGAGCCTGACGGGGATGTGGCTGCCTGGCTGTGGGGAGATTACCTGTACTGGCAGCCCAAGACGGAAAAGGGCGAAGCCCTGACACAGGCTGCCGGTGACCTGCTGGAGCAGACGGACTGTGATGCCGTGGCGGAGGCTAAGGCTGCCATCAGCGCCATTCGGGAACGGCTGCCCCTGAAGGACCTGTCCCTGGAGGGATGGGGCGCGGAGGCTGCCCAAAAACGCTTTGACTCCCCCATTTGGGAGGAAATGTCTAACGCCTGTCTGGCCTGCGGCACCTGCACCTTTGTGTGCCCCACCTGCCAGTGCTATGACATTAAGGACTACACCACCAGCTCCGGTGTGCAGCGTTACCGCTGCTGGGACAGCTGTATGTACTCCGATTTTACCATGATGGCTCATGGCAACAACCGCACCACCCAGATGCAGCGCTACCGCCAGCGCTTCCTGCATAAGCTGGCTTACTTCCCCGCCAATAACGATGGAATGTTCTCCTGCGTGGGCTGCGGACGGTGCGTGGATAAGTGCCCCAGCCACCTGAATATTGTTAAGGTCACCAAGACCTTTGGAAAGGAGGAAGCATGATGCACGATCACGAATGCAGCTGTCATCCCGGGTTTGTCCACGATACCCTGATCCCCATGGTGGGTGTGATTACGGACATTCGCCAGGAGACCCCTGATGTCAAGACCTTCCGGGTAAACGCTCCCGGCGGCGGCAAGCTGTTTGAGCATATGCCCGGCCAGTGCGCCATGGTCTGCGCCCCCGGCGTGGGTGAGGCCATGTTCTCCATCACCTCCTCTCCCACCAACAAGGATTACCAGGAATTCTCCATTAAGCGCTGCGGCGTGCTGACCGACTACCTGCACTCTCTGCAGGTGGGCGATGAGATTACGGTTCGTGGACCCTATGGCAACCATTTCCCTGTGGAAACAGAGCTTAAGGGCAAGAATCTGCTGTTTATCGCCGGCGGTATCGGTCTGGCGCCCCTGCGCAGTGTGATCAACTATGTGCTGGATAACCGGGAAAACTACGGCACAGTGGATATCCTCTACGGTTCCCGCTCTGCCGACGATCTGGTGCAGCGCAAGGAAATTGAGGAGGTTTGGTCTGTTGCCCCTGGTGTGAATGTGTATGTGACCATCGACCGGCCTCAGGAGGGCTGGGACGGACATGTGGGTTTTGTTCCCGCGTACCTCAAGGAGATCGGTTTCGACACCAATAAGACCGCTCTGGTCTGCGGCCCCCCCATTATGATCAAGTTCGTGCTTCAGGGTCTGAAGGAAATGGGCTTTGCCAATGAGCAGGTCTATACCACTCTGGAGCTGCGGATGAAGTGCGGCGTGGGCAAGTGCGGACGGTGCAACATCGGCACCAAGTACGTCTGCAAGGACGGCCCTGTGTTCCGCTTTGACCAGATCGACGAGTTGCCCAATGAATATTAAGGAGGACGATACCTGATATGGAAAATATGGTAAATGTCTATTTCTTCGGCAAAAAGTATTCCGTGCCTGGGGATCTGACCATTATGACCGCCATGGAATACGCCGGCTATACACTCACCCGGGGCTGCGGCTGCCGTCACGGCTTCTGCGGTGCCTGCGCCACCATCTACCGCATTAAGGGTAAGAATGAACTGAAAACCTGTCTGGCCTGCCAGACCCAGGTTCAGGAGGGTATGTATGTGGCATCCATTCCCTTCTTCCCCACCGACAAGCGTACCTATGACATCGAGGGTCTGAAAGCGGATCAGCGGGTCATGATGGAGCTGTACCCGGAAATCTATGCCTGCATCGGCTGCAACGCCTGCACCAAGGCCTGCACCCAGAGCCTGAATGTCATGCAGTACATTGCCTACGCCCAGCGGGGCGAGTTTGAAAAGTGCGCGGAAGAATCCTTCGACTGCGTGGGCTGCGGCTGCTGCTCTGTGCGCTGCGCCGCCGGTATCAGCCATCCCATGGTGGGTCTGCTGGCACGGCGTCTCACCGGCAAGTATATTGCCCCCAAATCTGAGCATCTGGAGAACCGGGTCAATGAGATCAACTCCGGTGCTTATGATGAGCTGATTGAGGCCATTATGCAAAAGCCCATCAGCGAAATGCAGGAATTGTACAATAATCGGGACATTGAAAAGTAAGGAGGCAGGGCTATGTTTACGGAATCTATGCTGGAATCCATTAAAAAAGTGGAGGCCACCCGTGCCCAGCGTATGGGCGTGGAGCCCCGCCGCATGAGCGCGGAGGAAAAGAGTGAGCTGCTGAAGGCTTACCACCCTGACTACCGTCCTGAGGGTTTTAAGGAAATTAAGATTGGCCCCAACAAGGGTCAGAAAGCCCCTGTGGAGCTGGCGAACCTGCTCCACTCCAACAGCCGCCTGCTGGGTGTGGATATTGACCTTGGCAAGATCGACTATGATGTGGACGTGCTGGTTATCGGCGGCGGCGGCGCGGGCGCTTCCGCAGCCATCGAGGCTCATGAGGCCGGCGCCAATGTTATGGTGGTCACCAAGCTGCGTATCGGCGATGCCAACACCATGATGGCAGAGGGCGGTATTCAGGCTGCGGACAAGGAGAATGACTCTCCTGTGCAGCACTATCTGGATGCGTTTGGCGGCGGTCACTTTGCTGCCCGTCCGGAGCTGCTGCGCCGTCTTGTAATGGAAGCTCCCGACGCGATCCAGTGGCTGAATAAGCTGGGCGTGATGTTTGATAAGGATGAAGATGGCCGGATGGTCACCACCCATGGCGGCGGTACTTCCCGCAAGCGTATGCACGCCTGCAAGGACTACTCCGGCGCGGAGATCATGCGTACCGTCCGGGATGAGGTTCTGAACCGTCAGATTCCCGTGGTGGAGTTTACCTCCGCTGTGGAACTGATCAAGGACGACAAGGGTCAGGTAGCCGGCGCGGTTCTGCTGAACATGGAAACCGGCGACTATATGGTTGCCCGGGCAAAGACAGTGATCATTGCCACCGGCGGCGCGGGACGTCTGCACTATCAGAACTTCCCCACCTCCAACCACTACGGCGCTACCGCTGACGGCCTGATTCTGGGTTACCGGGCAGGCGCGCCTCTGCTGTATCAGGATACCATTCAGTACCACCCCACCGGTGTGGCTTACCCCAGCCAGATTTTCGGTGCGCTGGTTACCGAAAAGGTTCGTTCTTTGGGTGCTATGTTGGTTAACAAAGATGGCGAGGCTTATGCGCATCCTCTGGAAACAAGAGATGTTTCAGCATCTGCCATCATTCGTGAATGTGCCAACGGCAAGGGTGTTGAAACTCCTTTGGGCAGCGGCGTTTGGCTGGATACGCCCATGATCGAAATGATCCATGGTGCAGGCACCATTGAAAAGAGAATTCCTGCAATGCTGCGTATGTACTTAAACTACGGCATTGATATGAGAAAACTCCCGATTCTGGTATATCCCACTCTGCACTACCAAAACGGCGGTCTGGAAATCGGCGGCGAGGGTTACACCAAAGCAATCCCCAACCTGCTGGTAGCCGG
>JAZSRI010000148.1:0-7969 GCA_045538415.1 Faecousia sp. | reverse complement strand
CCCACCATCGAGGAAGATGAGGCGCCTTACCGACTGTTGTGCAACGAATATCCTGTTGCAAAGTAAGGATCCTATATGCAAATAACGATTGATAACCAGTACCTCCATTTGTCTGTAGACACGCTGGGCGCGCAGATGATGACACTTTCTGATAACGAGGGTATTCAATACCTATGGGAAGGTGATCCTGCCTACTGGAGTGACCGCGCGCCCAATTTGTTCCCGTTTATCGGACGGCTTACCACCGATTCCTATTCCTATCATGGCAAGGTTTATCCCATGGGGATCCATGGCTTTGCCAGCGGACAGAAGTTTATTGTAGAAGAACATAAGGGTACGCAGCTGACCCTTCGGCTGGACAGTAACGAAGAAACGCTGAAGCAATACCCCTTTGCCTTTATATTCAGGGTGATATACCAACTGACAGGAAAAATGCTGAGAATCACCTACGAGGTGTGCAACAACAGCATCGGTACCATGCCGTTTGGAGTAGGCGGTCACCCTGGGTTTAAAGTACCGATGGTACCCGGAGAACGGTTCGAAGATTATGCTTTGGAATTCTCCCAAAGCTGTCAGCCGGATCGGGTAGGATTTACGCCCACGGTATACTTAAGCGGTCACGACGAAGCGTACCCGCTGGAGCTTGGTCGGCGTATCCACCTGCGCCATGATTTGTTTGACGAGGATGCCATTATTCTCAAGAATATGAGCAGGGAAGTGAAGCTGTATTCCAAAATATCCGGGCGCGGCATTACCCTGTCCTATCCGCAAATGCCTTATCTGGGAATTTGGCACTGGCCCAAAACCGATGCGCCTTATGTTTGTATTGAACCCTGGACCTCCCTGCCATCCAGGCAGGATATCGTGGAGGAACTGTCCTGCAAAAGTGACATGATCCAGCTGGCGCCCGGCTGCGCGTATAGAAATTCCTGGACGATCGCAATTGATAAGGATACGGGTACACGTGGTTAACGCGGCAGCATTGAATGAAATACTATCTCAAAAATAATTCACAGAGGACACGCAATACAATTATCCACTATTAACAGAACCATGGAAAACAGCAAATCAGCTTCATCTGCACAACAGGAAGCGGACAGGAGGAAACGTTGAATAAACTATTTTTTACAGAGAACCCCGTGATGGCTTTTCTGGGGCGTTTAACAAACTTTATGATTTTAAGTGTAATATGGTGGTTATGCTGTATTCCTGTCATAACGCTTATACCTGCAACCTGTTCGCTTTATTATGTTACGCTGAAGTTGGCAAAAAAAGAGGAAGTTCCAATTATCAAAACATTTTTCCGTGGGTTCAAAATGAATTTTAAACAGGGAATTATTCTTTTCTTAATCTTTGCGGCCATTGGAATCGTATTTTTTGTTGATTATGTGGCTTTCTCTACTATGGATACTATGATCAATTCTGTGGCCAGTTCCCTGTTTGTCGTGTTAATGGTATGCTTGCTGAGCACAATTCTGTATACTTGTGCCCTGCAGGCGCAATTTACCAATTCCATTGGCGGGACACTAAAAAACGCGTTCGTGTTATCCGTACAAAAGCTGAAGGATACAATTGTCATCCTGATCGTACATTTTCTTCCGGTTATATTTGCATTGGTGTTTTCAAATATTTTTATGAAAGCGCTTCCTGCTGTAATCGTGTTAGCCCCTGCGGGGATAGCGTATGTGTGTTCTGCCCGGTTTGTTAAGATTTTTGCTCCGCTGATTCCGGCGCCAGAAACCCCGGAACCATAACGCTTCCGGATAGAGATATTACATAATGCCACATGTGCTTACACCATAACATATTTTTCACTGTACAACAATATTACTGTCCCACAGGGATAAACAAAAAGCAGTGGCTGCCACCAGGGCAGCCACTGCTTTTACATCTGGCAGGAAAATAGCCTGCACACAAAAACCGGAAGGTCAAACGACCTTCCGGTAATACGTGCCACACATCTCTCAGCTACGAACGCGAATCAAACACGAAACGCCTTTCTACAGCCAAGATCAGTCTTCGTCCTCATCAAAAGAGAATTCCAGGGTCTCACCGCACTCGGGGCAGACGATGCTTCCCTCTTCCAGTGTCTCCTCATCGAAGTCAATCACGTTGCCGCAGGCACAGGTCACTTCATAGATGGTGGTTTCCTCGTCGCCGTAGTCAAACCCCTCATCGTCGAAGTCGTCCTCGTAGTCCTCATCGTCGAAGTCGTCTTCTTCGTAATCGTCGTAGTCGTGTTCCTCGTCCAGGATGTAGTCCTCAATGGCGTCCAGATCTTCCTCAATTTCATCCAGCTCGTCGGAGATGGCGATGGTGGTGTCTTCCACGTCGGTCAGTTTCTTGGTGATATCACCCAGAAGCTCCACGATGGAAGCAATCATCTTACCCTCAGCCTTCTCAGTATCCAGCTGCAGGCCATCCATCAAGCCCTTCAAGTAGGCAGACTTTTCGGTAATAGTCATAACAAACTCTCCTTTACCTATTCGGTATGGTATAAATGACACTTCCTTATGCCTTGGAGCGGCCCAGGTACTCACCGGTGCGGGTGTCAACCTGAATCTTGTCGCCCTCGTTAATGAACAGGGGAACCTTGACCTCTGCGCCGGTCTCCAGAGTTGCGGGCTTCAGGGTGTTGGTAGCGGTGTTGCCGGCAAAGCCAGGCTCGGTAGCGGTAACGATCAGGTCAGCAAAGTTGGGATCTTCCACGCCAAAGACGTTGCCCTTGTAGCTCATAATGGTGCAGGTATCGTTTTCCTTAACAAAGTTGAAGGAATCGTCCAAGGCGCTCTTCTCGATGGGAACCAGCTCGTAGGTCTCACTGTCCATAAAGTAGTACAGCTCGCCGTCGTTATAGGAGTAGTCCATCTTCTTACGCTCAATGTAAGCGGTGGGGTACTTGGCAGAGGGGTTGAAGCTGGTTTCAGTCACACCGCCGGTGATCACGTTCTTCATCTTAACGCGAACGAACGCGGCACCCTTACCGGGCTTAACGTGCTGGAACTCGATAACCTGCATAACCTTGCCGTCCATATCGAAGGTGATACCGTTTCTAAATTCGCCTGCAGAAATCATTAAAATATCCTCCTAAGTGTATGCCCTACTGGGCTAGTTTATAATATGTTAGCTGATATATTCTAACCGAAAATCAGCCATTTTGCAAGGGGAAATCGGAATTTTTTCACACAATTATCAAATTCTTGGGACTTTGGGTGATATTCTCACAGCCGTCGGCCTTAAAAATCACCACATCCTCAATTCTGACACCGAATTTTCCCGGCAAATAGATACCCGGCTCTGCCGAACACACCATGTTTTCTTCCATAATCGTCTCCCCGGTAATGGCGCAGCGGGGTTCCTCATGGACCTCCATACCCAGACAATGGCCATAGCCGTGGCCGAAATACTCTCCATAGCCCGCCTGCTGGATATACTCCCGGGCGGCTGCGTCCACCTGCTTACCGGGTATCCCTGCTTTTGTAGCGGCAAGGCCCGCAATCTGAGCCTGCAGAACGGTGTTATAAACTTTTTCCATCTCCTCTGTAGCATATCCCACCGCCACTGTGCGGGTCATATCCGAACAGTAACCCTGGAGCATAGCTCCAAAATCCATGGTGATAAAATCGCCGTTTTCAATCACCCGGTCGCCGGGCACACCGTGGGGCAGGCTGGTATTGGGGCCGGATACCACAATGGGGCTAAACGCAAGTCCGTCGGCGCCGTTTTTGTACAGGCAGTAGATCAGCTCCGCCTGAAGCTGCTTTTCCGTCATGCCTGCCTGGATCCGGGTAAGGATCTGGGAAAAGGCCTTATCTGTGATGGACTGGGCTTTTTTCATCCGCTGCAGTTCCCATTCTTCCTTGACCCAGCGGAACCGGTGAATTTTATCATTGACGGGAACAAGCTCCGCATGGAGCTGCTGCTGAAACTGTATCAGTTCCGCCGCGGACAGATAGTTTTCCTCATAGCCCAGTTTTTTAATTCCAAGCTCATGGATTGCCCGGTTCAGAAGAACGGAATAGGTATCCACATGGTCAGTCATGGTGACTTCAAAGCCATGAATATTGTTTTGTGCGGATTCGATATAACGGCTGTCGGTAAAGTAACGGCAGCCAGACTTGGTCACAACAGCAATGCCCTCAGCGATATCAAATTCCGCCCCGTAATGCCGGCTGTGCCGGGAGCTGAGCAGCAGGCCGTCTACATCGTTGCCCAGAATGGACAAATATTTATCTATATTTTTCACAGGTTGATCCTCCTTTTTCCCGCCGCCAGAATAAAGGGCAGCTCCGCCACGTACCGCAGCTTCAGCCAAATGTTGTGGTTATCAATGGCCTTGACCAAAATGGAGCGGACACCGGCGCTGTTGGCACCCAAGGTATCGGTAAAAATTTGATCCCCCGCCAAGGCGCAGTTCGCCTCAGGAATCCCATATCTGGCAAGACACTGTCGGATTCCTTTGGCAAAGGGTTTGCGGGCATGGGTAATGCAATCTAAGTTATACTGGGAGCAGAATACTTTTACCCTGTCCTTATGGCTGTTGGATACCACACACAGCTTTATCCCGGAACAGAGCATATCCCGGAGCCACCGGCTCATTTGTTCTGTGGGTACATCTGTGGTATAGGGCACAATGGTGTTGTCAAAGTCCAGCATTAAAAGCTGAATCTGCTTTTCCTCCAGAAGTTCTGCCGTCAAATCCGTGAGTTTCGGGACAATCATGCTGGGCAGCAGGGAAACAGGCATAACAGGCACCTGCCTTTCATAGGCTTTCTACGCAGTAAATTATAGCACGGCGGGAGGCGTTTGTCTATGGAAACCACACTTTATCTGGCTATGACCGCCGGGGAGATGGCTGCCGCGGAGCACCTGCCATCACACTGCGCCTGGATGGCCTGTCATTTTTCCTCCTACAGCACAGGGCTTTCCAATTGTCCTGCAGAACTGCCGGAAGGCTCGCTGATCATGGTCAATGACAGGATCCCCATCTGGCATCACGACCCTGCCCACATCCTGCTGCAGCTGCAGCATTTGACACAGACGCTCTGCCCGGAGGGAATCGTATTGGACTTTCAGCGTCCATCCTGCTGGGAAACAGAACAGCTTACAGGAATCCTTGTGAAAGAGCTGCCCTGCCCTGTTGCCGTTTCCGAGCTCTATGCCAGCAGTTACCCCTGTCCTGTGTTCCTGTCCTCACCTGCCTTACATGTGCCCCTGGAATCCCACCTGCAAAAATGGGATGGGCGGGAAGTTTGGCTGGAGGCGGCCCTCTCCGGGGAGACACTGACTGTCACCCCAGAAGGATGCCGGGAGGAAGAATTTACGCCGGAGATATCTGCCCGGTATCCGTTTCAGGATGAAAAGCTGCTGTGCGGCTATGATTTTTCCGTGGAGGAAGAAAAGGCGGTATTTACCCTGCAGCGCCGGGAGGAGGATTTATATAACCTGCTGACAAAGGCCGGGGAACTGGGAATCTCCAAGGCCGTCGGACTATATCAGCAATTAAAAAACTTCCCGCCCAAGGATGTCCTTGAGCGGGATACGGTCAGAATCCAGTCATAATTTCCACCAGCATATTTACGCACTGCTGCATATCCTCTGCAGGGATATACTCAAATCTGCCGTGGTAGTTCTCCCCTCCGGTGCACAGATTGGGGCATGGCAAGCCTTCATAGGAAAGTCTTGCGCCGTCCGTTCCGCCACGGATAGGCACGGTTTTGGGTGTCATGCCTGCACGCTCCATGGCTTTCATGGCCCGCTCCACCACATACATACAGGGCTCAATACACTGCTTCATATTGAAATAGCTGTCCCGGATGGTCAGTTCCGCGGTACCTTCGCCGTACTTGCGGTTAATAAATTCCGCGGCCGCCTCCATAACGGCTTTCTTCTTGCGGAACTTTTCCATATCGTGGTCGCGGATGATATACTGCAGGCTGCTCTGCTCCACACAGCCCTCCATGCCCATGAGCATAATGAAGCCTTCATAGCTCTGGGTGTACTCCGGCCGCTGCTGCACAGGAAGCAGGCTCTGGTATTCCATAGCAATCAGAGCAGAATTGACCATTTTATCCTTGGCAGCGCCGGGATGGATATTCAAGCCGTGGAACACCACTTTAGCGCCGGCAGCGTTGAAGTTTTCATACTCCATCTCCCCTACCGCGCCGCCGTCTACGGTGTAGGCGTACTCCGCGCCGAAATTGGCAACATCAAACAGGTCCGCACCCCTGCCGATCTCCTCATCGGGAGTAAAGCCGATTTTCAGCGTAGCGTGGTTCATTTTCGTGGTAAGCAGAAATTCCGCCGCTGTGAGGATTTCCGCAATACCGGCCTTGTTATCCACACCGAGAAGGGTGGTTCCGTCGGTGACAATCAGGTGCTTGCCGTGATGGTTCCTGAGGCTTTCATAGTCGCTCTCCCGCAGGAAAATTCCCTTTTCTTCGTTCAAGCAAATGTCCTGTCCGTCATAGTAAACCACTTTGGCCTTGATATCCTTACCGGAAGTGTCCGGAGAGGTATCCATATGGGCAATCAGTCCGATGGTGGGAAGTTTGGGATCACCGGGTACTGTGCCGTAGACATAGCCATGCTCATCCATATGGGCATCGGCAATACCCATCTGCAGCATCTCTTCCACCAGTGCGCTGGCAAGCCACTTCTGTTTTTCCGTGGAGGGGCAGGTCTGGCTGTTTTCATCTGATTGGGTATCGAACCCTACATACCGCAGGAAACGTTCTGTAACAGTCTGCATATCCTATCTCCTTAATTACTGTTTCTCTTTCACAGGAAAAGGGCCGCCGCTGATGCGACGGCCCTTTGTAATTTTTTACTTTGCGGCGTTGACCAGCTCGGCAGTGTCCTGCGCAATCATCAGCTCTTCGTTGGTGGGAACGATCCAAACCTGAACCTTGGAGTTAGGAGTGGAGATAACCATTTCCTTACCACGGTTGTTGTTCAGCTCGTCATCAATCTCAACGCCCATAAAGCCCAGGTACTCACAGATGGCCTTACGGGTGGCAACACCATTTTCACCAACACCGGCGGTGAAGGTCAGAACGTCGATACCGTTCAGAGCAGCAGCGTAGGCGCCAACATACTTGGCAACCTCGTAAGCAAACTTGTCCAGAGCCAGACGGCAGTTCTCATCGCCCTTGTTGGCGCCGTCTTCCAGATCACGGAAGTCGGAAGAAACACCGCTCAGTGCCAGCATGCCGGACTTCTTGTTGAGCATGTTCAGGCAATCATCAACGCTCATGCCGTACTTGTTGCAGATGAACTGCACCACGCATGCGTCGATGTCGCCGGAACGGGTACCCATAGGCACACCGGCCAGAGGAGACAGACCCATGGTGGTATCCATGCACTTGCCGTCCTTGATAGCGGACATGGAAGAACCGTTGCCCAGGTGGCAGTTGACCATCTTGAATTCCTTCTTGCCAACCAGCTCAGCGGTACGGCGGGCGATATACTTATGGCTGGTGCCATGGAAGCCGTAACGGCGGATATCGTCGTTCTCGTAGTACTCAGTGGGGATGGCGTAGCGGTAAGCCTTGGGGGGCATGGTCATGTGGAAAGCGGTGTCGAACACGGCAACCTGAGGAGTGGTGGGCATAACAGCCTGGCAGGCACGGATGCCCATCAGGTTGGCAGGGTTATGCAGAGGGCCAAGAGGGATGCACTTTTCGATGGCGGCGATGACGGCATCGTCGATGATGCAGGAATCGAAGAATTCCATACCGCCGTGCAGAACGCGGTGACCGACTGCATCGATCTCAGCAACGGACTTGATCACGCCGTCCACGGGATCCTGCAGGATCTCCAGAGTAGCTGCGATAGCTTCGGAGTGGGTGGGCATGGGGATGTCCTTGACGACCTTGTTGCCGTTTGCGTTGTGGTTCAGACGACCGTCGATGCCGATACGCTCGCACAGGCCCTTGGCGGAAACAACGCCGGTTTCGGGATCCATCAG
>JAZSRI010000101.1:0-10353 GCA_045538415.1 Faecousia sp. | reverse complement strand
CGATATCATCGGCTCCGGCAGAACCAAGCTGGGGACCCAGGGGCAGTTTGCCATCGTTGCTGACAATTGCAAGAAGCACGGTATCAACGCTCTGGTGATCATTGGCGGCGGCGACTCCAACACCACCGCGGCTGTGCTGGCTGAGTGCTTTGCCGCCCAGGGCAATGGCATCCAGGTCATCGGCTGCCCCAAGACCATCGACGGCGACCTGAAGAACGAGGACATCGAGTGCTCCTTCGGCTTCGACACCGCAACCAAGACCTATGCTGAGATCGTGGGCAACATCGAGCGCGATGCCAACTCCGCTAAGAAGTACTGGCACTTTGTCAAGGTCATGGGCCGTTCCGCTTCCCACGTGGCTCTGGAGACCGCTCTGCAGACCCGTCCCAACATCTGCCTGATCGGCGAGGAAGTGGCTGCCAAGAAGATGTCTCTGGCTCAGATCACCGACTATATTGCCGATTCTGTTGCCAACCGCGCCGCTAAAGGCTGGAATTTCGGCGTTGCCATCATCCCCGAGGGTATTGTTGAGTTCGTTCCTGAGTTCTCCGTGCTGATCGCTGAGATCAATGAGCTGCTGGCAGGCGCAAAGGCTGACGCTTTCAATGCCCTTCCTACCTGGGAAGAGAAGTACGATTTCATCAAGGCAGGTCTCAGCGAGGCCTCCATGGCTGTTTTCGCAATCCTGCCCCAGACCATTCAGCAGCAGCTGTTCCTGGAGCGGGATCCTCACGGTAATGTGCAGGTTTCTCTGATTGAGTCCGAGAAGCTGTTTTCCGAAATGGTGAAGAACAACCTGGCTGCCCGTAAGGCTGCCGGCACCTACACCGGTAAGTTCTCCCCCCTGCACCACTTCCTGGGCTATGAAGGCCGCTGCGCTTTCCCCTCCAATTTCGATGCGGACTACTGCTACTCTCTGGGCTACAATGCCTTCATGCTGATCCAGTACGGCTACACCGGTTACCTCAGCAAGGTTTCCAATCTGTCCAAGCCCGCTGAAGAGTGGATTGCCGGCGGTATGCCCATCACCAAGATGATGAACATCGAGCGCCGTCACGGCGCTGACAAGCCTGTTATCCGCAAGGCTCTGGTGGAGCTGGAGGGCAAGCCCTTCAAATTCTTCGAGGCCAACCGCGACACATGGGCAAATGAAACCTGCTATGTCTACCCCGGCGCTATTCAGTACTGGGGACCTGCGGAGGTCTGCGATCTGACCACCGTCACTCTGGCTCTGGAAAAGGGCGAGTAATTTATCTTATAAAAAATCCCCATCCAACCGGATGGGGATTTTTAACGTTCTTCCGTAATTACATTGGTTCGCAATTGAACCATGTTATTCCTTCTTTTCCGGCAGACGGCTGCGTCTGCGGCGGCGCTGCTGGCTGCCGCTGGGACGGCGAACCTCCGGCTCTGCCTTGTCCGCCCGGCGGGCGTAGGCTTCCGCCGCCTCAGAGGTGGCTTCATAGGTCAGCCGGCTCACCCGCACAGTGCCCTCCGGCTGGTCGGACAGCCGCACCCGAATCAAAAACTTCCCGTGCTCCGGACAGGCAGCAAGATCCATATAACGTCTGCCCGGTTGGGCAAACCACCGGGTGCCCTCCATCTGCCGGGAACACACAGGACACTTATTCTCCACCCCGGACATGGCGGCAAGAGCTTCCTTCTTATCGGCGTAGTCATAGAACACCTTCCGGGCAATGCAGCCGGGCAACTCCGCCCCGTGGAAGCCATTGACATGGCTCTTCAGGGCGCTGTCATACTCCGCAATGCCCCTTGGAAGATCCAGCCGGGCGCAAATCAGCGCCGTGTGGTAGGCGTCTCCCAACGCATCGTGGGCAGGCCGGCTGGCTTCGATTTCGAACATCTCCATGGCTGTTTTCAGCGCCTTTTGGGCATTGGAGCCATCGGTCTGGGCATTGAAAATCATCTGGGCGTTATACCACCGGCTGACCCAGCTTTCATCCAGCCCATACAGCCGCAGGTTTTCCCGCAGAATGGTGATGTCATCAAAGCCCCATGTAAGAAACGTCACATCCTCACCGCACCAGCGCCGGAAAGCAGCCATAGCCTCTGCCATGGGCACGCCCTCATCCCGCAGCTGGGTTTCCTTGATACCGGTGAGCTTGCTCACCCGCCGGTTCAGGCGGCGGGAGTATTTGGGTTTAATCAGCACCTGAAACTCATCAGCTACCTGCTGTTCCTGGGTGATCCGTACTGCGCCGATTTGAATGATCTCACCCCGAATCTGCACCGGCAGTACCTTCCGGGAGGAGGGGGAACCGGGCCAGGGCTGATTCCATTCCATATCCAAAACGATATAATCCATATTGCCATTCCTCTGCAATCGTCATTATCATCTATTTTATATCATAACACACCGCAGGCGGATATGTAAACACAAACTTACTTCGGCAGAGAAAAAACCCGCAATGAAAAAGCGTGATGCCGTTAGTGGAAAAGTCGCAATATAAACCAAACAGCGGCCTGTCTGGCCGCCGCTGCTTAGTTTATTTTTCCAGTGAAAACGCCTTAATAAGATTAGCCATGACATCGGACGCAATTTCGAACTGTTCCGCACTTAACATATTCAACTGCAATGTGATACTGTCCACATCATTCTTCCGGGCCTGCTCATAGAGCAGCACATTTGCAGAAATATGGAGTATGTCACAGATTTTCAGGAGTGTAGTCAAGGATACGCCTACAACACCTCGTTCAATAGAAGAAAGGCTTTTAGAACCGATACCCAGTAATTCGGAAAATTGGTCTTGGGTGAAACCGGCCTTTTCCCGTTCCCGTTTGATGTTCGCGCCAACCAAAACATTCAAATTTTTTCTGCCATCCATGACCTATCACCCCAACTAATTGTATTACCATTAGTTTAGTCGAAATTTAATTTGACATACACACATTAATAAAGTTATAATTATCGTATTAAAAATACGATAATATAGATTAGGAGCGCTTTATTATGGCAGGATTAACCGCAGACCAGATTGTTGAACGCATTGCCAATGCCAATGGTGTAGAATCGGCAGTAATGCGGCAGCAAATTGAACAGGCACTTCAGAATATTATTGCTGATACTACCCAACCCCACTCTTTTATGTTGGCAGACCTGTTTCCCGGTGGCAAACCGACTGTGGATGAATTGGTAGTTGCACTGGAATATGCGCTGTACGACGCTATGATGCCAAGATTTCCCGGGTGGGAATGGGATGGAGAGGGGTATCGAAATATTAGATTGCTTGGAAAGAAACAGTAGTTAGTATAGTGGGTACTCCATAGAGAGTCTTTTTTGTACAAAGAAAACTACCGGCTGTCCGCCGGATGCAATTAACCAGGCGGTTGCCCAGACCCCCATGCACATGAAAACTGGCAGGCCATATCGACCTGCCAGCAATTTTATGCGGTTTTCCGTTAAGGACACCGCACTAATTCATTGCGGGATTTTTCCGTCATCTCATCAGCTGTTTTTTCTCCAAAGGCCCTTCCTGCCAGCCCGCGCTCTTTGAGCAGATGGGACAGGGGTCTGCCGCCCGAACGCTTTCGTAGGTGTGGCCGCAGTTTAGGCACCGCCACATAACAGGGCGGTCTTTCTCTGTCAGGCTGCCGCTGACCATCTGCTGGTTCAGCTGCCGGAACACATTGTGGTGTACACCCTCTACCCGGGCAATCAGGGTGAACAGCCTTGCTGCCTCCTGGTAACCTTCCCGCCGGGCCATTTCCGCAAACTCTGGATACGCCCGGTCGTGCTCGTCCAATTCTCCCTCCGCCGCAAAGGCCAGATTATCCGCGGTGCTGCCCAGCTGGAAGGGATAACCCGCATTCAGCTGAATATCCTCGCTGCACGCTCCCAGCTTTTGCAGCTGTTCCAGAAATTCCTCCGCGTGAACCGCCTCGTTGGCTGCAGTCTCCTCAAAAATCCGGGCAATCCATTCCATGCCCTCTTTCCGGGCCTGTCCGGCGTAAATGGTATAGCGTGTACGTGCCTGAGATTCCCCGGCAAAAGCCCGGGCCAGGTTCTGAATGGTAAGATTTTGATTTTCCATGGTGCATCCTCCCTTATCGGAAATAGGATGCTCAGGAATCTGGGTAATTATACCATCAGGACTGTTTTCCCGCTGGCCCTGCCGGTATTTGTCTGCTTCAGCACACACATAGCTGCATATCTGCTGGGCAGAATTGGTGGTAAAGTGCTGCCGCAGAACACTGCGGATAGCGTCTCTTTTTTCTCCATCCTCCACAAGAGATACTGCCTGACGCACCACTTCCTCCGCAACGGTGCTGCCCAGAGCCATACCCCGGTCCAGAAAAAAGTCGAAATTCCGGCTTTCACAGCCCCCAACAGCATTGATAAACACCATGGGCAGATGCTTGTTGGCAGCCTCCGTGGAGCTGAGTCCGCCGGGCTTGGTGATGATCATATCCGCCGCGTCCATATAGTCGGAGATTTGGGTCGTAAATCCCAACACACGCAGGCGGGGCAGCTGCAATTGCAGCAGGCTCTCCCGGAGCTTTTCATTGTTGCCGCAAATGGCCACCACATAGGCATTCTGGGGAAGCTGCGCGCACAGACTTTTCGCTATCTTCTCCACCGGCCCGCAGCCCATGCTGCCGGTCATCAGCAGAATCACGCAGCTCTGCTGAGGAAGACCCAGTTTGCCCCGCAGACCAACGGCCTCCTGCCTCTGATAGAAGCTCTGCCGTACCGGGATACCTGTGGGAATCAGCTTTCGCCGGGGCAGACCGGCCTTGGTAAATTCCCCGGACAGCTCCGGGTGGGGAATAAAAAAGCCATCCAATTGACACATCTCCACAGTGGGGGCACAGGTGTAATCTGTGCTGACAAAAAAGCTGGGTACGTTCAGTCCATACACATTGCGCACTTCTGTCAGCATGACTCCGGAAAAGGGATGGGTGCAAATCACCGCGTCATAGTCCTCGGCCTGCAGGCGACGGTACAGCTTCCCTGTCCCCAGCCGCAGAATTTCGTATATAGGAGACAGTTCCTCGGAATAGGGGGAAATCTTCTCCATCATTCCGTAGCCTGCGTCAAACAACTTAGGTAAGTAGCGGTATATCCGGTTATGGCTATTGCAGATAAGCTTGGAAAAGCCGGTAGATAGATAAGACAGGGCATCGAGAATATGACAGCTATGCCCCTGCTGCTGAAACACCTCTACCAATGCCTTGGCTGTGGAGTTGTGCCCCTCCCCGGTATTGGCAGAAAGCAATAAGATATGCATTAATAACACCTCTTTTGCTGAATTTGGTTGCATTATACCCCTTCACTTTGGAAACTTCAACCATAAAAAGTGATTTTTTGCAAATACGGATATCTGGCATTATTTTTTATTCCAAATTTGGCACTGTTTATAGTGCCAGTTTGGGATATAATGAGGAAAAACTTGTTTGGAGGGATTTCCCATGAAACGTGAGAAGCTGGCGCAGCTTATCGCCGCTGGTGTGGCGGTTCTGCTGGGCATCGGAATGGTGTGCTATTTCCGGGCGCGTGCTCTTGCCGAAGGAGCTGGCGCAGGGCAGACCGTTCCCTTCGCTCTGGGTCTGATATTGATTCTGGCGGGCATCCTGGTGGCAGTTCTGGCGTTGCTGCCGAAAAAACACAATCCGGTGCAAGTACGCACCCTCTCTATGGCAGCTCTGTTCGCCGCCCTTTGCTATATCGGCTTTACCTACTGCAAAATCGATATCCCTGTGGGTATGGAGAAGACCGCTTTCCATCTGGGTAATGTGTTCTGCGTACTGGCAGCGCTGTTTCTGGGCGGCTTCTGGGGAGGAATGTCCGGCGCCATTGGAATGACCATTGCAGACCTGACCACCTCCTATGTGACCTCCGCGCCCAAAACCTTCCTTTTAAAGCTGTGCATCGGTCTAATCACAGGTTTTGTGGCTCATAAAGTATTCCATATCTCCGGTGACGACCAGACCCGAAAGGTGAAGCTGCCCGTGGCAACCGTCATCAGCGCCGCGGCCGGCATGGCGTTTAATATGATTGCAGACCCTGTGGTGGGCTATTTCTACAAGCGCTTTGTACTGGGGGTGCCCCAGGAAGCCGCCAACATCTGGGCAAAAATCGGCGCTGTGACCACAGCTGTAAACGCGGTGGTGGCGGTGGTGGTGGCAACGGTGCTGTATTTGGCCATGCGCCCGGCACTGAAGAAATCCAAGCTACTTCCTCATGTATAATTTTTCGAAAATACGGCGAAAAGGGGTTGACAAACGGCGTTTTGTTCGTTATAATGACTCCTGCCTTTGGACGATTAGCTCAGCTGGCTAGAGCATCCGCTTGACGTGCGGAAGGTCATAGGTTCGAGTCCTATATCGTCCACCATATGTGAAAAATCCGAACCTTTGGGTTCGGGTTTTTTGTTTTGTCAAGCGGTCAACCGCTTGCAGTGGGTCAGGTCATAGGTTCGAGTCCTATATCGTCCACCATACATGAAAAATCCGAACTACTTCACGATAGGAAGTGCGTTCGGATTTTTTGTTTATATCAAAGACATTACATATTGATGCTGCAGCCCAGAGGATTTAACCGTCCTCTGGGCTTTTTCTCGTTATGTGCAGATGGTTTAATTTGGATGAGTTAAATAGCAAATGCTGCTAAAGTATAGTGTCACCTATAGCTTCCATTGATCATCATATCCCATAATTGTCATTGGCATGATTTTCTTGCTTTTATCCATCTTACTTTTTCGGTCAGATTCTTCAATGTTTACACTCAAAGCAAGACAGACTATTACTTCCCGGACGATGCGCATCAGCTCTAGTGTGGAATCATATAGTTCATCTTCTGAAACATAGACGGCCAGATCATCATACGCGTCAGTAGCGCAGCCGGAGAATAATGACCAAACAACCTTTATGTATCTGTGCTCCATCGCATGGCGCAAATCCTTTAGACGCTGCAATTGCGGATTCGGCGAGTCTTCAAATTTCTCTGTAAAGTCTCGGCTTATCCAATATAAAGAAGATAGAGCGAAATTGCTTTCGGGAGCAAGATTATTTTTGTTTTTATATCTTTGCTTTTTGGGGCCGTGTTCATTAAGCCAGATACTGGAAAAGCTGACATCTCGTTCGTGAATACCAAGATCAAAATATGCATTGATGAAAAAGGCCACCTTATCAAACAAACCGTATAAAGTCTTGTATGCGGATTTGAGTTGCTCAATTCGAATGCTATATTGCGGATAATCAGAAGAGTTGAGAAGATATGTTTCTGTATCGGCAAAGTGAGGTTTGTCCGGGATTTGTAGCGAAGAATAATACATATAGCGAGCGTAGATATATTCTTGTTTGATCTGATTGAACATTCCATGAAATACCGGCTTAGCATTAACAGCAACTATCATATTCGGTAGTTGTATTACATCTGCTGCGAAGCGCAGTTTTTGCTCTGGCAAGTCGTTTAGTGTGTTTAAAAATAAACCACTTGATAATGCCCATTCTCGATAAGTCAGTTCATCGACATTTTTATATTCCATATCAGGGATGTTCGGCAAAACATCGAACAAGTGATCAATGTATTCTACATCGTATAAATATAAAATGCTTTCGAAATATGCTCTGGCATCATTATGTGTAGCAGCATCGCGACTAACCGTTGCTTGATCGAGCAGGGAATATGCATGATAATGAAAGTAGTCCCTATGACCCGGGTCATACTCGAGATCTCCATATTTCATATATGTTCGCCCAAGATTTCCCAGAGCCATACCGAAGTCTGGGTTAAGGCCGAGAACCTTTTTGTATTGCGCTATTGCGGCTATCGTTCTACCACATCGGTCAAGTGTGTTTGCGTAATTGGTATACAAACGGAGCTTAAATTCTTTGACATAAGGTGCATATTCCTCTTTGTTACATTCCTCTGATTCAATCAATGAGATGCTTTTTCTGAATGCATACAATTGTTTTCGAATGGGTTCGTCCCCGGATATATTACAGAGCGCGTAATAATCACTATATGCAGTTGCGATTGAATAATATAGTGTTGCCTGTGAAGCAACGCTTTCTGTTTGCAATAATTTTTCTGCTTTTGATATTAAATCTGAAATTTTCTCAGCATTACCTTCAATGGTAGCCTTATCAAATAGTATCGCCATTTGTTGAGATGTTTCAGAAAAAGGATTAGTCACCTGATTGTTCAATAAAAAACACTCCATTTGCACTCAGTTTTTAATTATTTTACTAAATATTGGGCAATTAAGCAAGGGTACTCAATGTCGATCGCGAAATTCCACACATTCGATTCTTTGATGGTCTTCGTTTACAATACAGGCAGGAGGTGGTCAGAATGACCGAAAAGAAACGAAGAATTGTTATTACAGACTTTGAACATCGGCTTTTAGTCAAGGCATTGGCACAATTCAGAAATGAGCTTTTGAGGACCGAAAAACCCACGGAGGATATCAATGATCTTATTCTAAAAGTCATTGATGCACCCAAGAACAGACGATGGAGGTAATTATGAAAAAGCACATATATGATGAAAAAACCGGGCTGCACTATGAATTACAGGGCGATTGCTACATTCCTCGCTTGATCGTAGATCAACCTAAAGATCCTATCGGCATTTGGGGGCAGCTCAGGCATCACTATCTACGTGAGCATCGCAAAGCAGAATATACAGCACTACTTTTGTCCGGAAAACTGTTTCCACATCTGGAAGAAGTCAATTATCAAGCACAGGAGTTGTACGACCGCCTGATAAATCAAATGGTAGCACGGTACGGAATCACAGAACAGCTCAAAGCACAGGATCAAATGTCATGGGTGCAGAAAATAAACATGCTCACACAACAGGTTAGAGAATTGGTTTATACAGAGTTGATTTATACGTAAAAGCACAACTCACCGGATGGGGCGATTTTGCCCCGTCTGGTGGGTTATATTTATGGCAGAAAAAGAAATGGGAGGTTTCTGTTATGAGTAACCGCATAGCCATTTATGGATTTACAGAGGAGCAACTATCGCTATTAACTGAACATATGCCGGATGTGTATGTCTATAAGAAATGTGATGACGCAGTTGGATTGATCGGTGCACATTGCATTTGTAACATCATTTGTTCTGAAGGTTTGGATACCAAAGCCCGAGAGTTTTTGGATAGTTTTTACCTTGATGTAGGTGAGAATGCCGACGAGCAAGTGATATGGATTGATTCCCAAATGAAGCCACCAGCGCTGGAGGGAATCTATTTTCACTACAACAGCCTTTTGGAACTGCTACCGGAGTTGAAAATGGTGTTGGAAAGAGCTCAGAAGCATTACACAATTCAGCAAATGTATTGCGGTCCCTTTGTGTTTTTGCCCAAGTTGGGGATCGAAGAAATATTGGAAGATGAACTGCGGGATGCACGGCAAAACAAATACGGAAGAGAACCGGAGATTTTTAAGCGTGTTCGCCAGGAATGGACCGCCCTTTTGGAAGTGGATGCGATCTCGGAATTAGCTGCGGTAGATGAATTTATTACTTGGCTGAAGACCAACAAGCACCCTTACCGACTCAGTGGAGATGTCGTGTCCGGTATGATTCCTTATTTGCTGGGTATCCACGATGTAAATCCGTTTCCTCCCCATCTGTACTGCCCTGAATGTAAAAAGGTTATTTGGAAAGATGATTACAAGGATGGTTTTGATAATCTACCGGAGGTCTGCCCCGAGTGTGGCGGACTGATGCATGGTGACGGACATAACCTCGTCTGGCAGGAATACGCAAGCTATGGAAGATTGCCGACCTATGTGTTTTATCTGCCATATGATATGAAACCGGTAATTTCCGATTGGCTGGACAACCATTGGCTGCGCAAGTACATGGGCGATCAATGGGAAGCTGCACAACCTCATGAAGATCATCTTGCAAGAGGAAATATGCTCTTCCGGTTCGAGCTGGACCGGGATGAAATCCCTCCGTACTTTTACAGTATCAATCTTGGTGCAAACAGCAAAGCGGAGCTCATTCAGTTGGCAACCAACGACGAGTATTATCACAGAAATCCCTATCCCAAAGATATGGGAGAACTGTTGACGCAGCTTGGTTTTCAGAAAACGATTTATAAGGAAGATGAAGCTGCATACAACATCTTGCGGCAAAACAAGATCGCGTGGAGAAACATCCCGGCTTGCCGTGAGGAGGTTTTCTTCTATCTGAAAGAGCACGACTTTATAGACAAGGATGCATTTCGCGGCATGAACTATGTTCGCAAAGGCAAAGGCCTGCCGGTGGTTACTGAGGATATGCAAACCGCCGAGGATCATTGGAAAGCGGAATATTTCAATCAAATCGATTGGATGCCATCTAAGGCAATGCTATTGCAAAGACTGCTCTTCA
>JAZSRI010000020.1:0-3805 GCA_045538415.1 Faecousia sp. | reverse complement strand
GTATCCCAACATCAAGCTGATTGTTGCCCATCTGGGCCGGGCTTATGCCGATGAGGATCTGGGCAATGCTCTGGATTACCTGAAAAACTCCGAAAGGACCATCTGGGACTTTACTGCCAATACCAACCAGTATGTGATGGAGCGGGTGCTGGACCTGTACGGATCTGACCGGTTTATCTACGGATCTGATTTCCCCATTTTCCGTATGAAGGCCAGAAGAACTGTAGAGAACGGTTTTTACATCAATGAGATTCCCGCGGGCAGCCTGGGCGATGTGTCTTCGGATCCCCATATGCGGGAGATTGCTTACCCCGAAGCCGATAAGATCACCTTCTTTATTTATGAAGAGATGGTATCCTGTAAGAATGCCTGCAAGACCTTGGGGCTGGGTAAGGAAGATGTAGAGAAGATCTTCTACAGCAACTGTGCAAAGCTTTTCGATGTGAAGTAATTTTGCAACTGTTTCGAAGAAAAAAGTTAAAATTTTAAGGCGATGAAAGGTCAAGCAAAGTGAAAATTTTTGAAGTTACCGGTAACAAGAAAGAATATTTGGATTTGCTGCTGCTGGCTGACGAGCAGGAAGATATGGTAGACCTGTATCTGGACAAGGGCACCATGTTTGCCCTTGATGACGGCGGCGTTAAAGCCGAGTGTGTTGTCACCGACGAAGGCGATGGCGTACTGGAAATTAAAAATATCGCTACCGATCCTGCTTGCCAGGGCAAGGGCTATGGCCGCTGCCTGATCGGGTTCGTGGCCGAAAAATACAAGGGTCAGTATGCGGTGCTGCAGGTAGGTACCGGTGACAGCCCCCTGACCATTCCCTTCTATGAGAAGTGCGGATTCAAGCGTTCTCATGCCATCAAAAATTTCTTTGTGGACAATTATGACCACCCAATCTTCGAGTGTGGTGTCCAGCTGGTGGATATGATCTACCTGCGGAAGACGCTGTAAGAGGTAAGAATACCTGCCCGCTGACGGCGGGAACATAGTGAAATATAAGCGCTCAGTCAGTGTTCTGATTGAGCGCTTATAATATATCAGGCAGAATGGTTATGACCGCTGCTGCCTACAGTTTGGTTAAGCCTCCCCGGTTCAAAGCAGAGCTTTGGACCGGGGAGGTTTGCTGTTTTGCGGGGAGGCCGGCAGGCGTGCTGCAAGTGGTATTTTAGGAAAAATTGGATAAAAGGGAAGTAAAAGTAGAAGAAGGTAACCTTTTTGGACTAAATAACTTCCTTTTTGGTTTGCTTTTCAATTGGGGTTGTTATACTCTTTTGGTTAAGATACCCCCGGATGTATGGCAGGAAGAGTTCTTTTTTAGTGCAGATAAGGTTATGCGACTGAGAAACTGCTATAACATGCGCCGAAATACCGGCTGCCGGAGAATGTTATCAAAATAAATGGAATGAAAAAATACATGAAACAGGAGATACTATGAGATACGTGATCACACAGGAGCAGTTAGAGGAAATCAATACAGTCTGCCGTAACAACACAAATCCCCGCGCAGACCGGCGCCTTAAGGTACTGCTTCTGTGGGCAGAGGGGAAAACTATGAAAGAAATTGCCTACCAGACCGGTTTTCACCTGTCCAGTGTTGGAAGAATTATGGCACTGTACCGAGAAAAAGGTCTGTCGGCTCTTGCAGAGAACCACTACGCCGGAAACCGCCGCAACATGACCAGGGAAGAAGAGGCCGCATTTATACGCGCGTTTCAGCAGAAAGCAGAGTCGGGACAGATTGTAACACCTAAACAGATTAAGGCAGCCTATGAGGAAAGGGTGGGGCATAAGATTGGCGGCAGTCAGATCTACTATGTGCTGAAGCGGCATGGTTGGCATGCCTGCTGGCTAGGCGCAGGGGATACCCGGGAGGAAAATTAAACAGAAGGACTGATGTATCATATAAGAAAACGGTCTGCCGGCTAGTACCCTGCCGCGGGCAAGAACCGCAATGTCCCGCTGGCGGAGGGAAAATGGGAGGCTATATTTATGTGATAGTGGGGGGCCAAATACAGTATTTTGTCCTCTATGAGGGTTGGTTAGTACAGAACTGACCTTTTTTTAGTAAAATAGTTACCTTTTTGGATTTTTAATTAGCGAAGATTTGTTAAAATAGTATTAACGAAGCCGCAAGGTACTTCGGGTATATCCGGGAATACAAAATAAAAAATCTAACATTCGCCCGGACGGATGTGTAAAAGGAGTTTAGGTTATGAAAAAGATCGCGTGTTTACTTCTTGCGCTGGTGATGCTTTTTGGCTTGATTGCCTGCACACCGAAGGACGACCCCGCAGCCAATACCCCTAAGGAAACAGACCCCCCCAAGGCTCCGGCCGAAACAAAAGCTGACCCTGTTGAGACCACTGAGGCTCCCATTGATTACACCGATGTGGAATTTGAGATCTCCTGGTGGGGCTCCGATGCCCGCCACGAGCAGACCATCAAGATCGTGGAAGAGTTTGAAAAGCTGTATCCCGGCCTGACTGTCACCATTTCCTACGCAGGCTACGGTGACCACTTCAACGCTCTGACCACCCGCGCCACAGGCAACGACCTGCCCGACGTGTTCCAGATGGACATTTCCCGGCTGGACTTCTGGGCAAAGAGCGGCCAGCTGATGTGCCTGGACGACATGATCGCTGACGGCTCCATCGATTTTACCAACATGGCTCCCGCCTACACCGACGGTGGCCTGATCGACGGTAAGATGTACGGTGAGGTTTGCGGTGTTAACGCATACTGCATGTTCTATGACACCAAGCTGCTGGAGGACAACGGCATTAAGATCAGCACCAACCCCACCTACAGCGAATACTTCGCCGTTGCTAAGGAAGTTTACGAGAAGACCGGTGTCAAGGCTGAAGTGAACGCAGGCTGGATCCGCAATCTGGAGATGTACCTGCGCAGCCTGGGCGCTGACCAGATGAACGCTGACAACACCCAGCTGGGCATGACCGCTCAGCAGCTGGTGGATTACTGGACCATGTTCGTGGATGCCTATAAGACCGGCGCCCTGGTTATGCCCGGTGACTTCGAGGTAACAAACGCTGAAGCCATTGCCGGTAATCACGTGTGGTGTTTTGCAACCCAGACCAGCTCCCTGGTCGGTTCTGAAACCACTGCTAACCGCGCCCTGGGCATCACCACCTATCCTGAGGCTGACAACCGCACCCAGGCCGCTACCTATATGCGTCCTGCTATGCTGTGGTCCGCTTCCGCCAACACCGAGCATCCCGAGCTGGTTGCCGCATGGATGGACTTCTATGCCAACTCTACCGTAGTTTACGACATCAGCGGTACCGACCGTGGTGTTCCCATCAGCTCCGAGATCCGTACCTATCTGGAAGCCAACGCTACCGACGCTGACATCCGTGTCAACGAGTTCCTGGATTATCTGGCTGAGGACGGCAACTCCTCCCTGCTTCCCGCTCCCACTCCCGACGGCTACGGCACCTTCCAGACCCGTATCCTGGAGATTGATGAGCAGATTAAGTACGACCTGTTGAAGCCGGAAGACTTCCTGGCAACAGCTGAAGCCATCATTGCCGAAGGCAATGCCGAAATCGCTGCAAAGGCTGCCGCTGCAGCTGCCGGCTAAGTCCCTGACCATATTCTGAAAAAACCGGTTTAATCGGTTTGCCCGGAAGCGGTATATAGTTATTTTGTACACGACTGACCGGTGGTATCCACCGGTCAGTTCTAGAATGGAGCGTTTTTATGGTAAAAAATTCCACAGATAAGAGGGTGAACACCAGAGGAAGAACGCTGAGTCCCCGTGCCAAGACCAATCTCTCCGGCTACA
>JAZSRI010000026.1:0-4063 GCA_045538415.1 Faecousia sp. | reverse complement strand
TCTCCTACGGTGCAGTTAGGCGCATAGACGCAGGTTTCAAAGCAGCAATCCGCTTCCTGCAAGCTACCGTCCTCGATTACCACGGTTACCATACGGCTGCAGTCAATCTGACGGCAATAGCCGCTTAAAAACAGTTCTTTTTCCATGTCAATTCTCCTGAATCACGCAAAAGCCCATGGGCACAAGGTGGTACCACGCAGGGGCAACCTCACGCAGACCGTGTCCCAACAGCACTTTGCCTACGGGAATCTCCCAAGTACCATCGCTGTGGTTTACATAAATCCTGAGTTGCCCACCCTTCCAGGTTCTGGTGAAGCCCAGTTTCCGGCTCTCCGCGCAGAAAAAGCGGATATCACCCAGTTGCAGCGCCTGTTCCTGCTTCCGCAGGGTGCCCAACTGCCGGTAGTGGGTCAAAAGTTCCTGATCCTCTGTTCCCCATGGGTAGGTGCGGCGGTTGAAGGGGTCTTTGTGTCCCTCCATGCCTGCCTCGTCGCCGTAGTAGATACTGGGAGCGCCCGGCAGCATATATTGCAGGAAGGATGCCAGAAGCAGTTTATTCCGTGCCAAATCCTTCTGAGAAGGGGAGAGTTTACGCCGGGCGTACTCCTGACGGGAACCTTCAAAGTCGTCCACCAAAGCGGTGAGAATCCGCACAGTATCGTGGGTGCCCAGCAGGTTCATGTTGCAGGGCAGTACCTGAGGGGGATAGTTTTCCGCAATGGTCATGACGGTGTTTTTGAATGCCCTGCCGTCGTCGAACCCCCGGAGGAAGTTTACAATTGCGGTGCGGAAGGGGTAGTTCATGCAGGAATCCAGGATGCCATGAGTAAAATACCGCCGGCGCACATTATAGGCAATCTTGTTGGAGGCATCCTCCCACACCTCGCCAATGAGTAGAGCGTCGGGACGCAATTGGCGGATGCGCTGCTTCAGCAGCAAAACAAATTCATCGGGCAGTTCGTCAACCACGTCCAGACGGAAGCCGTCCGCGCCCAGCTTCAGCCAGTGAGCAACTACGGAATCTTCCCCGGTAATGATATAGTCAATAAAGGCTGGGTCCATCTTTTTCACTGTGGGGAGGGTGTCAAAATTCCACCAGCAGTTGTAGGAATCGGGATAGTTGTAGAAGGTGTACCAGCTGTGGTATGGGGAGTCCGGGGACTGCCAGGCACCGGTGCCGGGGAAAGTACCGTTTTTGTTGAAGTACAGGCTGTTGGAGCCGGTATGGGAATAGACCCCGTCCAGAATGACCTTAATGCCTCTTGCGTGGGCTGCCTCGCACATGCGGGTAAAGTCCTCTTCAGTGCCCAGCATGGGGTCGGGGGTTTTATAGTCACCGGTGTCATAGCGGTGGCTGGAAAAGCTTTTGCTGATGGGATTCAGATATAAAATGGTGGTGCCCAGAGAGGCAATGTAGTCCATTTTTTCAGTGATTCCCTGAAAATTACCGCCGTAGAAATCGTTGTTGAGCACCTCTCCGGTCTGTGTGGGCTGCCAGTGGACCTCCTCGTTCCAGTTTTCGTGGAGGGTATAAGGCTCCAGCTTTCCGGTCAGATCGCATTTGCCACAGGAGAAGAACCGGTCGGGGAACACTTGGTAAATCACAGCGCCTTTGGCCCAATCGGGGGTGGTAAAATCAGCGGGGATACAGCTCAGCTGCCACAGGTCTCCCGCTTCCATATTGGTGTCATCGCCCTGCTTGAACAGACGGAAGGAATCGTTCTGCTTGTAAATGCGGAAATAGTAGAAATAAAGCCCATGGTTTTGGAGGCAAAAGCTTCCTTCAAAAATATGGTAAGCGCCTTTTTGCGCCGTACAGGCCATGGGTACTGTGGATACCTCACTACCGTCATCGCAGGTCAGAATGCACTCAGCCCGTACAGCGCCCACAGTGGTGGGGACATGGACACGCAATGTGCAGGTCTGCCCGGGTACAAGTGTGCCGAAGGGATCTTTATAAATAAGCTCTTTGGAATCAAACAGAATACGCATACGGATCTCCTATGTGTTCTGAAATTTACTAATGGAATTATACACCAGATTTCCATAAAAGGGAAGTGGAAAGTAGGGCATTTACATATTCGCGGGACACTGCTATAATGGCAGACAGGAGTACCGTGCGGATTTCCTTAGGCACACAGCAATATCTGCACCAGGTACGCAAGGAGAGAAAATATGGAATACTTTGAAAAATGCCCCATGGTGATGATTGTCATCGGCGTATTGGGTGTGTCGGTATCTGCTATTTTGGTGCGGTTTTCCTCCGCCCCTTCCGCTGTGACAGCGGCGCTGCGCTTGTTGTGGACAGTACTGCTGATGACACCGGTGGCGTTGGGGAAAAAGACTGTGCGGGAGGAGTTTCGCAGCCTGGATAGGAAAACTGTACTGCTGTGCGTGCTCAGCGGTGTGTTTTTGGCGATCCATTTTACCCTGTGGTTTGAATCCCTGAACCATACCTCTGTGGCAAGCTCCACCAGCATTGTGGCAACGGAGGTTATTTGGGTCAGTTTGGGCTACTGCCTGTTTATGAAGGGAAGGTTGTCCATAAAAGCAATAGCGGCTATTGCTGTGGCATTTGTGGGAAATGGACTGATTGCCTGGTCGGATTCCGGCGCGGGGGGCATGCACCTGTACGGGGACGCTCTGTCCCTGTTGGCGGCAATGGCTGTTGCGGTGTATATGCTCATTGGCAGGGCGGTGCGCGCCAATGTGTCCACCACGGTGTATACCTATGTGGTTTACGGCTCCTGCGCCTTGGTGTTGGTTGGGTTGTGCGGGGTACAGGGTCACAGCCTGTTTGCCGGGGGCTGGAGTACCGTGCTTATAGGGCTGGGGCTGGCGGTATGTTCCACCATTTTGGGCCACAGTGTGTTTAGCTGGTGTCTGAAGTTTTTTGCCCCTTCTTTTGTGTCCTCATCCAAACTGTGTGAGCCGGTGGTGGCCGCTGTTTTGGCAGCGTTCCTGTTCCGGGAGGTGCCCACCGGTCTGCAGGTAGCAGGCGGCGTGCTGATTATTGGAAGCGTGTGGTATTACAGCACCCTGGAACGGAAAAAATAAAAGGAAAAAGGATGCGCCACGGCTTGGGCGTTGCGCTTGTTTCGTTATGAGATTACCAACCCAGCATCTGGTGGAACAGATCCATGTAGCGGGCCGCGGGCTTATCCCAGCTGAAATCCTGCTGCATATCCCAGCGCCGCAGAACTTGGAATTTCTCCGGGGCGTCCTTGTAAAGCCGAAGACAGCGCTTCAGCGCGCCCAGGAAATCATCGGCATTATAGCTCTGGAAAGTAAAGCCCAGACCGTTTTCGCCATTTTCGTTCACAGGGGGAACTGTGTCTTTCAGACCGCCGGTGGCGTGCACAACAGGAACAGTTCCGTAACGCATAGCATTCATCTGGCTCAGACCGCAGGGCTCCGATTTAGAGGGCATCAGGTAGATGTCGCCGCCGGCGTAAATACGGGCAGCCAGACCCAGATTAAAGGTGATCTTGGCGGCAACCCGGTCGGGGAACTCCCGGGCCAGATTCTTAAAGAACTCCTCATACTGGTGTTCACCGGTACCCAAAATCAGCAGCTGGCAATCCTCTTCCCACAGAAGCTGCCGTGCGATGTGCACCAGAAGATCCAGACCCTTGTGGCCGGCAAGACGGGTGACCATCACCATCAGGGGCACATCTGCCCGGACAGGCAGACCCACTTCCTCCTGCAAAGCAGCCTTGCAGGCCGCCTTTCCTGCTTCAAAGTCCTCCGCACAGTAGTGGGCAGGCAGGGCAGGATCGGTCAGGGGGTTGAAGGTGTTGACGTCAATGCCGTTGGTAATGCCTGTAAGCTTCCAGGCGTTGCCGGAGAGAATATTGTCCAAACCGTGGGCATAGTAGGGGTACATCAGTTCCTTGGCGTAGCTTTCAGAAACGGTGGTGACAAGATCGGCGGTTTCAATGGCACCCTTCATCACATTCACCGCGCCGCTCATGTCCAGACAGGGCCGGTATTCCGGGGGCAGCGCCAGCACATCGTCAAAGAAGTCCCTGTTTGCCCAGCCCTGATACTCCACATTGTGGAT
>JAZSRI010000152.1:0-6220 GCA_045538415.1 Faecousia sp. | reverse complement strand
AAGGGGCTGTAAAATAACAGCCCAACGAAATACGGAGGATCTCAGGAACGGGATCCTCCGTTCGTTTATGTGCAGTTCTGGATCTGTGGATAACTTTTTGGCAGAAAATAGGCATAACAACCACAGCCCCAACGAAAAAATTGTTTTCTGGGGAAAAATTGTGCAAGAATTCACGCTGTTTTTTGCAGTGCTATTTTCTTGGTGTGGTACTTATGCAGGTTGAAACCACAGGATATCAGACCTAACTCCAAAATTACACCCTCTATCCCTCTTCGGTGCAGCCGTTTATACCCTCTGTTCCACTTAATTTCACCAAAAACGCCTTCCGCCTGGATGCTTCTGTTCATCCGCAGCAAGGCTCCATGCACACAGTTGAGGTTGTTCAGAACCTCGTTGTGGAATTGTGTCAGTTCCTCATTAATGCGAACCACACGGTTCTCTTTACTCTTGTAGCATTTCTCTCTGTGAGGACAACCGGTACAATCTTCACACCGGTAGTATTCCTCCGTACGCCCAAACCGGTTGCCTTTCACCGGTGCAGATCGCAGAAAGTGAAACCGTTTTCCGTTGGGACATACCATGTACCCTTCGTTATCTATGGCAAAGTTACATGCTCGGTAAGGATCGTTTCGATACTGGCTGTCCTTAGTTTCCTTTTCGTACATGGTGAATTTCATATATTTCTCCATACCATGCTGCTGGCAGTATAGATAGTTGTTGAAACTCCCATAGCCTGCATCTGCCACAGGATACTGTGGATAAAATCCGTATCTGCTGCAGAATCCTTCCATAAGAGGTTGGAAGCAGTCCATATCTGAGGCATACGCAAACACACCATAATGTGCAATAAACTCATCGCAGATGACCATCTGCAGATTGTACCCCGGCAACAGCTGGTCATTCTTCATGTGGTCTTTCTTGAAGCGCATAAAGGTGGCATCAATGTCAGTTTTGGAATAACTGTTTCTCTCCTCTCCGCAGATGGCAATCTTTTGTGCATAACTTTTCAGTTTCCTATAGCAGTCATAGACCTTATCATAAAGTCGTTGAATTGCACTCTTGTGCTTACCTTTACCGTAAACAAAATCTTCTGTTTTCATTCCCGTAGTTTCTAAGAATGTGTCGAGAATATATTTCACATACGCAACGGCATACTCTTGGCGAATCTCAAAGATTGCTCTTTGGTAAAGTGCCATATACGCATTTACTTCTTCCAGCAAAAGAGAAAGCTTATGAAACACATTATTTCTGCTTTTAATGCAGCTCTTTTTCCAAACCCATGTATATTTATTGGCATTGGCCTCAATCTTGGTTCCGTCAATGTAGGCATGGTTCAAATCCACACCGAACTGTCCGAACATGCAGCGGTTGATATCATTGAAGATATTCTCCAGGCTGCCGGATAACTCGTTGTGGACGAAATTATTTATAGTCATATGGCTGGGGGCTTCTGCTTCGTCCAATAGCCACAGAAAACGAATATCCGTGTCACACAGCTTTTGGATCTGACGGACGGAGCAATAGCCAAACTCCATAAAGGCAAAAAGTACAATCTTTAACAGCTTCTCACGGTCATATCTGGGGCGACCTGTTTCGTGACCTTTCTTCTCCACGAAATATTTGTATAGGTCGATATGTGCCATGACTTCACTGAAAGAATATACCGGATCATTTATTTTAATAATTCTTTCCAAATCCACTGGTAATTTCAGTTGGATTGGTGTATAATTCATTTCTGTAGTATTCATGGTTGTGACAGATTTATGATACTACAAAACGGCTGATTCTTCCGCTGAATCAGCCGTGTCTCTATAAATATTTTTGCAGGCTGTACCTTCCGGCACAGCCTGCTTTTTACGGGACTTTTTTTACAGCCCCTTCTTTATACAAAAAGCCCCTGTGTTTCCGTTTTTGTTGGAAACACAGGGGCCTATTGCTTTGTACATATCGTGGCATGCAAACATTCCCACAAATGCGGGCATTAGCCTGCCTTTGTGGGAATGTTACTTTTTGCGTGAAAGCTCCCTGATCAGGATCGTACAATCCGCAAGGTTCCGTTTTGTTCTTCAATGGGAATGAATACGGTGCGCTCTGCGCATTCTTCACAGGGCTTGTTTGGGGAATGACAGCAGATGTACTGCTGACTGTCTGTATCCGTAAAAATCATGCCGTGACCGCCGTCGTGGGGATCCAGAACACCCCTTTGATAGAACGGTGCGTTTTCGTGCTCCCACGGACCGAGCACATCGCCGGTCTTGCTGTGCACGATACCAATACAATAGCCTTCTTCATTTGTGTTAGACCAAAGCATGATTAGCTTTCCGTCACGGAGCTTGTGCAGGTAAGGGGCGTCTGTGACCCGGCGACTTGTCCACGGGGAACTGTCTGCACGGAAAAGCTCGACTGGCTGCGAGATCAGGTGCGTTAGATCGTCGGATAGCTTGGCGACATCCATACGACCGATCCGGTCATCGGTGCAGGTCCATTCATGTACAAAAACCAGCCAGGGCTGTCCTCTGTCATCTACATATAAAGTGGCATCGATGGCGTCCCAGTCAGAGGGCGTGATCGGTCCGTTGGTTATTTCCACGAACGGTCCTGTGGGAGTGGGCGCAGAAAGAATGGTGCAGCCCCTGTGCTTTGTTTGGGAAGAAAAATAGGTACAGAACATATAATACAGACCCTTGTATTTATGCACCTCGGGTGCCCAAAACTGTTTTTCGGCGTAAGCTGGTCTTTCATAAATAAGCTTTTCTGTTTTCTCCCATGTGCCGTTCAGCTTTCCGCTTCTGTTTACGTAGCATGCCCAGGTTGTATTGTCCCAATCTCTTCCGAAAACACCGGTACCGTACAAATAATAGATGCCGTTATCCAAAAGGAGAAACGGATCCCGTAACCCCTCAATGGGTGTAATGATCATAATGCAGCACCTCTATTTACCATTCGATCAGCAGTACCATGTTGTTGGTGATTTCCTTCACCGCAGGGGACCAGGAAAGCAGCCGCTCCTGATCGATCACATGGCATCTTGCGTCTGTAAGGTCAACACCCTCGATTTCAAGGGTCTGTTTCTTTTTGGTCAGATTGGAGATCAGCATAGCATGGCGCTTTCCGTCGGTGGCGGCCAGCACATAAAGATCCTCCGTGTCGCAATCGGTTTTTACCTGCATTCCCAGCTGGTATAGCATATTAAATGCCGCAAGAGAGTAGTAGCCGTGGATGGGCTTATGGGTGATGGGATTGAACAGGGGACAGTAGGGTGCAGTGTTGGTGCGCATATCGTAAATGCAGCAAACCTGAGGATTGCCATTCTGCATAGCGATCATCGTGGCGGCGATCTCAGCAGAGTGGTGGGCAGTGCCTAGTCGTTGGCGTTGCCACCACCGCAGGCGCAAAGACCCAACAGCATTGCAGTCAGCAGAGCAAACGCGATGACTTTTTTCATGGAAATACCCAATATTAAAATTTTATACTGATACTATACACGAAGAAGCATGAAATTGCAATGGTGAAATTGGACATGTATATTGCAAAATGCATTTCCGGTAATATAAAAAACGATAGGTTGTCTATAAGTAAAACCTTTCTAAATCCATAAAAAACAAGTATTTTACTTTGTGAAGTCCCATGTGATAAAATCCCTGCGGGTACAGATACCGGTGACAAGATCCAGATATTCTTTTATCAAAGGATCTGTGTCCGGGTCAAAGGACGCGATCCAAGCCGCTGTTTTTTTCATGGGAAACGGAGCGTTAACGATCTTCAGCTCCCGAATGCCGGGATGTCTGGGGATATTTTGATAGATCACATCGTTGACGATGGAGAAATTATAGGCATCGGAGAAGGCAAGCATATCAAGGACGGCGCTGTGGTCTGTGATCACCACCCGGAGGTTCTGCTTGTCACTGCCAAGAAATACGGAGTGGAAGTAATCCTTGGCGGCAGTTTGGTCGTGTGCTACCAGAGGATATTTTAAGAGCTCCTGCGCATCGATCTCAGTAACATCGGTGTCATACAAGGGGTGTCCTTGACCGATGACCACATTGGCCTGCGCTTCATAGATCTTGCAAAAACGAAGCTGCTTCAGCTGCATCAGCTTGGCAAATTCCTTTTCTTTGTGGGTGTCATAGTAAACGATGCCCACATCGCAAATGCCTTTACTTACCCATTCGATGCAATCCTCGGGGATTCCGTTACGCAGCACATAACGGATGCTGTCATCTTTGTGCCGGTTCATAAGTGCGGCCGCTGCCGCGCTGGCAAAACGGAAATGGCAGGCAGCCACACAAAGCGTCCTGAATACTTCCGTAGAATCGTTTTTGCACAGCTGAGAAAGGTGATCCACCTGCCCCAGGATCTGCTTAGCCTGAGAAACGAAGCTGCTGCCTACAGCGGTAAGCTCTACGCCTCGTTTTCCCCGGATAAACAAGTCTGCCCCCAGTTCCTGCTCCAGAAGCTTGATGGAAGCAGACAGACCCGGCTGGGACATCAAAAGATTTTCCGCAGCTTTGCTGAAGGAGCCGGTTTTGGAAATTTCAACTACCTGAGCGAATTGTTCCAGCTTCATAAGGTTTCTCCTTGCGACATTTTTTCCATTATAACCCATTTAAGGAGTCTATGCAATGAAAGAAAAAAATAAATTGGATCTGACCACCGGATCGGTGACGAAAAAGCTGCTGGCGTTTGCCATTCCGTATATGATGGGATTGGTCCTGCAGCAGATGTACAGCTTTATCGGATCTGTGGTGGTGAGCAATTTTTCAGCGGATGGCCCTAGGGCGTTGGCAGCGGTAGGCTCTACCGGCAGCATCACCAGTATGCTGATCGGCTTTTTTACCGGCCTTTCCTTAGGATCCAATGTCCTTTGCTCCAATTTCATCGGTGCAAAAGAGCCGGAAAAGCTTCGTCGCACCATGCATAGCTCTCTGCCGGTGGCGCTGGGGTGTGGAATTTTTGTGTTTCTGGTTGGTCTGATAGGTGCAAACTGGGTCTTGACAGTGATGCATACTCCGGAAACGATCCTGCCCCTTTCGGCCAGCTATCTGCGGATCTATTTTGCCGGTGCACCCTTCCTGCTTCTGTATAACACCGGTGCCGGCATTATGCGCGCCCACGGTGATACCAAACGCCCTATGACGATCCTCTTGATCAGCGGTGCCTGCAATGTGGTGTTTAACATTGTTTTTGTAGTGCTTTTGAAGATGAGCGCGGAAGGTGTTGCATGGAGCGCTGTTTGTTCCAATGCCGTGTCGGCTTTTTGTGTTCTGTGGATCATGTTCTCTAAAAAGGACACCTATCGCCTGACATGGAAGGAACTTGGGCTGGACATGAAGATCGTTTGGGCGATCCTGCGGCTGGGTGTTCCTGCCGGGTTCAATGCCATTGCGTTTTACATTGCCGGAGTAGTCCTGCAAAGCACCCTCAATACCTTTGGTGAAGCTGCTGTGGCAGGACAGGCAGCTGCCAACAACATTACCCAGTTTCTTCATACTGTCCCCAACGGTTTTTATGCGGCCTGCACCAGCTTTGCCGGTCAGTGCTACGGTGCGAAAAATTATAAGCGTATCGATAAGATGGCAGTTGCCAGCCTAGCCTGCGGAATACCTGCAGCTGTGTTGCTTGCGGTGATCGTAACGGTATTCCGTGTTCCTCTCATGGAATTGTTTAACGCAGATGCCGAGATCGTAGCCAAAGGAATGCCCTATCTTATGGTTGTGTCCTGGGGTTATGTGATCTATGTGTTTACCTCTACTTATATGGGCTGCCTTCAGGGAATGTGCAGAAGCACCACCAATGCTGCCGTCAATACGATCTGCATTTGCTTTGCCCGAGGTGCTTGGATTTGGTTTATTTTCCCACTTTGCCCCACAATCACCATGGCGGTTCTTTGCATGCCCGTTTCCTTTGTCCTCAGCGGCGCAGCACTGTTTTATACCTATGTGCACATAAAAAAGAAAGAGGTCGGTACACAAGGAGCTTAAAATTTTCAAAAATGTAAGAGCCAAAAGGGAAATTGCACAAAAGGCAGCAGCACTGATCAAAGATGGAGATATCGTGTTTCTCGACCAATCCTCCACAGCATTTTATTTGGCGGAACAGAACCTTGACCGCAGTAGCCTGACAGTGGTGACAAACAATATTGAAATCACAATGCTGCTGTCAAACTCTAAAATCAGACTCATATCCTCCGGTGGTTTTCTCAGTGATGAAAACCGGAATT
>JAZSRI010000023.1:0-5492 GCA_045538415.1 Faecousia sp. | reverse complement strand
CTCTGTTTGCCTCCGCTGTTCCCGGCGGCAGAGTGGTACGCAGTGAATTTGAAGGTATTCTTTCTGACCTGTTGGCCCAATTCCCCGAGGACGGTACCTATGATGGCGTGTTCCTGTTCCTCCACGGCGCTATGGACGTGGTAGAGATCGGCAGCGGCGACTGCGCCATTGCCAAGGCCGTACGGGAGAAGATTGGTCAGGACATTCCCCTAGCCATCGCTTTCGACCTGCATGCGGACATTGACCCGCGAATCGCCAATTATGCCAATGTGATCACCGGTTTCCGCACCGCTCCCCATGTGGACATAAAGCGCACCCAGCAGCAGGCCTGTGAGCTGCTGTTAAAGTGTATTGATGAAAAACTCCTGCCCCGGCCCTTGATTGTGAAGGTGCCCATCATTGCTGACGGCGACTCCATGACCACGGACGTGTATCCCGGCACAGAGTTGATTGCCAAGCTGTTGGAACTGGAACAGACCCGGGATATTATGTGCCTGAATATCTTCCTGGGCAATCCCTGGGTGGATTCTCTGTGCGCCGGCGGCGCGGTGGTAGCAATTCCCAATCCCGGGAAAGAGGATGTGGCGGCAGAGTGCGCCAAAGAACTGGCACAGGCGTTCTGGGATGTGCGGGGCAAATTTGAGTTCCGCGGCAAGCATTTGGGCGTGGAGGATTCCATTGCCTGGGCGACCTCCCAGCCGGAGGGTCCTGTGTTCCTGTCCGACACCGGTGACAATGTATCCGGCGGCGGCTCCGGAGATAATGCCCTGCTTCTAAAGGCGTTTCTGGAAAAGGGCGTGAAGGACAGCCTGTTTGTGGGTATCGCGGATGCTCAGGTGGTAGCAAAGTGCGACGAATTGCAGGAAGGTGACTGGTTTGACTGCACCATTGGTCAGACACTGGATCCTGCCAGCACCAAAGTGGAAGTTCACGCCCAGTTCCTGCGCAGATGTGTTGCCTACCGCTGGCCCGGCAACAGCAAGACAACCTCTGTGGTAATCCGGGTAAACGGCATTGATATTTTGGTTACTGAGGTAAGAACTTGCATTACTACAAAGGAAACCTTCTACGCGGCTGGTTTGAATTTTGACGATTATAAGATCATTGTCTTGAAGCTGGGTTACCTGTGGCCTGAGTTTTACGATGTGGCCAAGGATTACCTGATGGTATTTACCAAGGGTTCTACCTGCGAAGTGGTAGAAGAGTGCCAGTTCCATATACTGCCCCGTCCTATTTATCCTCTGGATAAGGATATGCAGTGGATGCCCACTATCAGCCAATAATGTAAAACAATACCTTCCGGGGAGCCGCACATGCCGTGCGGCTCCATTCTGGATTTTCTAAGGGAAAATTTGTGTCAAGCGACTTTCTTTTTACAGGAGGGGTACACGCTATGAAAAAGAGAATTGTTGTTGGTTCTTTTGAGATTGAAAGCAACTCGTTAACTGCCATCGTTACCAAACGGGAGAATTTTGATATTTCCCTGGGTTTTGATGGTACCAACCGAGTAAAAATATTTGATTATCTGGAGCAGCAGGGCTGTGAAGTGGTCAAGACACTGTTTGCCTCCGCAGTTCCCGGGGGCAGGGTGGTACGCAGTGAGTTTGAGGGTATTCTCGCTGACCTGCTGGCCCAGTTCCCTGAATACGGCACCTACGACGGCGTATATTTGTTCCTTCACGGTGCTATGGACGTGGAAGAAATCGGCAGTGGTGATTGCGCTATCGCTAAGGCTGTACGGGAAAAAATCGGTGAGGATATTCCTTTGGCCATCTCTTTCGACCTGCACGCGGATATTGACCCGCGGATCGCCAATTATGCCAATGTGATCACCGGCTACCGCACTGCTCCTCATGTGGATGTTCCCCGTGCCCAGCAGCATGCCTGTGAACTTCTGCTAAAGTGTATTGAGGATAAATATCTGCCCCGGCCTCTAGTGGTAAAGGTACCCATTATTGCCGACGGGGATTCTATGACTACCGACGTATATCCCGGCAAGGAACTCATAGCCAAGCTATGGGAACTGGAACAGGCCCGGGACATTATGTGCCTGAACATCTTCCTGGGAAACCCCTGGGTGGATTCTCTGTGTGCCGGCGGCGCTGTGGTGGCGATTCCCAATCCTGGAAAAGAAAATGTGGCTGCAGAATGCGCCAAAGAACTGGCGCAGGCATTCTGGGATGTTCGGGGTAAATTTGAGTTCCGTGGCAAGCATTTGGGCGTGGAGGATTCCATCGCTTGGGCCGCCTCCCGGCCAGAGGGACCTGTATTCCTGTCCGATACCGGTGACAATATATCCGGCGGAGGCTCCGGAGATAACGCGCTGCTTCTCAAAGCATTTCTGGATAGAGGCTTGGAAGGAAGCATATTTGTGGGCATCACAGATGCCAATGTGGTTTCCCTGTGCCAGCAATTGCAGGAGGGTGATTGGTTTGATTGCACCATCGGTCAGACGCTGGATCCTGCCAGCACTAAAGTGGCGGTCCATGCCCAGTTCCTGCGCAGCGGCTACATTTATCGCTGGCCCGGTGATCAAAAGGCAGAGGCGGTATTAATTCGGGCAAATGGCATTGATATTCTCATAAGCAAGACAAGAATATCTGCTACCAGCAAGAAAACCTTCTACCAGCTGGGTCTTAATTTTGAAGATTACAAGATTATTGTTCTGAAGCTGGGTTACCTGTGGCCGGAGTTTTATGATGTGGCCAAGGATTACCTGATGGTATTTACCACGGGTTCTACCTGTGAAGTGGTAGAGGAGTGCCAGTTCCACAGACTGCCCCGCCCTATCTATCCTCTGGATAAGAATATGGAGTGGTCCCCAGCCGTTGCCTCCCCTTCGTGATGCTATCCGGCGCAGAGATAAGTTTTAAGGCCCCTCTTCTCACAATTCCGGAAAAAAATAGTTCCCGGTGTTGAAGTGCGGACAGATTTGTGCTATCTTAATCTAAATTTGTAAGGCAGGTGGGAAACAGTATGGCAAATATCAAAGATGTGGCAAAGTTGGCAGGTGTGTCTGTTTCTACCGTGTCCAATATCCTGAACCAGAAAATTTCCGTGTCTCAGGAGTTGCACCAGCGGGTGATTCAGGCAATGCAGGAACTGGACTATCATCCTAATTTTCTTGCCATGAACCTGCGCAAAAAAAGCATCAATTTTGTGGGCGTGATTGTCAGCTCCCTGTCTGGCCATTATCACCAGATTTATGACGGAATCAACCAGATAGCCCGGGAGGCCAGATGCCAGCCCATTTTAAAGATAGCCAAAAGTCCCAAAGAGGAGCACAGGCAGATTGAAGAACTGCTGCAGCTGAATGTCAGCGGTATTATTATCATCTCTTCCAATCTGGATCGGGAACTGATTCGGCACTATACAGAGGCGGATGTTCCTGTGGTGTTTGCGGATTTCTATCCCACAGACAGTGAGCATAATACGGTCCGGTTTGACAACTACCATATTATCCGGGATCTGACTCAGTCGCTGATGGCAGCGGGTAAGCAGACCGCGCTGATCACCGGAAACAGTTTTCTTGGCTCGGAGCAGGATTGTATCCGGGCATATCTGGAGAGCTTGAATCCCGCTGTGCAGAGGGAAGGGATTATGTTCCAGACGGAATTTAACAAGGAGAGTATCTTTGCTGACTTGATGAATTTCATCTGTTCCATGGATCGAGTCCCTGAGAGCATTATTGTCTCCAGCGCTAATTTGGCAAAGACGGTATCCGAAATCTGCAGCTTGCTGAAAATGGAGGGTATTCGGATCTATGCGCTCTCCGGTGACAGCTGGTACAGCCACCGGGAGGACAGCATTTCCTATCTGCGCAGGAAAGCAATCCTGTGCGGCATGGAGGCGGCGGAGCTGCTGCTTCGCAATATCAAAAACCCCATTACCTTTGACACCAGACAGATTACCGTAGAACTGCACGACAGAACGCTTGAGGAGCCGGATTACACCTGCCTGCAAATGCACAAGCCGGAGGAACTGAAGCTTTTAATGCTCAGGTCCAATATCAGCGACGCGGTGGAAAAACTGTCCAGAAACTTTTCTGCCAACACGGGCATCCGAATCAGTGTTACCACCGCCAGCCAGCAGGAATTGGAGCGGATTATTCGCAGTGATGCTGATAACAAGACCAGTGAATATGACATTATCATGGCGGACATGCACTGGATGCAGCAGCTGAAGCAGGAGCATGTTTTCCGCCGACTCAATGACCTGCTGCCCATGGAATCCATCATGCCCCGGTATGTGCGGGAGGTGCGTAATTATATCCTCTCAGAGGCAGACGGCCAGGATATCTATGCGCTGCCCATTCTGGTAGGCCACCAGATGCTGGCTTACCGCAGCGACCTTTTTGAGGATCCTCTTCTGAAGAAAAAGCTGTACCTCAAATACGGTGTAGAGCTGCAGGTGCCCCGTACCTGGAATGAATTTAATCTCATCGCCAGATTTTTCACCCGGCAGCAGAATCCAGACTCCCCGGTGGAGTACGGAACATGTCTGGTGGGACAGAAGAATAATGGTATCCTTTCGGAATTTTTGCCCAGACAGTGGTCCTTTGGGGGGCGTTTTCTGGATAGGGGGAGGCTGGATCTTGCATCGGTGGCCAACCTGAAGGCGGTAAAAAACCTGCGGGAGAGTTTCCAATGTTCCTATCCGGATTGTGGGGACTTCATGGAGGAGGAACAGATTCAGGCCTTTTCTCAGGGGAAAATCGCTATGATCTGTACCTACAATGTCCATTTGCAGGACAATCTGGATTTTTCCGAGGGCAATGTTCAGTTTGCTAAGCTACCCGGCAGCCAGGCTCTGATTGGCGGCTGGATGCTGGGAATCAGTGCTTATTCCAAAAATCCGTCCGCCTGCGCCGAGTTCCTGAAATGGGAGATCTGCGATAAAATATCTATCCACAGCGCTCTGCTGGGACAGGTCAGTCCCTTTAAAAATGTGTTTTTTGATAAGGAGCTGCTGACCGTCTATCCCTGGATGAAGGTGGCGAACGAAAAGACAGTGTCCCTGCGGGGCAAGGAACTGTGCGCTCCCGACTTTCACAGCGGCAGCGCTCAGGTACAGCTGGAACAGGCTTTCTCTCAGGGTTTGTGGGATGTGCTGGGAGATAAAATTTCTCCGGAAGTTATGCTGCGGCAACTTCAGGAGGAACATGGAGAATTATTTGAGAAGTAGGGTTGTTCTCCTGAGGGCAGGATATGCGGCGGCACCTCAGACATCCTGCTGGAGGCAGGCGGTCGGGCCTGCATTAACCGTTTTGTGATCCTGCCGGTGATTGTGCATATGGGGGACACCCGTTATGACTTCCCCCACCCTGCCCGGCTGCGCCGGGTGCTGGAGCTGTTTCCAAAACTGCAGGTATTCGCCGCCCATTTTGGCGGATACAGCATGTATGAGACTGCCTATGAGGTATTCTATGACAGGGAGTGTGTTTTCGATGTCTCCAGTTCTCTCATGTTCATGGAGGATGGGATTGGGAAAAA
>JAZSRI010000032.1:0-7158 GCA_045538415.1 Faecousia sp. | reverse complement strand
TTGAATGATACCCTGATGAACGAACTGGAGGGTATCCCCGGCGTGGCCCGGATTACGTCTACAGGTATGATTCAGCAGCAGCTGCATGTGGTGCTGGATCAGAGCAAGATTGACCGGGTGAACCGGAAAATTGCTGACGCTATCAATAGCAAGATGGATGAAGCCGCGCAGGAGCTGCAGGATCAAAAGACCCAGATGGAAGACAGCAAGGCTGAGATGGAGACAGCCCAGGAACAGCTCAAGAACAGCGCCGGTGCTATGATCCAGGGGCAGAATCAGCTTACCTCGGAAAAGAATAAGCTTCTGGCAGCCCAGAAAGAGATAGAAAATGCGGTGCTGCCGCTGACTGCAACTTACCAAACCCTCAATGCCCTGAACGATCAGGTGAATCAGGCACTGGCGCAACAGCAGGCGGCGCAGGACAGACTGGCGGCTTTGAAGCAGCTCCAGACCCAGCGGGAACAGATTTTTAACCTGCAGACCAAGATCCAGCTTCTGGAGGTGGAAATCGAGGGGCTGAAAGCCCAGGATCCCGAGGGGAAAGATAAAGATATAGCGGCGCAGCTGACAGAAAAGACCACTCTTCTTGCCACGTGGAAGGCAGAACTTGCCCAAATGCAGGCGGCCTACAAAGCCGCTCTGGCGGTCAACGGCGTTACCGAAGAGACACTGGATGCCGAGGTTATAAAGGCTATGGCCGCCTGTGAACTGGCGGACGGCGCTGTGGCAGCAATCGATAAAATTCTGGAAAGTCAGGACACTGACCGGGCCGGGTTGGGAAAACTGGTCAGCGACACCAAAAATCAGCTCGACCAGCTTACTGCTGCCAAGAAGGAATTGGAATCCGGTCTTGTGACCATGGAACAAGCCGAGGCAATGCTGGAACAGCAGAAGATTTCCGGCATGCTGCAGATCAGTACTGCCGCGGGCCAGCTTGCCGCCGGTGCCTCCTCTCTGGATATGGCCATTACCCAGATCGACACGGGTCTGGAAACCCTGGAGGACAGCCGGACAAACGCGCTGCAGCAGGCAGATTTAAACAATATCATTACCATGGATATGGTAACCCAGATTCTAACTGCCCAGAATTTCTCTATGCCCGCAGGCTATGTGCAGGAGGGTAATATCTCCTATATGGTGTCCATCGGCGATGAAATTACGGAGCTGGAGACCCTGGAAAACCTGTTGCTTTTTGATATGGGCATGGAGGGAATCGATCCCATCTATCTTAGTGACGTGTCGGTGGTTACCCTCACGGACAACCGGGATGAAACCTATGCCAAGCTGGATGGTTTGGACAGTGTAATGCTCAACTTCGAAAAGCAGAGCACCTACGCCACCGCCGAAACCACCCAGAATATTGCAGACCGGTTCCGGGAATTGGAAAAGGAATATGAAGGCCTGAAATTTGTATCTCTGATGGATCAGGGTGACTATATTTTCATGGTGGTGGAATCCATCCTCAATAACCTGTTCCTGGGGGCGCTGTTTTCGGTTCTGATTCTTTTGCTGTTCCTGAAGGATCTGCGGCCTACTTTTGTGACCCTCTGCTCCATTCCCATCAGCGTGATTTTTGCCATCGTACTGATGTATTTCTCAGGAGTCACCCTGAACATGATCTCCCTCTCCGGTCTTGCCATTGCGGTGGGCATGTTGGTGGATAACTCGGTGGTGGTTATCGAGAATATCTACCGGCTCCGGGCAAAGGGTGCCAATGCCATTCAGGCAGCGGTATCCGGCGCCGGACAGGTGGTGGGTGCTGTTACTGCCTCCACCCTTACCACCATCTGTGTGTTCCTGCCCATTGTTTTTGTGGAGGGCATTACCAAGCAGCTGTTTACGGATCTGGCGCTGACCATGTCCTACTCTCTGATTGCCTCTCTGATTATCTCTCTGACCTTGGTGCCTGCCATGGCATCCGGCATGCTCCGCAAGGAACGTGTGACGAGGGAAGGCATTATGGAAAAATATATTTTGCCTGCCTACAAAAAGAGCGCCGCATGGGCGCTGAAATATAAAGCGGTGGTGCTGATTCTGGCTGTAGCAGCTCTTGTTGCCAGTGCGGCAGCCAGCCTTTCCAAGGGCTTTATCTTCATGCCCAGCATGGACTCTCCCAATGTGACGGTTTCTGTTACCATGCCTGAGGGTGCTGATATGGAACAGGCTGGGGAACTGGCTGATGAGGTGCTCACACGGATCGGATCTGTGGACGGTATCGCCACCGTGGGTGCCATGATGGACACCGGTTTTTCCATGGCAGGAGGTATCAGCAGCACCAGTTACAGCCTGACGGTCTATGTGACACTGGAAGATGAGAAAGCGTCCGGCAGCGCTGTGGGCAAGGAAATTGAGCAGGTATGTGCGGATATGGAATGTACGGTTTCCGCATCCTCTGCCATGATGGACATGTCCATGCTCACCGGCAGCGGTATCTCTGTGGATATCTATGCCGATGATATGCAGACGCTCCAAAATGCCGCGGAAACAGCCGCTGACGCATTGGAGAATATGACCGGTATCCGGCAAGTGTCCAACGGACTGGAGGATGCCGCACCGGCACTGCATGTGTCCATTGACCGGAATAAGGCCATGAAGCACGGCCTTACCATTGCGCAGGTCTATATGGAGCTGGCTGCGGGTCTCACCGCTGACGGCACAGTGGCATCCCTGCAGTTGGACGGTATTTCTACCGATGTGATTGTAGAAAAACCGGAGGGCGCGGTGCTGGATGCCCAGAAACTGCGGGATTATGTGTTTGAAGTGACCAACAGGGACGGCGAAACGGAGAAAGTTCCCCTGAGCGATTTTGCGGAAGTGGAGCAGACCACCAGTCTTGCCACCATCAACCGCATGGATCAGCGCCGCTATCTGACCGTTACTGCCCAGCTTTCCGAGGGTTATAATGTGACCCTGATGACTGCAAGAGCGGAAAACCTGTTGGGCGGTTTGGATCTTGGGGAAGGGGTGAGCTATTCCTTCGCCGGCGAGAATGAGGCCATTATGGAGGCAATGGAGCAGCTGCTTCTGATGTTGGGTGTGGGTATCCTGCTGGTCTACCTTGTGATGGTGGCCCAGTTCCAGTCCCCGAAATCTCCCTTTATCGTCATGTTCACCATCCCTCTGGCTTTCACCGGAGGTTTCCTGGCGCTTCTGATTTGTAATATGGAGGTCAGTATTATCTCCATGATTGGATTTGTGATGCTGGTGGGTATCATTGTCAACAACGGCATCGTGTTGGTGGACTATATCAACCAGCTGCGCCTGGATGGTATGGAGCGCCGGGAGGCGATTCTGGAAGCAGGCGTTACCAGAATGCGGCCCATCCTGATGACCACCATCACTACCATTCTCGGCCAGATCGTGATGGCCATAAGCAACGATGCGGGCAGTATCCTAATGCGCCCCATTGCCGTTTGCTGTATTGGCGGCCTTTTCTACGCCACCATCATGACGCTATATGTAGTCCCTGTCATCTATGATATGATGAACAAAAAGGAACTGCGCAAGGTCAGGGAAGAGGACCTGAAACTGCTGGATATCTAAAAATAGAGCAGCCGGAACGAATTCGTTCCGGCTGCGTTCTTTGCATGGAGAAGGCTAACGGCAGTGCCGGTAGCTCCAATGGGCATCGTGGTCTTGGGCTTAGTATAGTTGGGCATGTTTTTCTTCACAGGAAGTTCCTCCTGAAAAAACCTATTCTTATACTAAGCCGATGGAGCAGCAAACGGACTGTAACAGAGGTGATTCATTGCAGGTACATTCTAGGGGTGAAAACTGTGGGGAACGGGCCTGTCTGCCTGTTTGCGGTAATCTTTGGGCAGGATGCCGGTTACGCCTTTAAATGCTTGGGTAAATTTACTCTGGTTTTCGTACCCCACGGCCTGTGCAATCTGGGAAATGGGACAGTCTGTCTGTACCAACAGTTCTTTTGCCTGCTTTACACGATATTCCTTCATATAGGCGGCAATGGGCTTGCCGTATATGGTTTTGAAGGTGGTTTTTAAAGTGGTCTGGTTCATGGAGAACCGCTCCGCAAGCTGTTCTATGGTGTAGCGGCTGCGGATATCCCCGGTGAGCAGAGCGTGGATCTGGGTAATGATGTGGACATTGGCGTCATAGCTGTGCAAATCTATAGGGGTACTTTCCACCGGACAGGAAACTTCTAAAATCTGTTCGATCATCTGGTGGAGAATGCTGGCTTTTTGGGTATCCGCCGCTGTGTAATAGACCTCTTTACCGGCTCTGCGGCTTACAATAAAGCCGGTGGTTTTTAAAAGCTTCAAATGATGGGAAACGGCGGAACTGCTCAGTTCTATCAGTGCGGACAGATTGATGACACATTCCTCACAGTGACACAGAATCCAAAATAATTGGGCACGCTTTGCATCCGAAAGGATCTTAAAAATTTCCGCAATCACTTCAAAAGACTGGCTGCTGGGCATGCTGTGCTGCAGACCATCAGAAACATTACTGTGCTCGTGAGGCAGAATGATTTTGTCCATAGGCAACACTCCTTCCTTTCCTAAATTATACCATTTGGACATGCAGCTGGCAATATAATAATCCAAATAGAAATGAAAATATACCGAAAAGCAGGCTTTTATCCCAACCCGTTGACAGGCTTTGAAACCATGAATACAATAGAAATGCTTAAGATAAATAGAAGATCAAATGGAGGAACCCCGGATGAAAAAATCCTATAAGATCGAAGTAGACTGCGCCAACTGCGCGAACCTGATGGAGGAAGCCGCAAGAAAAACCCCCGGTGTTAAGGCTGCCACTGTGAATTTCATGACCCAGAAGATGATTGTTGAGTTTGAAGAAGGCGAGGATGTGGGCACTGTTATGCAGGCGGTCTGCAAAAATTGCAAGAAAGTGGAAGATGACTGCGTAATCTACCTGTAAACAACGTAACCGCAAGCGCGCCTTGTCACCGGACCGGGTGCGCTTTGTTTAATCAGTGAGGAGATTCCATGAATAAAAAACAACGAAAAATGCTCATTCGGATTATCATTTCCGCCGCAATGCTGACCGGGTTGTTTTTCCTGCCTGTAGAGGGACTGTTCCGGTTCGGACTGTATATGATCCCCTATTTCGTAATTGGGTACGATATTCTCCGGAAGGCCTGGAAGGGTATCCGTAACGGACGGGTCTTTGATGAGAATTTCCTGATGAGTGTGGCGACCATCGGCGCTATCCTTCTGGGTCTTATTGATACCGGCGACTATGTGGAAGCCATTGCGGTGATGCTGTTCTATCAAGTGGGCGAGCTGTTCCAAAGCTACGCTGTGGGCAGGAGCCGCAGGAATATTACACAGCTCATGGACATTCGCCCGGATTATGCCAATGTGGAAGTGGGCGGCAGTTTGGAACAAGTTGACCCTGATGAGGTGGCGGTTGGTACTGTGATTGTGGTACAGCCCGGAGAGAAAGTGCCTATTGACGGCATTGTGACGGAGGGGGTATCTACCCTGAACACAAGCGCCCTGACCGGTGAGAGTTTGCCCCAGGACGTGCAGGTTGGGGATGCGGTCATCAGCGGCTGCATTAACATGAGCGGCGTTTTGAAAATTCGCACAACCAAAGAGTTTGGGGAATCCACCGTTTCCAAGGTGTTGGAACTGGTGGAGAACGCCAGTTCCCGTAAGTCCAAATCCGAGAACTTTATCTCCAAATTCGCTAAAATCTACACCCCTGCGGTGTGTTACAGCGCTATGGCGCTGGCGGTGCTTCCGCCTGTCACTGGACTGATTGCCGGGGCGGAAGCCAATTGGAGTCAGTGGCTCTACCGGGCACTCGCCTTCCTTGTGGCAAGCTGTCCCTGCGCCCTGGTAATCAGTATCCCCCTGAGCTTTTTTGCCGGCATTGGCGGCGCCAGCAGAGAGGGTGTGTTGGTGAAAGGTTCTAACTATCTGGAGGCGCTGTCCAAAACTGGCTATGTGGCTTTCGATAAAACAGGCACTTTGACCCAAGGTGTTTTTGAAGTCAGTGAAATCCATTTGGAGGACAGCACGCTCAGCCGGCAGCTACTTCTGGAGTTTGCTGCCCTTGCGGAAAGCGCTTCCAGCCATCCTATCAGCAAGAGCCTCCAGCGGGCTTACGGAAAGGAAATCGACCGTACCCGGGTGGGGGAAATCCGGGAAATCAGCGGCAGCGGTGTGACCGCTAAGGTCGACGGCGTTGAAACAGCAGTAGGAAATGCCCGTCTTATGGAACAACTGAACATTCCTTGTGAGCATATCCAGACAGTGGGAACCGTTGCGCATGTTGCTCTGGACGGAAAGTACGCAGGTTATATTCTGGTTTCCGATATGGTAAAGCCCACGGCCAAGCAAGCGGTGAGCGCGCTTCGTACTGCCGGCGTGAAGCATACGGTTATGCTTACCGGTGACAGCAAAGCGGTGGCAGACAGGGTTGCTACGGAAGTGGGTATCGATACGTATTTTGCGCAGCTTCTGCCCGGGGATAAGGTGACAAAAGTAGAGCAGCTTCTGAGTCGGAAGCATCCAAAGCGGACGCTGGTCTTTGTGGGTGACGGTATCAATGACGCGCCGGTGCTGTCCCGGGCGGATATCGGCATCGCCATGGGCGCGATGGGTTCCGATGCCGCCATTGAAGCTGCCGATGTTGTACTTATGAACGATGACCCTGTAATGGTTGCCAAAGCCATTAAAATATCCCGGAAATGTCTTGGAATCGTCTACCAGAACACGGTGTTCGCCATTGCCGTGAAGCTGCTGGCATTACTGCTGGTTGCTGTGGGATACGCCAATATGTGGGTGGCGATTTTTGCGGATGTGGGCGTAATGGTTCTTGCGGTCCTGAACGCAATCCGTGCCCTGTTCGTGAAAAGGCTATAGCCATATAAAAACATCCAGCCCCACTCCGGAACATCCGGGGCGGGGCTGCGTTTGTATCTTCGGCTTTAACAGGGCGGTAAGCGTGCTTTTTCTCAACCATATAGCTTGATTATGGGGATAACTTATGGTACGATAAAAATAAAAAGGAGTAATGATTATGGGACTTATTAAAGCAGGTTTGGGCGCACTTGGCGGCGTATTGGCAGATCAGTGGAAGGAATTTTTCTACTGTGACGCACTGGATATGGACACCCTGGTGGTCAAGGGTCAGAAGCGTACTTCCGGCCGCAGTTCCAAC
>JAZSRI010000084.1:0-17052 GCA_045538415.1 Faecousia sp. | reverse complement strand
TGATATGCTACCCCCATAAGAGACAGTGAAAAAGAAAACTGTTTCTTATGGGGGTATTTATATGTCACAGAAGAAAAGGACTAAGGTAGAAGAAAAGATAAGGACAGCGAAAGCGTGCATCAATGGAGAAATCAGCATACGTGGAGCAGCATCACAGCTGGGCGTAGATCATCACGCAGTAGAAGATTGGATCCGACTATACGAAACAGAAGGCATTGAGGCATTCATGCCACATCAGGGAAACCGGCGATATGCCCCAGTGCTTAAGGAGGCAGCTGTTAAAGATTATCTTTCTGGCAGAGGTGGGCTACGCAAGATTTGCAAAATCTACAAAATTCGTTCAACAGGTCAGCTCAGAGCTTGGATTAAGGTGTATAATGGTCATAAGGATTTCAAGAAACAGACAGGAGGAAGCCATATGACCAAAGGAAGAGAAACCACCCAAGCCGAGAGGGTTGCTGTTGCAAAAGCATGTATCTCCAACGGCAGGAACTATGGAGAGGTTGCCATTCAGTATAATGTCAGCTACCAGCAGGCCCGCAGCTGGACTCTTAAGTACATAGAGGGCGGAGAAGCGGCCTTGGAAGACCGGCGGGGTCAGCGGAAGAAGGATCAGCAGCCCCGGACAGAACTGGAGCAGGCGCAGATCGAGATTGAGCAGCTGAAACACAAGCTAAAAATGCTGGAAATGGAGAATCATCTGCTAAAAAAATTGGAGGAGATAGAAAGGAGGCGGGGCTGAGCCAGGTTCGGCAATCTCACATCTATCTGGCAATTAAAGAATGCAAAGAAGAATATGGAGATCCTGTTGAAATAAGTTGCGACTTACTTGGTGTATCCAGAGCTGCCTACTACCGTTGGCTTAGCGGCAAGAAGTGTAGCAGAGAGTTGGAAAACGAGGAGATCGCAGAAATTATGGAGCAGATACATACAGAGAACCCTGACAAAGGTTACCGCCGCATAAAGGATGACCTGGCACATGACCACAATCTAAATGTAAACGAGAAACGGGTGCTGAGAATCTGCCGCAGTTTGGATATCAAATCCACTATCAAGTACAAAAACAATGGCTGTACACGACAAGCAGCCAATCCTCAACACATTGCAAAGAACTGGCTGAACCGCCAATTTCACGCAAGTATGCCTAACGAGAAGTGGTTGACCGATGTGACAGAATTTAAGTGGTATGAAGGACCTGCCGTACACAAGCTGTACCTCAGCGCCATTTTGGATCTGTATGACCGCAGAATTGTTGCGTATATTATCCGGGACCGCAATGATAATCCGCTTGTATTCGACACCTTGGACGCCGCTATTAAAGCCAACCCAAACGCACATCCGCTTTTTCATAGTGATAGGGGTTTCCAGTATACCAACCGGGTATTCTACAACAAGCTGAAGAAAGCAAAGATGAGACAGAGCATGTCCAGAATTGCCAAGTGCATTGACAACGGCCCTATGGAAGGGTTCTGGGGTATTCTGAAACGAGAGAGATATTACGGCAAGCGTTTTACAAGCCGTAAGGAGCTTGTGCGGATGATTGAGAATTACATCAGCTACTACAACAACCGCCGGGTACAGCGCAATCTGGGTGTTCTGACGCCGATGGAGAAGCACTACAGTTATCCGTTGGTGGCATAAAAAGAATTCCGGCAACCCAAAACCGGGTCACCGGAAGCATGAAAATTTTTATTTTATTTCACTGTCCACTTGACGGGGAGCAGTTCAAAAGGCTATGGGGAGTTCTTTATTATTTCTTTAGTTTGTAAGCCACCGATCAAATTGATATAGACCAAAAAGCCCAGCTACACCGAAAACAACAATCCACACAGTACTCATAGAATTACCTCCTTAGTCAAGAAATATTTCTTTACTTTCAGAATTGCTCCTGATATAATTATTATACATTTATTCTCAGCAATTCAAAGCAATATACCGCCATTTTTTATAATAATCTCGCCAATTATTGCAATTTATTGAAAGGTTTTTTATTATGAAACTGCGTATCCGAAACAATCAGATGGAGGAGATAGAAGGTCTTCACAATGAGTATCCCTACACTTATCACCATGTAGATCTAGAAAAGACGGCTGTGCCATGGCACTGGCACGAGGCGTTGGAATTCAATTTGGTATTGGAAGGCACGCTTCGGGTTTGTACCCCCTCCAAAGTCATAACCTTGCAAAAAGGAGATGCATTCTTCATCAACAGCAATATTCTCTGCGCTATGGAAGGACAACCTGACTGCGTGATGGACTCCCATTTGTTCCATCCGGTGTTTCTGAGCGGCCACTTCAAGAGTGTATTCGAGACAAAATATATCAATCCGATAACCCAAAACCGTCATTTGGAGTTGGTTCCTTTTTACATGAATACCGAAGCGCATCGGGGATTGATTGGAAAACTGCGGCAGCTTGGTCATCTGCAGAAGCAATCGGACAACGAATTCCAAACCCGGAATCTGCTCAGCGAGATCTGGTTGCTTCTTTTAGAGGTCTTGCGCAGTGCTGATGACAACATTTTTTCTCCCGGGAAGAATCAGGATCGGATACTCAGCATGCTTTCGTTTATTCAGGAAAACTTTTCTGAAAAGTTGACCCTAGAACAGATTGCCGCTTCAGCTGCTGTTAGCACACGAGAATGCCTGCGCAGTTTCCGCACTTCTATCCGGCAATCACCCATGGAATATTTGATGGACTATCGCATCCAATCCGCCAAAAAGTTATTGGAAGCCACAGACAAAGGCATCACGGATATCGCGCTGCTGTGCGGATTTAACAGCAGCTCCTATTTCACAAAACAATTTCACAAGCTCTGCGGAAAAACGCCGGCTGCATACCGTAAGGAATTCAGGCAAATCCGTAAGGAAACAAAAATCGGTAACAAATAAAAACTATGCTTAGAAGATAGTTTAAGTGCGTTTTTCTACTATAAAGAAAACGGAGACTGGCGCTATAAATTAAAACGAACCAAAGCGCTCTTACAGTATCTTTACTTGCTTTCACCCTGATTCTCCTCCGTTTGGTTACTCTCAAGCAAAAAAGGCCATGCCATCCGGTGTGGTCTTTTTTGTGAAATCTATGAGGGGAATTTGAAAAACGAAATGCAGCGTGGACCAGCGTTGCCCGCTGCGTCTGGACGCAGTGGAACCTTATATTCACCGGCAATCACCAAATACCGCTTCACCGGCCCCGGTATAACAGCCATCCCCAACGGCAACGGCGGTGTCCAGATGCTTAACCTACCCTAACTGTTAAAGGGCTTGTAAGAGTGCATTTTCTACATTCTTACAAGCCCTTTTTGCGCGCTGGAAACTATGCATGATTTATGGGGACCTAGCTTTTAAACAGCAATTTATTCAAAATAGGATTTTATAAACGCATCTACCGTACCCTCAACTTCGGCTTCTGCCATATAGTAGAATCCCAATTGATTACCGACTAAGTAGTTCATATAAATTTTTCCGTTGTAGTCGCACATATCAATATCGGAATTGCTTATATTAAATCCTGTGGGAATCTGTTTCAGTAATTCTTCAGATAAGTCTGTCGCCCGAGGTGAAATCTTGCGGTCGTCTTCATCCGGCATTAAGATGGGGTTATAGTAACCTACATACCAGTCTTTGAAATCCTTTGTGCGGTAAATGTAATTGGTATACCGTTGGCAGGGGAGCTCCGTTACAGAGATCACATAATACCATCCATCCACGTATTTCATCCACGGTCCGCCCATATACCGCTCTGTGGAATACCCAAGATTAAAGTCCATAAAGGTCCACTCTTTAAGATCAGGAGAAGTGGCAAAAAAGAATGTAAATTTAACGCCTACATATTCTTCCGGATCGCCTGCCTCCATTAAGAGAACATAGCCATTCGGACCTTTCGTAAGGGCTGTATTATAATATACCCAACCGGGATTTGTAAGCAAAGGGCGATTGCTCCAGTTGATTAAATCCTTACTTTCATAAATGCGGATGGTACTACGGTCTTTCATATCAACGCCTAAAACGTAGGCAGTATCACCCTCGATGTAAGCTGAGTGGAAATAGCTGTCTTCTGCCAGTTCCGAAATAATTTTTCCGCTTTCCACATCCCGAATGCCGGCATAACGGCGAATGGCATTATTTGTCCCATTTAAGGGATCAATCAGCTCCATACGCATGAGTCTGTCTCCCCACACAAAGGGCGTCATCTCACCGTTGGGGCTGCAGGCTCCTAATTTTTTAATTTTGGGATACCCGTTTCTCATAATCGTTTTTGCGTCGTAAGTAATTTCAGCCATAGCTTTCTCCTTATAAAACATCAATCTTATAATTTAAATATTTATGAAATGCTTCCTGAATTCTTTTACTGCAGCTACCATACACAACAGCAACATGGTGCTTGTAGCCGTTTTCACCCATATAATTTGCTACGTCGCCAAGCTTTTCTTTTTCAACCACTCTGCCGCAGCCGAAGAAGGCTTCCTCAATCACATCATCAGTAAACTTACCTTCGGTGATAAAACTGCATACCTGTCCGTTTTCTGTTTTAATGCTGCCGAAAGTGATGTTGCCCGGTTTCAGTTTGCCTTTGTTGACTCCAACACCGCACCCGTCGCCAAAGCTTTTTTTGAACATTAAATGTTCGGTGATTTCTCCCTTATCCAAAAGGAGTGAGGGCGCAACAGGGCCGCAATGGAACAGAATTGCTTTGTTTTCGTCCTCGCCATAATTGTTGTTATAATCAAGAAGTGTACAGGGTGCGTTTTCTGCAAGAGATAATGCACGCATCATAACAGCGTTTGTGACATCGACCTCACAGGCGGCGCTGATGCCAACTTCATTTAAAAGCGAGAGGCAGACGCAGGGTGCAACACCCAGGGTAGTTTCAAATTCGTTCCAACAGCGGATAGCAACAGCATGCAGATTGTAATCTTTGACAATAGCTTCAAACGCGGCGAGTGCCTTTGCTAAAGTATCGAGCTTTCCCTCAGGATAGCCGGAAAAATTTGATACAGCCAGAATCTGTTCTCTTTTTTCCGCGATACGTTCAGGAGGCATTTTTTCCATCCTTGCAAACACATCGCTCAAATCGATAGTTTCAACGTTAATTCCTCTTTTTTGAAATGCGATCTCGTCGAATCTTACGGTTTTAAATGCGGTTGTTCTTGCACCGATTGCACCCACGTTAAAAGATTTCATTCCCTTAACAATTCGGCAGATTCCCGCAAAATCTTCCAAATCCCTTTTGAAACTATCACTTGCTGGGTGAACAACAAATTTTTTAGTCAGAGTGTAGGGAATATCTGCCTGTCTGAGAATGTTACAAACGGCAAATTTTCCGCACATGGCATCCCGTCTTTGGGCAAAATCCATCTTGCCAATTTCATCCGGATATGCTTGCACAAGGATGGGTACATTCGCGTTCTTCAAAGCGGCGATCACACCATTTTCGTCTCCGAAATTGGGCAAACATAAAATAACGCCGTCAACTTTATGCCCATTTTCTTCCAGGAAGTCGGCATACAGTTTTCCTTCCTGTATTGTTTCAACAGCGCCGTACCGGGTTTTCTCCGCAGCCATGCAGATGTAATTAAATCCGGCACGGACAACAGCTTTTTGAACCTCTTCTCTTGCGCTTGCAATTACTTCGCCAGGAAAGAATCCCCGGTTTCCAAAGAAAAGCGCGAAGGTAATGTTATTATGGATCGCATTCATTTATAAATTCCTCCCTAATTTACTATAACGATATAGTACGCCTATAACGTTATAGTAGCACAGAGTAAAATTTTTGTCAATGCAATTGTTGACAGATATATTTCAAACCGATACAATATGGATAACAGGAGATATTTGTATGAAAAAAGTTACATTAAAAGATATTGCCAAAGAATTAAATGTTACAGTCGGGACCGTGTCTCATGTATTTAACGGTGTGGACGATATTTCGGAAGAAACCAGACGGAAGGTGTTTGATACCGCTAAAAAGCTGGGTTACGTTACCAATGGTCCCGCCGCCGCATTACGATCAGGTAAAACATACACGATAGCGGTGATTGTTCCGGATATTTCAAACCCTCATATTGCTCACCAGATTAAGCTGATTGAAGATAAGATGAAGGTACTTAATTATTCGGTTATTATCCTCAATACCAATGAGGATGAGGCTGTTGAACGCCAGGCAATTACCACGGCTTACAGCAAACAGGTTGACGGTATTTTACTGTGTCCCTGCCAACAGAGTACAAAGAATGTAGAATTTTTGAAATTCTTGGAGATTCCCTTTGCTCTGATCGGGCGTTTTTTTGCCGATGTTGATACCGATTATGTATGTGCCGATGATGTAAAGGGAGGATATTTGGCAGGAAAGAAACTGCTTGAAAAAGGCTGTAAAAAACCTTTGTATATTGGTGCATACTCGTATATTGAGGGGAGTCAGAACCGTTTTGAAGGCTTGAAAAAAGCATTTGAGGAAGCAGGGATTATCCTCGATGAGAATCGATTTATTGAAATAAGTCCTATGGGCGTTGTTACAGAATCTATTGCTGAAACAGTTGGAAAACAGGAACTATATGACTCAATTGTTGCCTTTTCTGATGTAATTGCATTTAAAATCATGTCGTACATGACAGAGGATCAGAGGATGAGTATTCCTGTCATTGGTTTTGATGCCATCGCCTCCCATCTATTTTTACCGTTTGTATTTACAAGTATTAAGATGTCCGAAAACGGCTGGGCGAAGAAAGCAGCCGAAATTTTAATGAAGAAAATTGAAGGAACTACGGAAAAATATCAGGAACTGATTGATGTAACAATTTTTGAATAAAGAAAGCGGTGCCGAAGCACCGCTTTCTTTTTTATTAAAATTACATGGTAATCAGGCAGAAGCGCAGGATGAACAGCACTGCAATAACAGTGACAGGAACATCAGTCTTCTTATACTTACCGGTGCACAGGGTGATCAGGGTGTAGGCAATGCAGCCGATGCCGATACCGTTAGAGATGGAGTAAGTCAGAGGCATCATGATCAGAGCCAGGAACGCGGGAACAGCAGAACGAACATCGTTCATATCCACCTTAGCAAAGCCCTTGAGCATCAGAACACCCACATAGATCAGAGCGGGAGCAGTTGCACATGCGGGAACCAGCTTTGCCAGAGGAGTCAGGAACAGGCACAGCAGGAAGCAAGCGGAAGTAACAAGGCTTGCCAGACCGGTGCGGCCGCCTGCGCCAACGCCTGCAGCAGACTCAACGAAGGTGGTGCAGGTAGAAGTGCCCATAACTGCGCCGGCAACAGTAGCAACGGAGTCACAGGTCATGCACTTGTCTACATCAATGGGGTCACCATTTTCGTCCAGCATGTTAGCCTGAGAAGCACAGCCATACAGAGTGCCGATGGTATCAAACATATCCACCAGGCAGAAGGTGATGATCAGCATAACAGCAGACAGAACGCCACCAATGGCAGGGCCTGTGAAAGCGTCCTTCCAGGCGGAAGCCTGGAATACACCGGTGACACCGATGGTACCAAAGTCCTTGAATGCCTGGCCAATCTGGCTCATATCAAAGGAAGGAACAGTACCGGTAACAATGTAGTAAAGAACGGTAATACCAGCAATAGTAATCAGAACGGATCCCTTGACTTTTGCCTTCTCCAGAATTGCAATAACAATCAGACCAAGCAGAGCCAGCAAAGCAGGAAGAGAAGCGGTCACAAACTCACCACTGGCAATTGCGCCATGGAAGTCATTGAACTGAACCAAGGTGTACTGGTTTGCCTGAATGATGCCCACGTTCTGGAAGCCAATAAAGGCAATAAACAGGCCAATGCCGGCAGGAATAGCCTTTTTCAGGCAATCGGGCAGAGCCTTTGCGACCTTGGAACGCAAGCCAGTAATGGAGAACAGCAGGAACACAAAACCGGACACCAGAATGATGACCAGACCAGACTGATAACCGGCAATAAAATCACCACCGGAGATCAACGCAGGCAGAATAAAGCTCACAAAGAAGAAGGAATTCAGACCCATGCCACAAGCCTGTGCGAAGGGCATCTTTGCATACAGTGCCATCAGCAGAGTGCCGATCACTGCAACCAGAATAGATGCCACATAGACTGCGTTCCAAATCTGTCCCAGAGCGCCATCCGTGGAGAAGCTTGTGATCTGATTGGGGTTGGTAATGACGATATACGCCATTGCGAAGAAAGTTGTTAAGCCAGCGACAATTTCTGTCTTAACATTTGAGCCGCGTTCGGAAATCTTGAAAAACTTATCCATAACCGTTTCTCTCTCCTTTTATTTTTTTGATTTGCAAAAGCAAATACTGATAAAATTATAAACAATACTCAAATAAAAATCAAGAGGATTAATTACAAAACTAGGCTCCAGTTTGCAATTAATCTGCCGTTAAAATGGCGTTGAATTTGCGCGTAGAGATTCGTTTGCATTTTCACCATAGGTGAAAATTAAGGTAGCCACCAGTTTTTGAACTGGTGGCAGCAATATGCCACTGGCATATTGCTATTTCACTTTCGAATCTCCACGTATATCTCCGCCAACAGAAAGAGCCACCCTTTGGGTGGCTCTTTCTGTTATTAGCACACACTTTAGGTGTTCAATGTATGAAGCGGAGAGTGGAGATTCGTTTGCATTTTCACCATAGGGGAAAATTAAGGTTGCCACCAGTATTTGAACTGGTGGCAGGAATATGCCACCGGCATATTGCTATTTCACTTTCGAATCTCCACGTATATCTCCGCCAACAGAAAGAGGCACCCTTTGGGTGGCTCTTTCTGTTGGCGGAGAGTGTGAGATTCGAACTCACGGTGGGTTTCCCCATCACCAGTTTTCAAGACTGGCTCCTTAAACCGCTCGGACAACTCTCCATGCCGGTAAATCATACCATCTTATTTACAAAAAGTCAACCATGCGTTAAAGGCCAACTATATTTCGAAGAATGCCCCAAAGCACAATTCCCGCCAGTATCAGCCCGTCCAACCATGGAAATGGCGGCCGATAACTCACTTTACCGGTTTTATAGTACCTGTATGCTGTATGGCAGTATACCCAGCCCAGATAGAAAAATTCCGCCGGGAACAACCAATTACACTCTAACGCTGTTAGAAACTCTCCTCTCATCAGCGCAAGCACCGCCCGGGTATTGCCGCAGCCGGGGCATTGAAGTCCTGTAGCCAAATTGAACACACAGGGGATTCTCATTCCGCTTCTTGCCAGCAAATACAGTCCTAGACAGCCCGCTGCCACTAGTACAGTTACCAATAAGATTCGCATTTTCCTGAACACATTGATCCCCCCTCTTCCCCATTGTAAACTCCTTTGTTGTTTTTTGCAATATTTTGTTGACAGGGTAATTTCTATTGTGATAAAATTATATTACTTTAGACAGGAGGTCATTCTATGAATATCAAAAGCCGCAACATTGTTACCGCAATTCTCTTAACTCTGATCACCTGTGGTATTTACGGTATCTACTGGGTAATCACCATGACAAGAGATGCCATCTCTGTAAAAGACCCCTCTGACAGTGCCATTCTGGAAATTGTTTTGATGCTGTTCCTGCCGTTTCTGGGCTTCTACCTCACGGAGAAAAAGTTTGCCGAAGGCTGCGCTGCCAGGAATATTGCCCATCAGGATAACTCCGTGCTATACCTGATTCTTGGACTTTTGGGTCTGGGCATTGTCAACTGCTGCATGCTGCAAAACGACCTGAACAAGCTGGCAACCCCTGATTTTTAAGAATACCGGATTTTCTCTAATGGCACCTTCCTTGGGGGAGGTGCCGTTCTTTTATTGTTTATTCCACCACTGCCGCACCATGACGGATGGTTCTTTCTTTCTGGAACGCACATAGGATATTCCATACATTGGTTTTGAGGTGGTACTTATGGAACAAACATGCAACACTGTCACTCTGCGGGGAACTTTGCAGGCGCTGCCTTATTTTTCCCACGAAAATCATGGAAAGAAATTTTTTCGGTTCGTGTTGGAGGTCCCACGTCTTTCCGGGACAATTGATGTACTTCCGGTAATCGTACCGGAGAATGTGCTGAATGAACTGGATCCCACCGCCGGAGACATGCTGACGGTTACAGGCCAGATCCGCTCCCACAACCATAGATCTGACGGTTCAAGACATCTGATGATCTTTGTATTTGCCACCGGTATCACCGCCGAGTGCGGAGAACCTGTGAACGAGGTTATCCTCACAGGCGCAGTCTGTCGGGAACCAAATTTCCGCCGCACACCTCTGGGCCGGGAAATCTGCGATGTGATGCTGGCCGTACCACGGGCCTTTAAGCGGGCAGACTACCTGCCATGTATTTTTTGGGGCAGAACCGCTCAGGAGATTGCGGGTTGCCAGATACGGGACACAGTGCACGTATGCGGCAGGCTGCAAAGCAGGAACTACACCAAACTTACACCGGACGGCAGTGTTCCCCATACAACCTATGAGATATCCGCCCTGACCGCTGACATCTGGACAGAGGACTGCTAGGCTAAGCCGGAGGGAAAGCAAGCTCTCCCTCCAAAGCCACGGGCCGGGCTGCAGCCATCTTTGCGGCCCCATGTCATATTATCCCCGGGACAGGGATTGTGTGACGGGAGAAATTTTACTTCCCTTTCCCGACAATTTATGATAAACTTGAGAAAACAAAAGAAAAGAGAGCTTTTATGCAGACAAAAGTACTTGACATTATTGAAATACTGAAGCAGCGCTATCCGGACGCGCCCTGCGCTCTGAAGTATAAAAAGGATTATGAGCTGATGATAGCTGTGCGGCTTTCCGCCCAGTGCACCGACGCAAGGGTAAATCTTGTGACGCCGGCATTGTTTAAGGCCTATCCCACACTGGAGGCAATGGCCGGAGCAAACATTTCGGATGTAGAAAACTATATCCACTCCTGCGGCTTTTACCGGCAGAAGGCAAAGGACATTGTGCTGGCCTGCCAGATGCTGCTGAGTGACTATGGTGGAAAAGTACCCGGTACTATGGAGGAACTTCTTCGCCTGCCCGGTGTGGGCAGAAAGACCGCCAATCTGTTATTAGGTGACATCTATGGCGTTCCCGGCAGTGTTGTATGCGATACACACTGTATCCGCATCTGCGGCAAGCTGGGACTATCCGTCGGTAAGGAGCCGGAAAAGGTGGAAAGCCAACTGCGTGCCATTCTCCCTCCGGAGGAGAGCAGCGATTTCTGCCACCGGATTGTGCTGTTCGGCAGAGATATCTGCACCGCCCGATCCCCCCAATGCGCCCAGTGTCCTTTGGCGATCCACTGCCAGTGGATTAACCTGAAGTAATAATTCACCCCTTGTCCGAATAGATTTTGGACAAGGGGTGGTTTTTTGAAAAAAAGCAAACCGATATTTTATAGCGCATTGATGCTTACCGGGGTGAATCTGCTGCTACGAATGGTATCCACCTCGTTTCAGGTGTATATCTCCGGACAAATCGGCGCTGCCGGTGTTGGATTGGTACAGCTGGTACTGTCGGTAGGCGCTATGGCTATGACGGCAGGTATGGCAGGCATACGAACCGCCACCATGTACTTAACCGCCGAGGAGCTTGGACGTAAGAAGCCAGGCAACGTGGTGTGGGTTTTGTCCGGATGTTTTCGTTACAGCATGGTATGCAGTGGAGCTGTGGCACTGGCACTGTATCTGCTGGCACCCTGGCTGGCGGAAAATTGGATTGGGAATCCAGCAACCACAGGGGCTATACGTCTTCTAAGCTTCAGTGTACCTATCAGCTGCCTGTGCGGAGTCATGACCGGGTACTTCACCGCTGCCAACAGGATTGGTACGCTGGCTGCTGTGGAGGTGGCTGAGCAGGTTTTCTCCATGGGCTTCACCCTGACAGCCCTGCGTTTTTTTGTCCATTCCGACCCAGCCCGGGCTTGTCAAGCCGTGGTTGGGGGCAGCTTCCTTGGGGCGTCCTTTACCCTGTGCGCTTTGGTTCTGCTGCGGCTGCGGCAGAAAGTTCCTCCTGCCCCAAGAATCCCTGTCAGGGCAAGACTTATGCGTGCCGCTGTTCCTCTGGCTCTGGCAGATAATCTGAAAACCGGCATTTCCACCACAGAAAACCTGATGGTGCCAAAGCGGCTGTCCCTGTTTTCCGGCATTGGGGATCCTCTGGCTGCCTTCGGTATGGTGTGCGGCATGGTATTTCCGGTGCTCATGTTCCCGGCGTGTATTGTGTACGGCCTGGCGGAGCTGCTGATTCCGGAGCTTGCCAGATGTAATGCGGCGGGAAGTACCGTAAGGATACAGTATCTGGTCAACCGCAGCTTACGTGTTGTTATGTTCTATGGCTGTATTTGCTGCGGCGTGATGTTCCTGTGCGCCGAGCCCATTTGTCTGTGGCTATATGACAGCACTCAAACAGGCGCTCTCTTAAAATCCTATACCCTGCTAATCCCCATGCTGTACTGTGATGCCATCACCGATGCCATGACCAAAGGGTTGGGCCAGCAGAAAATATGCGTACGGTACAACATCTTCACATCATCCATGGATGTGGCGCTATTGTATCTGCTGCTTCCGGTGTATGGGTTACAGGGGTACTATTTCAGCTTTCTGGTTACACACTTAATCAATTTTCTTCTGAGCTTTCGCCGCCTCATTAAAATATCCGGATGCAAATTCCAATGGCATGTGCCCATTCTCACCGGGGCCGCAACCATTTTTGCCATCTATACAGCAAATGTCCTTCCCTACCCCTGGATTCGGATACTTTCTTTCTGCCTGCTCCTTGGCAGCAGTCTGTGTCTTGTAAAGGTTCTGCATAGGGAGGATCTGAAATGGATCGTTAACCTGGTGCGTGGAAAGTAAAAGCACCTCCCCATGGGGAGGTGCTCCTATTGTTCTTTTACCCAGCTTCAAAGCTGCTTCAGCACTTCCTGAAGGTACTGCCAGACACGTTGGGTGGATGCGATATTCAGCTTCTCACGGCTGGTGTGGATGTCCTGCATCATGGGGCCAATGGACACGCAATCCAGCCCCGGCAGCTTTTCACAGAGCAGACCGCACTCCAGACCCGCATGGATCGCCACCACCTGAGGCTTGGTTCCATACATCCGCTCATACACATCCACCATGGTATCCCGCAGGCGGGAGTCCTTCTTGTATTCCCATGCAGGATATTCCCCTGTCCGGCTGGACGTACCGCCGTGGAATGTTGCCAGTTCTTCCAAACGGTTCATAAGTTCCGTTTTCTCCTTGTTGACACTGCTGCGCACGGCGAAGGTAAGGTACAGTTCCTCCTTAAGCTGGGCAACGCCCAGGTTAAGGCTGGTCTGCACCAGTCCTTCAATGTCCTGACTCCAAGCCTGTACACCATTGGGGGCGGAGTTGAGCAGGGCAATCACCTTTGCCGAATCCTGAGTCGTCAGTGCGTTACCGCCCAGAGCATCCACGTCATCTCCCCGGACCACCGCAAACGGCTCATCATACTCCTGCCGAATCTCCTGCTGGAGCTGTTCCGCAATATCATTGATCCGCTCGATATACATACCCAGGGCTACCAGAGTCACCTGACAGGAACGGGGTATGGCATTATCCTTCGCTCCACCGGACAGACTGGTAATGCACACCGGCATCAGCTTCTGCACCCGGTTAAGGAACATTCCCATCACTTTATTGGCATTGGCCCGGTTCTTGTGGATCTCCACGCCGGAATGACCGCCCTGCAATCCCTCTACCGTCAGCTTGACACAAGGGCCATAGACCGGGTGACGTTCCACAGGCAGGCAGATGGTGCTCCGGGCACCGCCCGCACAGGAAACCGTAAATACGCCCTCCTCCTCGGAATCAATGTTGATAAGGGTACGGCCCTTCAGCTCGGTCAGGTCTATCCCTGCCGCGCCGTACATACCTGTTTCCTCGTCCACAGTGATCACTACCTCAAGGGGCGGATGGGGGATCTTATCATCGGCCAGCAGAGCCAGCGCATAGGCAACGGCAATGCCATCGTCTCCGCCCAGGGTGGTGCCCTTCGCAAAAACGTATGTGCCGTCATGGTCAATCTGCAGGCCATCCTTGGCCATGTCAATAGTGCTGGTCTCATCCTGCTCGCAAACCATGTCCATATGACCCTGGAGGATCACGGGGGCATGCTCCTCAAATCCGGCAGTTCCCGGCTTAAAGAGGATCACATTGTTAAGGGCATCCTGCCGGTAGGAAAGGCCATGTTCTTTGGCAAAGGAAACCAGATAGTCGCTGATAGCTTCTGTATTACCGGAACCATGGGGAATGGAACACAGTTTCTCAAAATACGCAAAGACCGGTTTAGGCTCCAGGCCGGCAAGTTTCAGTTCTTCCATAGAAAAACGCTCCTTCAAATGAGTTTTTCTTATTCTATCACACCAATACAGAAAAATCTACCGCATAAAAAAGACCACAGGAAAACTCCTGTGGTCTGTTTCATTATGCCTGGGGAATCAAGCTCAGCGCCAGGGTCAGCAGGATCCATGCCAGAGCGATCCACTTGGTAGCAGAAGCCAGCATCTTGTCCAGATTGCCCTTGCTGTTCTTGCTCATATAGGACTCAGTGTTGCCGGCAATGGCACCGGACAGACCTGCTTCCTTACCGGACTGGGCCAGAACCGCAACAATCAAGGCAACGCTGGCAATCACTTCAAGAACGATAACAATAATTCTAACGATCTCCATTTTGCAACCTCCTTCCGCTCTCCGCTCGGCCAATTGGGCAGAAAGCGGAACACAGTAAAACCTAACCGGAATAACCGGACTCTATTACAATCCCGGTGATTATACCATAGGTTTTTCCAAAAAGCAAGCGGTTTTATCTATATTTTTTCTATATTTACTTAGTGACCCAGTTGCCGGTAGCGGCGCAGGTCAGATAAGCGTTAATAAACGGATCCAGCGCGCCATCCATCACAGCATTGACATTGGAAGTCTCGCAGCCGGTGCGGGTATCCTTCACCAATGTGTAGGGCATGAACACGTAGTTGCGGATCTGGCTGCCCCACTCGATTTTCTTCTGAACACCCTTAATGTCAGAGATTTTTTCCAAATGCTCCCGCTCACGGATCTCCACCAGCTTGGACCGCAGCATACGCAGACAGGTTTCTTTATTCTGGAACTGGCTGCGCTCGGTCTGGCAGGAGACCACAATGCCGGATTTATGGATCAACCGAACCGCGGAGGATGTCTTGTTGATGTGCTGGCCACCGGCGCCGGAGGAGCGGAACACCTGCATTTCATAGTCCTCAGCCTTAATTTCAAAGTCCTCGCTGTCATCCTCGATCTCAGGAATCACTTCAATGGCAGAGAAAGAGGTCTGCCGGCGGGCGTTGGCATCGAAGGGGGACACACGAACAAGACGGTGGACACCGTTTTCGCCCTTAAGGAACCCATAGGCATTCTCACCCTCGATCAAAATATCCGCGGATTTCAGCCCCGCTTCTTCACCTTCCTGGTAGTCCATAATCTTATAGGTATAGCCATGTGCCTCCGCCCAGCGGGTATACATGCGGTAGAGCATCTGGCACCAGTCCTGCGCCTCGGTGCCGCCGGCACCGGCCTGGAAGCTGACCAGAGCATTGTTCCGGTCATAATTTCCGGTGAGCAAGGTCTGCAGGCGGCAGGTTTCCATGTCACTGCTCAGCTTCTGGAAGCCCTCCTTCAGCTCTGGGAGCATGGAGTCATCATCCTCCTCCGCGGCCATCTCACAGATGGTCATCAGATCCTCCCAGGAAGAAACCATTGCCTGATAGTTTTCGATTTTATTTTCAGCTGTTTTGGCCTTCATAACAATTTTCTGGCTCTTTTCCGGATTGTCCCAAAAGCCGGGAGCCTCCTGCATAGCGTGCAGACGCTCCAGTTCATTGCGCAGACCTTCCACATTCAAAGAATCCGCCAGAGCATCCAGAGCAGGCTTGACCTCTCCCAATTTCTGCTTATATACATCAAATTCCAGATTCATGGGTATTACCCTCACTTCTTCCAATTTACATTTGCCGATATATTATATTCTAATTTTTCCATTCTGTAAAGGGCAAAATGCAAAAAGCAAACTTTTCCCGATGATTGGCCATTCTCCAAGTTGCCTGCACCTGATGAATGACGTCTGACTTTGGGGTACATCTACAATTGACAGAACCGGAAAGTTATTGTATGATATATCACGCAGACGGGCATTTCTATGTTCTGCAGCCAGTCTGCCAAAGTCATATCTGCCCCCGTAGCTCACCTGGATAGAGCGTGCGCCTCCTAAGCGCAAGGTAGTGAGTTCGAGTCTCGCCGGGGGTGCCAAAAACCAAGTGCCCATTGGGTGCTTGGTTTTTTCCTTCGGTGGGACTCGAACAATTCTATGCAACGCGGACGAGCGTTCCCGGCGAGAGCTCGATCGAGCCGAACCTTAATCTGCGCCAAAGCGCAGATGCAAACGAGTCTCGCCGGGGGTGCCAAACACCGTGATTTCACCGTAAATCACGGTGTTTTCATAACTATTGGTCCCATTATTAAATTGTCAGAGTGTTTCCATTTGGCAGCCCCAGCTCTTACGGACTGCCAAATGGATTCGAACACTTTTTAAGATTTTTGCTAACAAAATCGCATTTTTGCTAACAGACGGTTTTGAACGGTTTGGTATTATCCGGACACATTTGCATTCGCAAGTCCATTCAGAAGGGCCAAAAGTGCCGGATTTTGCTGCAGCTGAACCAGCAGCTGTACGATATCCACACCCGGCTGTTGCACGGTTTGCGTGCGGAATGACTGCTCCAGCCCCCCGCAGATCAGCCCTCGAATAGAAGCCTGCCTCAAAGCGCTGGGCATTGACCTTGCGGTCTTCATCCAGAATGTGTGCATAGACCTCAGTGACCATGTCAGGCTGTGCGTGGCCCGTATCGCCCTGCGTTGCTTTGATGTCTCCGTGGTTCAGCTTCAGCTTATAGGTCGTGCTGGAGTGCCTGAGAGAGTGAAAGACCACATCCGGAAGGTCCGCGTTCCTTTTGAGTCGGTTGAAGGCATTGCCGATTACCCGATCCTCACAAGGACGGGCATTATCCAGGGTGAGCACAA
>JAZSRI010000174.1:0-3787 GCA_045538415.1 Faecousia sp. | reverse complement strand
CAGTATGATCCCGGTCACATCATGGAGAATATCATCTATAATGACCTGATCCGCCGGGGATACAGTGTGGATGTGGGTGTTGTGGTGGATCGCCGAAACGGTAGTTACGTCCAGAAAGAGGTTGATTTCGTTGTCAATCATGGTGACCGGAAGCTGTATATCCAGTCCGCTTTCCAGATGGGCACAGAACAGAAGGAATCCGCCGAACTGGATTCCCTGAAACTGACCGGTGACTTCTTTAAGAAAATCATCGTCCGGATGGATATTCCCCATAATTTCTACGATGATAACGGTATCTTCCACTGTAATCTGATCGACTTCCTGCTGGAACGAATCGAGCTTTTCTGATGCGATTTCCAATCCTCAAAAGGTCTGCCTCACATATCTGTAGGGCAGACCTTTTTGCATCGTATTTGTACCAACTACGACAAACATCTGCCAGTATTTCCAAAATCCACCAAATGGTCAAGAACGTATGCCCCACACGAACCGTAAATTATGTTAGAAATAATCGGATTATAGCAGGGCATATTCAGACTGTGCAGTACATAGCCACCATCACAGTTTAAGAAAACTACTTAAAAAGCTGCGTTCTTCCAATCAACACGCTTAACCAGGATGTCCCTTAATGATTCCATCTGCCAAAGCGTCCGTCCTTTTCCGTCGCCATACTATACAGCCAAAAACCGACATGGCACATTCCTTTGTGCTGCCATGTCGGTTTTTCCGTTATTCATTTATTTTTGACAGTACCCGTATAATTGTCTCTACTGCCTGCTTCAGTTCGAGCTTTTCTTCTTTTGTGACCTTATCGCACATCATGGTCTGAAGGTTCTGAAAGAAATGTGCCTTATACGCATTCACAAGCGCACAGCCCTTCTGCGTGAGGCGAATGTGAATACGGGTACGATTTACTGGGTCTACATACCGTTCCACAAGGCCATCATCTACCAGAGGCGCAACCGCCCGGGTTGCCTGCTCCTTAGATGAGGAAATGTAACCCGCCACCTGCTTCATGGTCAGATCGCCCCGGCTGGAAAGTACAGCAATAATCAGAAATTGTGTCTTTGTATATCCAAATTCCCGCAAATCGGAAGCGGAAATTACAGTCCTGCTGATTAGAGGAAGTAATGCCAGAAGCTGTGTGCTGTCACCAGAGGATTCCTGTACCATAGATATCCCTCCAACTTTTCTTTTAAGGAATCATACACCCGGAGAACACAGTTGTCAATCGAGAAAATATTTATCTTTCATAAATCATTGACTTTTATCAACTATTGATATAGAATAACATCATATTTTTACAGGAGGACAGTTTATACATGAATCACGGTGAATTGAGTATTTTGGATCTGGTGATCGTTGCCGTATATCTGCTGGCTATGGTATCCATTGGTGTATATTCCGTAAAGCGGGTCAAGAATACCGGTGACTATTATGTGGCAGGCCATTCCTTTGGCCCTTTGGTTCTGATGGCAACCGTCTGTGCCACCATCATTGGCGGCAGCGGACTAATGGGAAGAGCCGGTGTGGCCTATTCCAGCGGCTTTAAGGCAATCCTCACCGCCGTTCCTTACCTGCTGGGTATGTTCCTGTTTTCCGGTATTTCCGGGCGGATATCTTCTGTAGGCATGAAATACGGCATCACCTCTATTCCGGAGCTATTCGATCAGCGTTTTGGAAAAACCTCGAAGGTGGTGCTGTCCGGTCTGATCGCCTTTACCATGATGGGCACCGTTGCTTCTCAGGTAACAGCAACCGCAACGATCATTAACATGCTGGGTGGTGACATCGGCATTTCCTATGAAATGGGTGCGTTGATCGCAACCGCCGTCTTTATGGTCTACACCGCCACTTCCGGCCTGTTCGGCGTGGTATATACGGATGTGCTTCAGTTCTACATGCTGCTTCTGTTTGTGTACATTCTGATCCCGGGAGCATCCTTACTGCATGTGGGCGGCTTTGAAAACTTTACCGCTAATCTGGATCCCAATCTTGTAAAGCCTTATATCGACGGCAGCATTCTGGGAGATATCGTGACTTATCTGGTATTCACCATGGCAGGCGCAGAAATGTGGCAGCGGGCCTTTGCTGCCAAGGATGCCAAGGCCGCAAAGAAGGGCATGTTCCTGGGAACCTCCGTCTATGGTGTGACCATCGTTCTGGTGTTCTTTATGGGCATTGTGGCACATCAGATCGTCGGCGATGAAATTCTGGCACAGTACGGTTCTACCGATGCTGTGGTCCCCGCTCTGGCAATCAAGGTTCTGCCTGTGGGCCTGACAGGACTGGCTCTGGCTGGTATGCTTTCTGTGATCATGTCCACTGCAGACAGCTATCTGCTGGTAAGCGTCCAAAGCATCGTCCGGGATATGATTCGGACCTTCAAACCAGACATGACAGAGAAAGCAGAGATCAAGCTTTCCCGTGTGTTCTCTATCATCCTGCCCATTGGCGCGCTGATCATTGCGCTGTACATTAAGAATGCCTATAACATTCTGATGTTTGCCTGGAGCTTCTATGCGGCCGCCTGCGGTCTTCCTGCTTTTGCTGCCCTGTACTGGAAAAAGGCTACCAAGCAGGGAATCCTGGCTGCCATGGCAGCAGGCTTTACTGTTTGCATCAGCTGGAAGCTGCTGGGGCAGCCCTTCGGTCTGGGCGCAGCCGTCCCCGGCACCATCGCCTGTGCTGTCGCGCTGGTCGTAGTCAGCTTGCTTACCTGGCAAAAATCTCCTTCGGTCTATTTGGATACCGAGGAAATGAGGAAGCAATAAGTCATCTCCCCGGCTAAGCATAGCCGGGGGTTGTCTTTGGTACAAGCAGCAAAACCACCTGCTTGCACCGAGTCTCAGGCAGGTGGTTTTTCTTATTCATTACCTGGCGTTATGACTTAAGCCGAGTAACTCCACATAAACAAATACCCCTTTCAGTTTGGATCACTCCATTCTGAAAGGGGTATTTTTGTTATGGATTAAAAGCTTTGCAAGGTTTTCTCTGCACGGGCAGTGCCGCCGTTACTAAGGACAAAAGTTCCGTTTGTACCGGTGGTGATACCGCCCTGTGACTGGGCATATTGAATGCCCAAAGCCAAAGCAGCTAACACATTGTTACCTAACCGGGTATATCCCAGTTTGTTGGCGGTCTCGCGTAGAAGATCATCCTGCCCCATGCTGATCTGTTCATAAAGAACTGTATAGATCGCATTGGCAATTTCCTGCACGGGAACATCCCGCACATCTCGTTTGCTGTCGCCCTCTCCGCTGACGCGGAAGCCAACATAAGCATCCGGATCCTGCTTCTGATTCCAGCAGAAGCGAATATCTTCCTGCTGGGTCATCTTTAGATCCATTTGCCGCAGCACTGTGTCCATATGGCCCTGAATGCGGCTGCCTGCACGGGAAATGCCGAAGCTTTGCACCACGCGCCGTGTCAGCATAGGCACACTGACCGGAGCCTCTGTCTTGATGACCATCTCGATCTTCTTTTGGATGCTGCGCACCAGTTTCGGTTCAATAAACTCCTCTGCCGACACAAACTTAACAGGCAGTACAGCTGCTGTATACACAGGTGCCGTACGCGGCACAGCAAATTGGACAGGATCCGGTGCTGCCGGCTTCTGTAGTTTTTCCGGCTGTGCAGGTTCTTCCTTAGGTGGCTGCGGATCATTTTTAATCTCTTCCTTACCGGAGCGGATATCCTTCAGCTTCTTCAGGATTCTCTTAATTTCCTTATCGCTGTTATCCCACCAATCCATGCACCAAACACGCAGAATATTCCAGCCCAAACC
>JAZSRI010000087.1:0-5995 GCA_045538415.1 Faecousia sp. | reverse complement strand
CTGCTGCATATTCTCCCCCAAGGTAAATCCATCGATTCCCTCCTGAAAGCCGGGGTAATTGTCAATTTGCGTGGTTAGAGCCATTTGTCCTCCGGCAGACAGCTTCTCCAAAACCAAAACCGTCATGCCGGCTCTGGCGGCGTACAGCGCCGCAGAATATCCGCCGGGGCCGCCGCCGATTATGATCATGTCATAGCTGCGTTCCATCACGTGTTCCTCACTGTCCCAGATTTTCCCGAAGGAAGTTGTCTATGGCCGCTTTAGACTCCGGCGCGGTAACGGAGGCCAGCACTTTCCCGTCCCGGTACAGTACCAGCGTAGGTATCACCTGAATTTTTTCCTTGGCAGCCAGCTGAGGCTCCTCATCGATATTTACTTTTGCCACCACGATGCGGTCTTGATACTGCTGCCCAATCTTCTCATAGGCAGGAGCAATCCGGCGGCAGTAGCCGCACCAGTTTGCCCAGTAGTCCACCAAAACCGTTTTTCCCTCTGCCATAAGATTGTCAAATTGTTCCTTGCTGATATTTTTCGCTGCCATATTCGCCAGCTCCTTTCTTTTTTCTTTAGTATACCCAGTTTTCCCCGGCAGTTCTGTGACAATATCACAAAACCGCCCTGTATCTTGCAAGAATCTATTTTTTGATTAATAATATTCCTGGGAGTCAAAAATCAGAAATCAAAAATGATTGTTTTCATTATCTTTTTTATGTCTGTTAACATGCTTGGATAGCGCCTGCATATCATAGGCCGCAGCTGTTGGAGGATACGGAAACATTACCTACAATCTGAATCTTCGCTGGTGGCTGCCAGATGGTTTCTATGTTAGTGGCGGACGCAATGGTGTGACACTTATGCACAAGAATAATCACCAAACTGGCGAGTGTACCCTCGAATTTGTCATTAGGGCAGGAGAAACCGTTGCTGCCGCAAACCGATGTGTTCTTGAAGTGACTGTAGATGGCAGAACAGCCACTATGTACATTCCTATTATTTTGCTGGGTTGATTCCCCGGTTACACCAACAGCAGTAATTTCTGTATATAAGTATCACCGGGGGTACTGTTAACACAGTGCCCCCGGTTTTATTCCCGCTGTCACGAAAAAGGGCGTGCTGCAAACGATTGCAACACGCCCTTAGGCTTTGCCTATTCTTCAGAAAACTGGTCCTTACCTACGCAACACAGGGGACATTCGAAATCTTCAGGAACGTCCTCCCACTTGGTGCCGGGAGCAATGCCGCCCTCGGGATAACCCTCTTCCTCATCATAGATCCAACCGCAAAGGTCACATACATATTTCATAATGTTTCCTCCTTTATTTCGTATTTCCATCCACAGATGTGTCTGGATGATTTCCAAAAACAGCGAAAACCATTCACCCGGGATTTTTTATCCCGAAGAAATGCGCTCTCAACAAGATATAGCATATCATTTCCCGGTTGTCAAGAGCCGAACCTGCTTTGTGCGGCAGAATCCCAACCAATTACCTGTAGCGTTCAGACCTCTTTGGTTTCTGGAGCTTCTGCCGCACTATATCATAGCGTAAAACCTCCCTGCCCAGTGTTCTGGGCAAGGAGGCTCGCGGTTTAAAAACCGGTCTTTATTCCACGTCATACACCACTTCTGAGTCACCCTCACGGTAGGTATACACCACAAAGCCGTCATACTCCAGCAGACCGTCCTCACCGTCACCAAGGCAGCTGGAAGCATAGTCGCTGCTCAGGGGCTGACCAATCACTTCGTAAAGCTCTTCGATGGGTCTGTCAATGTACTCACGAATCAGTTCCACCATATCCTGCGTTTCTTCCGTTACCTGAGGTTCTGTAGTTTCCGTAGGTTCCGCCTGTTCAGTGGGCTGCTCCGGCGCTTTTGTTTCATATACCGGGGCTGAGGGAGGCGGCGTGGTCTCCTTAGGTTCACCGGTACAGGCACACAGTCCAAGCAGCAGCGCCATGCAAATCAGCAGCGCGATTGTAATTTTCATATCTTGTTACCTCATTTATCTGTTATTTCAATCTCGTACGCAACCAGCGCTCCGTCCGATTTGCACACTACATATTGCGGCTGACTGTCAATGTCCAAGGACAGGCCAAATCCTGTTTCTTCCAGACAAAACGCTTCGTAAGCCCCATCCGGGCATACCACGTAAATGGGGGAATCCTCGTCCACAGCAGGAAGCTCGCCCCTAACCTGCAGAAGTTCCCTGCGCTGGCTTGCCTCGGCAGCAATTGTACCGGATATCTTTTCAGGCAGCGCAACAGTTACCTCCGGTGCCGGCATAATGTGCAGGTTCTGGGTCAACTGCCGCAGATTCCTCTCCACCAGTTCGATCAGAACATACTCCGATTCATAGGTCAGATCGTATGCGGCGGCTCTTGAAAATCTGGCGCTTGCAAAGGTATCCGCCAAAAACGGAAACAGCAGATTACCAAAAGAATCCCGGTATGCCAGCAATGTTCCCTGTCCACTGCTTTCCGTACTGAGTACGATGGCATCCGGCCGCGTAGCAGAGGTGGTAAAACTGTATTCCAGATTCCCGCCATAGACATAGTCCTGTTCCCTGTCGGCAAATACCGGATACAGCATTTCAAACAGATCACCCGTATGGGGTGTCTTTTGTGAAAAATCTCCACCGTAATAATCGCATTCCAGACCGAAACCTGCCACAATCAAATCCGCGCCCAAAGCCGCGCCTCTGGTATTCCAGTGGGAATCGTGTTCAAAATACAAAACTTCTTCCTGCCGGCGGAACTGCTCGAACAGATCCACTGTCTGTACGCCGGCAGCTTCCAGCTGCTGCAACAAGCGCTGGGCATTGGTGTTTTCCCCAACATGACCGTAATAGGGCATATTCCCGCCGTAAAGGGAATTTTTGTTGGGGGCAATCACAAACAAAAACTTGCGGTCATTCTCCCGGCAATACTCCGCCATCAGCTGCAGATTTCTCTCTGCGCCGAACAGTTCTCTGTCCCTCATGGGATCGGTACCTGTATAATCAGCCAAGGTATCCGAATAATACAGCCATCCATCCGTTCCCAGAATCACGCCGTCATTGCCGGAGGTCCCAAAAAGCTTTGCGCTGATCCAGTTGTGCAGGCTGATCCATTCCTGCCGGAGTAGGAAGTGATCCTCTATCCAACCGGAAACCTGTTCCAGATATTCCCTGTTGATTTCACCTTCCTTTGCTTTCAGGCTTGGAAAATCGCTGAGTCTTTCATTAGCTCCACTTTGGGAAGGTCCGGCGAACAGGATTCCAACACTTAAAGACAGACACAGAACACATATAAACGCAACAAAAAGTGTATGCAGTACTTTCTTCTTCATGTCCGCACCTCCTAGAATCCCGCATAAATGGACGGTGCAAACCCGCCGGCGGCCAAAGCCAAAACGGACAGCCCAAACAGCAGGCAGCAGCAAACATTGGCTGCAACATCCCAATGCTCCCTAAGCCACGGCAGCTTTGACAGTTTGGTTTTCACAGGCAGGCAGAGCAATATTCCCAGCAGCATAATGACCACCGTCTTGCTGTTTACCAGCTGGTACAGCGCCACGGTTCCTGCCGGTGTAAAGGAAAAACCACTGAACATGGCAGCAATCACAGCAAAGCCTTGCCCCACAGAATCGGCACGGAACATAACAAAGCCGATACATACCACCAGCAGTGTGTACAAACGGCTCACAACAGGGCGCTTTTTCAGCTTTTCCGCCGGTATGACGCCCCCACTTTCTAATAGGGAGAACAGTCCATGCCATGCGCCCCACAGAAGATATGTCCAGGACGCGCCGTGCCACATGCCGCAAAGCAGGAACACGATACACTTGTTAAGTCCCGTACGAAGGGTGCCCTTTCTGTTTCCGCCCAAAGGAATGTACACATAGTCCCGGAACCAGGAGGACAAGCTGATATGCCAGCGCCGCCAGAAATCCCCAATGCAATAAGCAGTATAGGGATGATTGAAATTTTCCGTGGGTGAAAAACCAAACAAGCCGCTTAAACCGTTGGCCATATCAATGTATCCGGAAAAATCAAAATACAGCTGCAGGCAGTAGCCAACGGCTCCCAACCAGGCAAGCCGGGCATCCAAAACGCCTCCGGCGTTCCCAAAAACACTGTCCACCACTCTGCCAAGGGTACCGGAAATCACCAGTTTCTTGGCAAGACCCACAATAAAACGGCGCATTCCTGCCGCGGCAGCTTCCGCACTATGAGTCCGTGTTTTAAGCTGTTGCGAAAACTCCCCAAAGCGGGCAATAGGCCCGGTAACGATTTGGGGAAAATAAGTCACATACAGCAGATAATCTCCAAAGTTTTTTGCAATTTCCTCCGGTTTCCGGTAAACATCCATCAGGTAAGCTATGCTTTTAAAGGAGAAAAACGAGATACCTAACGGCAGCGCTATCCCCAAGTCTACCGCAGGAAGGGAGAATACTTGAGTAAAGAAAAAGTTCAAATACTTAAAGACACACAAATATATGAGATTCAGGCAAATACCTGCGATTACAGCAGGTTTTTTCGCCCGGTTTCTGCCAATGCATACCCCAAGGAGGTAATTGCAAACTGACAAAATCACAAGCAGGATTAACTGAGGGATTCCCGCAAAGCAGTAAAATACCAAGCTGAATACCAAAAGAACCCCATTTTTTCCCCGGATGCCGGGAATCAGCCAATACAGCAGCAGTACAGCCGGCAGAAAACAGCTGATGAAAAACGCACTATCAAAGCCCAAACCGCCGGCCTCCTTTCTTTACTCTACCCACTGATACAGCCAAATGTAGACCTTTTCCATAGGAATCATGAACATATCATAATGGTCAATTCCACGCTCGGTGTAATTGTACTGCCATTGGGGATCGAAAATATAATCCTCCCCATCCAATTCCAGCATGCACCAGCTGTGGGGTTGTTCATCGGACAGGCATTTGCCGCTGATGGCCCGGGCTTCATAGCCAATACCCCGGGCTAGCGCCCAGAATACCGCAGAAAAACTGTAGCAGTTTCCTTTTCCGGACTCCATCATGTCCTTAGCAAGGCCGATTTCCCATCCGGTAGCGCCGTAATTGGGATTGCCTTCATAAATGCGCCGATAGGTATAATTCTGATGGCAATGGTCAAAAATCACACGGAGCAGTTCCAGCCTGCTGGCCTGTGGATTTTCTTCCATCATACCACGCAAAAGCTCCGCAACCTTTTGATCCAGCTCTTCATCCGAACTGGTATAGCGCCCATCGGGACCAAACTGCAACGTTCCCACGGTTTCATTTTTCAGTAGGTACCCGTCCTCTTTCACATAATAGAGCCAGCCGTCCATATTCACAAAACCTGGTTCATACCCGGTAGGCAGTTCCATCTGGCTCCAGGTCATTCCCTGTTCGGCAGGGGTATGCTCCATGGCGGCTTCCAGCAGCGCATAGGCATCCTGCCGGTTCATGGTCACATCAGAGGGAATGGTGTATTGGCTGGGCAATTCAAAACACTCGCCGTCTCCCCGGCCCAGCAGCTGATTCATTCCCTGGGCAAAATATCCCCGGCTGATGTTCTGGGCTTTGGGCAACGCCGTATGAATACTCTCCGTATCAAAGAAATAACTCAACTGGGCAGTGAGGGCTTCCCAAGTGATGGCGTTTCCCATCGAGGGAATCTGGGGAAAATACGCCTTTGCTTCCGGGGTTGCCAGCGCTTCCAACGCCTGTGACAGGTCCTGCAATGTCAGGGGAAAATCGGGGCAAAGCAGCCCTTTCTCATTGGTGAAAAGATAGGGTACGTGCCTGGAAAGCACCGGTCTTACCACCGCCTGATAGGTAACATCCCTGCTTACATGGGTGGTGTAGGGGTCAACATCCTGCCCGTTCTTATCCTTCCAGCCTATCAGCAGCCCATCTGTCAGCTCCACGCTGACCTGCTCCGGGAGTTCCGTTGCCGTAAGCCTCTGCTCAGAAACCGCATGTCCCTGCACCTCAAAGCACACCCGGAACGTTTCCGGTTCTGTGGTTGGC
>JAZSRI010000090.1:0-3311 GCA_045538415.1 Faecousia sp. | reverse complement strand
CCGCCGGGCAGAGGAATGGAAATTTTACCGATCAGCACACCCAAAACAGCCGCCACGGCAAAGGCCAGCAGGCCGAATTCATCCAGGGGCTTATGGGTCTTTTTCTGTGCCTGCACGCCGTTGTCGGCTTTCTTCTGCATTGCCGCGTTAAGCCGCTCACGCTCAGCGGCAATATCGATCTTCAGCAGTTTGGGAATCAGCTGCACAAACAGCACCACGCCAACCACGCCAAAGGGATAGGCAATGCCGTAGCCGATAGCCGCGCGGCTTCCCTCGCCGGTGGCTTCCTTGGCAGCCGCCAGACCGGGGGTGCTGGTCAGAGCGCCGGACATCATACCCACAGCCAGGTCGGTATCGATTTTGCCCAGTTTCATGGCAACCACACATACCACACTGCCCACCAGAATAACAACGATGCCTAAAATCACGTAGAATATGGCGGATTTCTTGAAATTGCGGAAGAAATTGGGGCCTGCGATAAAGCCCACCGCAGTGACAAAGCAAATCAGACCAATATTCTTAAGCACATCGGGAACCAGCAGGTCAAAATGGCCGAACACCAGTGCCACCAGCAGAATACCGGAAGTGCCAAGGCTCAAACCCTTGATCTCCACGCTGCCCAGCAGGTAACCCAGAGCGGCGATGCAAAATACGATTACAATATCACTTGTAAAAATGCCGGAAAGCCAGCTAAGAATCGCTTCCATTTTTATACCTTCTTCAATTATTTTCCATCCAGATACGCCTTGCGGCCGGATTCATAAAGGTTATTACCCTCACAGTCAATAATGACGAACAGGGGCATATCCTCCACATACAGCTTACGCAGCGCTTCCGCTCCCAGATCCTCGTAGGCGATCAGTTCCGCGCTCTTGATGCACTTGGCCAGCAGCGCGCCCGCACCGCCTATAGCGCCAAAATACACACCGGTGTACTTCTTCATAGCTTCCACCACTTCCGGAAGTCTTGTGCCCTTACCGATCATGCCCCTTGCGCCCACAGACATCATGGTGGGAGCATAGGCATCCATACGGCCGGAGGTGGTAGGTCCGGCAGAGCCGATGACCTGACCGGGCTTAGCAGGGGTAGGGCCTACATAGTAAATGGTAGCGTCCGTGGGGTCAAAGGGCAGTTCCTCTCCCCGGGCCAGTGCTTCGCACATCCGCTTGTGGCCTGCGTCACGGGAGGTGTAGATGGTGCCGGTAAGGTAAACGGTATCACCGGCTTTCAGGCTTTTTGCCACTTCCTCAGTCAGAGGCAATGTGATACGCTTTTCCATTACAGCACCTCCGTCTTATGCCGGGTTACATGGCAGTTGATATTGATGGCGCAGGGCATGCCGGCGATATGGGTGGGCAGAGTTTCAATGTTCAGACCGATGGCTGTGGTACGGCCGCCAAAGCCCTGAGGACCAATGCCCAGAGCGTTCACCTTCTCCAGCATTTCCTCCTCCAGCTCCGCGTAGAACGGATCGGGGTTATGGGTGTCCAGAGGACGCATGATGGCCTTCTTTGCCAGCAGAGCCGCCTTGTCAAAGGTGCCGCCGATGCCAACGCCGATCACCATGGGGGGACAGGGGTTGGGGCCGGCCAGCTCCACCGTTTCCAAAATAAAGTCCTTAATGCCCTGCAGTCCGGCAGAGGGCTTGAACATGCGGATAGCGCTCATATTCTCACTGCCGAAGCCCTTGGGGCCAACGGTGATCTTCACATTTTCACCGGGCACGATCTCAGTGTAGAGCATTGCAGGGGTGTTGTCCCCGGTGTTGCCCCGGCGGACAGGGTCTGCCACCACGCTTTTGCGCAGGTAGCCATTGGTATAGCCCCGGCGGACACCCTCATCCACAGCTTCCCGCAGGTCGCCGCCCACCAGATGAACGTCCTGACCGATCTCCAGGAACACACAGGCCATGCCTGTGTCCTGGCAGATGGGAACATTTTCTTCCCGGGCGATCTGGTAGTTCTCAATAATCTTATCCAGCACACCCTGTGCAATGGCGCCGTCCTCGCAGGCACGGCAGGATTCAATGGCGCAGGCCACATCCCCGGGCAGCTTGGTGTTTGCCTCAATACACAGCCGTTCCACTGTCTGGGTAATCATTGCTACATCAATTTCACGCATAGCTCTTACCTCTCATGGCGGGCATATTTGGGCAGCAGCAGAGGAGAAACACCCTCCTGCCCGCAGCCGGCAGCCTCCAGTTCCTCGGCATAGGCCTTGATGTGGTCCAGGTTCATAGCGCCCAGTTCCACTTCCTTGGCTTTGCGGGCAGCAGCTTTACCGGCGTTTCTGCCGAACACGATGATATCCAGCAGGGAGTTACCCATCAAACGGTTGCGGCCATGGATGCCGCCCACCGCCTCACCGGCTACCAGCAGGTTGGGGATCGCCTTGGTGTAACCCTCGCCGCCGATCTCCAGACCGCCGTTTTGGTAGTGTAGGGTAGGATATACCAGAATGGGGAGTTTTCTCATATCAATGCCGTAGTTTAAGTACATACGGAACATTGCAGGGATTCTCTTTTCAATGGTGCCTTCACCGCCCAGGATCTCGATCATCGGAGTATCCAGCCCTACGCCGCTGCCCAGAGGCGTATCTACACCCTTGCCGTTGGCACATTCACGAATGATGGCAGATGCCGAAACATCTCTTGTTTCCAGAGGATGCGCATAAGCCTCGCCATCTTTGTTAACCAACATAGCGCCCAAAGAACGAACCTTTTCGGTAACCAGCGCACCGAAGATCTGGCTGGGGTAAGCCACGCCGGTGGGGTGGTACTGAATGGTATCCTGATACAGCAGGGGCGCGCCTGCCCGGTAACCCAGGATCAGGCCGTCAGCGGTAGCGCCGTAGTGGTTGGAGGTGGGGAAGTTCTGGTAGTGCAGACGTCCCGCGCCACCGGTAGCAATGATCACTGTCTTTGCCCGGGCAACCATATAGTCGCCGGTTTCCATGTTCAGCAGAACCGCGCCGGCTACCTGACCCTTGTCATCCTTAATCAGTTCCACAGCGGAGGTAAACTCCACCACGGGAATCTGACGGTTCAGCACCTCGTCCCGGACGGTACGCATAATTTCCGCGCCGGAGTAGTCCTTGCATGCGTGCATACGCTTGCGGGAAGTACCGCCGCCGTGGGTGGTGACCATACGGCCGTCTTCATCCTTGTCAAACATCACGCCCAGCTTGTTCAGCCACTGGATCGCGTCGGGAGCTTCCATCACAAGACGGCGCAGCAGCTCCGGACGGGCAGCAAAGTGACCGCCGCCGAAGGCATCCAGATAGTGCTGCACGGGAGAGTCATTCTCCTTGTC
>JAZSRI010000116.1:0-14372 GCA_045538415.1 Faecousia sp. | reverse complement strand
TCCACCGCCCGGTTTACACCAAAGCAGAAGCCGGCATTTTTGGCAACCGTGATGCTCATACAGGGATCTTCTCCCCAACGATTTTCTTGATAGCCGCCAGAACACCGTCAATGTCCAGTTCGGAGGTGTCCACCTTGACAGAGTCCCTTGCCATCTTCAACGGTGCGATTTCCCGGTGGGTATCCTGATAATCCCGCTGCTGGATTTCCTTCAGGATGGTATCCAGCTGAGCCTTTTGTCCCTTGGCAATCAGTTCATCATAGCGGCGCTTTGCCCGCACCTCCGGGGAGGCGGTCAGGAATATCTTCACGTCCGCCTTGGGCAGTACCACAGTACCGATATCCCGGCCATCCATAATCACGTTATGGTTTCTTGCCACCTCCCGCTGCATATCCAGCAGAACCTCCCGCACCACAGCGTGGGCGGACACAAGGCTGGCCTTCTGGGAAATATCCTGGGTGCGGATCTCGCCGGACACGTCCATCCCGTTCATAATCATGTGCTGCTTACCCTCGTCATCGTACTGGATTTGAATCGTCAGCTCGTCGATGTAACGCTCTACACCGTCCACATCCTTGGGGCTGACGCCCAGCAGATCCAAAAAGTAAGCAACTGTGCGGTAGATCGCCCCGGTATCCACATACTGATACCCAAGTTCCTTGGCCAGGGCCTTGGCAATGGTGCTTTTGCCTGCTCCCGCAGGTCCGTCAATAGCGATGGCGTATTTCTTGTCCATATTTATCCTCCTCATCCCTGGCTTCTTAAGCTGGCCAAGGCTTTTGCTTCCATCTGTGTCACTTCCTGGGGGGTAAGTCCCAGTTTCTGCCCCACCTGCTGGGCTGTCATGGGTAGTCCGCCCTCCAGTCCGTAGCGCAGGGTCAGCAGCTTCGCCTGCTGCTCCGGCAGTGTTTCCAGCAGTTCCGCGATCCGCTGGCGCAGCTGGAAATATGCGGTATCCTCCACCGCCTGCTCCTCCTCCGGCTCAGGCTGGGCCGGTTCTCTTGCCTGCTCCACCTGCTGCTTGGACCGGGCAGCATCCAGCATGGCCTCAAAGACCCGGGCCTGCTCCGGCGTGATATGCATCTGCTGGCTGATCTCCTCCAGCGTGGGCATTCTACCCAGCTCTGTCAGCAGCCGCTGATCCACATCCCGGTAATCCTCCATGCCCTGCCGCAGCATTTGCCCCAGTTCACCGGAACGAGCCTGCAAAAACACAGCTTTCGCCAGATACTGCCGGATCCACCAGTCCCGGTGGCGTTCAAATTCTCCACCCCGGTAATTTTGGATTCCCTGCCACAGACCCAGGCTGCCCTCCTGAATCAAATCAAGCAGCAGAACGCCCCGGCCGGTGTGTTCCTTAGCCAGCTCCACCACCCGGGAAAGGGACAGATTTAACAGCTGCTCCGCTGTATTCTCTCCCTCCAGGTACCTCTGGGCTAACAAGGTAACATCCCCCGCCGCAGGCACAGAAGCCAGTTCCTCCAGATAAAGGCGCAACGGGTCGTTTTCCTCCAGACCTGTTCTCAGGTCTGCCTGTTTGGACAGCTGCTGCTCCTGCCGCAGCCTGACCGCCGTCTGGTCATTTCCGCTGTATGCCGGCAGGCCGGAGATATCCAAAGCAATTCCCGCTTCCTCCAGCGCCAGCAGATCCTCCAGAAGCTGTTCCTCTTCCACATCCTGGGTCACAGCCATTGCGTCTATGGCAGAAAGCGACTGTCCGGGCCGCAGTGCCCGCAGCAGCTTCTCCCATGGACTTTCTTCAAATGTAAACTCCATCATCCCAGGAAATCCTCCAATCCCAAATCCGCCCCGAGCTGCCGCAGTTTGCCCAGCGCCTGATGCTCCACCTGCCGGGTCCGCTCCTTGGAGATTCCCAGCAATTTACTAATTTGTTCCAAGGAACGGCAAATACCGTCCTCCATACCGTAATGCAGCCTGAGAATCTGCTGCTGCCGGAGGGTGAGCCTGTCCAAAAGCGTTGATAGCATTTGTTTCAGCTCCCGCCGCACCAATTCCTCCTGGGGCTGGGGTGCGTGCACATCCTCCAGAAGCATCTGGAGGGTATTGTCCTCCCCTTCTCCCACAGGACTGTCCAGAGAACATACCTCCGGCACCAGCGCCAGGTATTTCTCTACCTTCTTCGGTTCCATGCCGCATTCGGCGGCAATTTTCTCTGTTTCCGGCTCACTGCCGGTTTGCGCCAGCAGCCTTTGCCTTGCTGCCAGAACCTTCCGCACCTGCGTCAGGCTGTGTACCGGCACCCGGATCAGCTCCCCGTGGTTCATCAGGCACCGGGTAACGCCCTGCCGAATCCATTTTGTAGCATAGGTGGAAAAACGGCAGTCCATGGTATAGTCAAATTTCCGTGCCGCCACCAAAAGGCCAATAGAACCCTCCTGAATCAGATCCAGCAGCGGTACACCTCTGCCTGCGTATTCCCGGGCAACAGACACCACCAGACGCAGATTGGCAGATACCATCTGCCGGATGGCATCCTCATCTCCCTGGGCGCAGGCCATAGCCAAATCCCGTTCCTCCTGCTGGCTCAAGCGGGGAACGCTGCGAACCTCCTGCAGGAAGATATGCATATCATCCTCCCCAGGCGCGGTGGGCACATGTATATTCTCTTTTTCCAGAAGCTCTGTGCTCATTTCGTTCCTTTGCTTTCCTTCAATCGATTTCTAAGGGCCATCAGGTCATCGTCTGTGGAGACCTGGGCGCTTTGTTTCTGAGACAGGACACGGCGGACACAGTCCATAAAAGCATCCTCATTCACCGGGCCCTGATGCCGCTGCCAGATGCAGGTAATGTGGGACATTTCCTCCGGTGAAAGTCCTTCCAGTACTGCCGGAGATACCTCCATACCGCCGTCATGGCGTTTTTTCAGCTGATCAAACACCTGCCCCAACAGCGGAACAGAAAAATCTCCGCCCCGCAGGCTGCCTGTCTGGTCAAACAGGGCCGGCTCCACCATGACTTGGGCAAGAATTTCCTCCTCCGCCACGGCGGATTTCACATTGTCATACCGGATAGACCGTTCCTTAGGCTGCAGCGCCTTGACCGGCGCCAAATTGATCTGTTCCTGCTTTTTCCGTTCCCGCGCCATTCTGCGCCGGAACGCCTTATTTACTTCCAGCTTCACCGCTTCCATGGTAATGGCTGCGGTCTGAGCCACCCGTCCGCTGTAAACTTCCCGCTTCACGGAGCTGTCCAGCGTACAGATCAGTTCTGCCGCCTCGTGGACATAGCGGATCTTCTGCTCATCCTCCCGCAGGTCATACTTTCTGGCGATGGCATTCAGCTGGTATTCCACCCGTCCGGCGGATTCCTCCAGCAGAACCCGGAACTTGTCCGGCCCGTACTTCTTGAGAAATTCGTCCGGGTCTTTGGCATCCCTCATTCGCAATACCTTAATGCGAATACCGGCCTTTTCCAGCATGGGAATCGCCCGGCGGGTAGCGTTTTGCCCCGCCTCGTCCCCGTCATAAATCAGGTACACCTGCTCCGTATACCGGCTGAGCAAGGTGGCGTGTTCCTCCGTAAGAGACGTTCCCAAAGACGCCACCGCGCAGTCAAAGCCATACTGGTGCAGGGCAATGGCATCCATATAGCCCTCCACCAAGATCAAATAGCCCAGCTTACTCTTCTTCGCCAGATTCAAGCCAAACAGGTTCCTGCGTTTGTTAAAAATAATAGTCTCCGGAGAGTTTAAGTATTTGGGTGTGGAATTGTCCATCACCCGGCCGCCAAAACCAATGATGTTGCCCCGCACATCAATAATGGGGAACATCAGCCGGTTGCGGAAGCGGTCATAAATCCGCCCGTTTTTCTCAGAAACCAACCCCGCATCCTTCAGTTCCTGCTCCGTGTAGCCTTTTTTGAGCATAGCGGTAATCAGGCCATTCCAGGTGTTGGGGGCAAATCCAATGCCGAACTTGGTCAAAGTGGATTTTGGCATACCCCGCTTCTGGGCATAGGCAAGGCCTTCCTGCCCGGAGGGCTCATACAGCTGCGCATGGAAAAACCGGGCGGCTTCTTTCATCAGCGCCCACAAACGCTCCTGCTGGCGGTACCGGCTCTGATACTGTTCATCCTCCGGCACTTCCATGCCTGCCCGTTTTGCCAAAGCCCGCACCGCGTCGGGGTAACTCAGCCCCTCCAGCTCCATCATAAAATTGATAGCGCCGCCGCCCTTGTGGCAGCCGAAGCAGTAGTAGATTCCCTTGTCCGGGGCTACGGAGAAGGAGGCGGTTTTCTCACCGTGGAAAGGACACAGGCCAAACAGGTTGGCACCGGAGCGCTTCAGGCTCACATACTGGCCCACCACATCCTCAATGGGATTGCGGGCGAGTAGTTCATCGATAAACGAGGGTTCAAATGCCACGGTTTCTGCCTCCTTTCTCTAAGATAAAATAGTATTATAGCACACTATCCCCGGACATGCCAGCCTGTGGGGATAAAAAGTTCGGTAAACTTATCTGCGGCGTAATTGTCGGTCATACCGGCAATATAATCAGCCACTGTCCCCTCCATGCCGTCCAAGGACAGCTGTGGCTGGAAATCTTCCGGCAGAGCGTCCGGATTTTTGTAGTAATACTCGTACATCCGCTTGAGCATATCCTTGGCCTTGGTCTCCTCCCCCTTTGCGATGGGGTTGCGGTAGACCCGCTCAAACATAAAGCTCCGCAGGTCATCCAACGCTTTCTCCACCGGGGCGGAGAGCAAAATGCTGTTCGTCTCCCGGGAGGTATTGATGGCGTCACACACCAGCGTGTTGATTCGCTGGCTGTGGCTCTTTCCCAGCACCTTCAGGATAGACTTGGGAATATCCTCCCGGTCCAGAATTCCTGCCCGCACGGCGTCGTCGATATCGTGGTTCACATAGGCAATCCGGTCTGCCCGGCGGACGATTTGTCCCTCCAACGTCTGAGGGATATACTCCCCCGTATGTCCCAGAATACCCATACGGACCTCGTAGGTAAGGTTCAGTCCCTCTCCGCCGTTTTCCAGAATATCCACCACCCGCAGGCTCTGCTCGTTATGGCGGAAAGGTTCTTTCATCACCTCAGAAAGAGCCGCTTCTCCCGCGTGTCCAAAGGGGGTATGTCCCAAGTCGTGACCCATGGCAATGGCCTCGGCCAGATCTTCGTTCAGTCCCAACGCCTTAGCAATGGTTCTGGCAATCCGGGACACCTCAATGGTGTGGGTCATGCGGGTTCTGTAATGGTCTCCCTCCGGCTGGAGGAACACCTGGGTCTTGTGCATCAGCCTGCGGAAGGCCTTGCTATGGACGATTTTATCCGTATCCCGCTGGTACAGGGTGCGTACATCTTCCCCCCTAAGTTCCTCCGGGCGGAGGCGTCCCCGGCTCTCATCGGAAAAAGCGGCCCGGGGGTCCAGCTGTAAATGCTCCTGACGCTCCAATTCCTGACGCAATGTCATACCATCACCCCTCCACCGGAAATGCCCGGTATTCCTGACCTATCTGCAATCCCTCCACTGTTCCGGAGGTTAGGTCTGTGAGTCTTTCTAAAAATGTTTGGGTATCCGGCAGAGCCACCAGAATTTCCAGCTCCACTTCCGCCCCAAACTGGGTGTCCCGTATAATACCTCCCGCGGCGGCTACTTCCAGCTTCACCCGCTCATAGAAGGTGTAGGGACAGGGTACATACAGTACGCTCCACACCCGTTTGATGGACTTGCCCGCGGCATCGATGGCGATTTTGGCACCCTTGGTATAAGCCCGCACCAAACCTCCCGCTCCCAGCAGTATCCCGCCGAAATAACGGGTAACCACACACACCACGTTGTATAGCTGTTCCCTTTGAAGCACCTGCATCATGGGATTTCCCGCGGTCCCCCCCGGTTCCCCATCGTCGGAAAAGCGCATAGCCCCGTCCTTAATCACATAGGCCCAGCAGTTATGAGTAGCATCATAATGCTGCTTTTTCATGGACTGGATTTTTTCCAGAGCTTCTTCCTCGGTCTCCACCGGCCAGACTCTGCCGATAAAGCGGGACTTTTTCTCTATAAATTCATCCTCGCCATAACCGGTGGGAACCAGATATTCCTCCAAATCTCAGCACTCCTTTGTAATATAGGCTTTCAGCCGTCCATAGAGGATAGGGTCAACAATGGCCTCCGCCACGATTCCCTCCCCTGTATACTCCACATTCAGCACATGAGCACCCGAGTGGAGGGTGTCCACCACCGAGCCCATGGAATAGGGCAATGTCACTACAACGTGATGTCTGCTGTGTCCCAGAGCTTTCTCAATATTCTGCAGAAGATTCTGCATACCGTACCCCTTGGCAGCGGAGATTCTTACAATTCCCTCTCCAACGGGGATATCCTCCCCACTGACAAGGTCTGCCTTGTTATAGCACTGCAGCACCGGTGTGCCCGGCTTTGCCAGCTTGGTAATCAGGCTTTCCACCACATCAATGTGCTCCTGCCGGTTAGGGTCGGAAGCGTCGATCACATGCAGCAGGAGGTCTGCGTATTCCAGTTCCTCCAAAGTCGCCCGGAAAGCGTCCACCAGATGGTGAGGCAGCTTGGCAATAAAGCCAACCGTGTCCGAGAGCACCACGTCCAGATTGTCCGACACTGTCAGCTGCCGGGAGGTGGTGTCCAGTGTATCAAACAGCCGGTTGTTGGCAGGAATGCCCGCCCCGGTAAGCTGATTCAGCAGGGTGGACTTGCCTGCGTTGGTATAGCCCACAATGGCCACCACTGGGACGGAATTTTTCATTCTCCGCTCCCGCTGCACCCCTCTGACCTGGCGCACCTGCTCCAGCTCGTTTTGCAGCCGGGAAATCCGCTCCCGAATATGCCGGCGGTCAGATTCCAGCTTTGTTTCGCCGGGACCCCGGGTGCCGATACCGCCGCCCTGCCGGGAAAGGCTGGTACCCATACCCGCCAGACGGGGCAGCAGGTACTTATACTGGGCAAGCTCTACCTGCAGGCGGCCCTCCCGGGTCTTTGCCCGCTGGGCAAAAATATCCAGAATCAGGGCGCTCCGGTCCAGCACCGTTACCCCCAAAATATCCTCCAGCGCCCGGATATGACCGGGAGAAAGCTCGTTGTCAAACACAGCCATGGTGGACTGTGTGGCCTCAATGAGCATTTTCACTTCCAGCGCCTTGCCCTCGCCGATAAAACTGTGGGCATCGGGGGTATGGCGGTTCTGCAAAACCTTTCCGGTGCAGAAGCCACCGGCGGTTTCCAGAAGCGCTTCCAATTCCTCCAGCGTCTCATCGGTGGCTGTCTGGGCTTTTGTAAAGCTATCCGCGTTCAGTCCCACCAGAACTGCCCGCTCCTGTACATGTTCTTCAAAATTACCTTCCATAATTCCTCACTTAATCATCTTTATTGGTATAAGTATACCATAAACCTGCAATACAGTACAGCAAAACCATAAAAAAACGTAAAAAAAGTCCGTACTACAATTACGCAGTACGGACTTTGAGACTTACTTCAGACCAAATCTCTTGTTGAAACGGTCGACACGTCCACCGGTGTCAACCAGCTTCTGCTTGCCGGTATAGAAAGGGTGGCACTTGGAGCAGATTTCAACTCTGATATCCTTCTTGGTAGAGCCAGTGGTAAAGGTGTTGCCACAAGCACAGCGAATCGTAGTCTGTTCGTACTTAGGATGGATGCCTTCTTTCATGTTGTTCACCTCTTTCTTGTAAGTTAAAAGGGCGCAACTGCCCCAGCAATCTTTAATCGCCCGGATATCATAACACAAGCAATAGAAAATTGCAAGCATTATTTTGTGTTTTTTGAAAAAAACTTACCCTATGCTGTCATAATTCATCTTTAGATTCCGGCAAGCGAGGTTTTTCCCTTCTCTTCTGTTTCCAGGGCAGGCAGCGGTATATCAAAACGCCCAGTTACCCTGACGGAATACAGGGATTACCTTGCCGTCAGCGGTGATGGCATCGATATCCATAGTGTCGCAGCCGATCATGAAGTCCACGTGAATCATGGAGTCATTGATACCCATTTCCTGGCACTCCTGCAGGGTTTTATTGTGGCTGTCTTTAATGGTGTCGGTGTAACCGGAGCCCACAGCCAGATGGCAGGCCGCGTTTTCATCAAACAGAGTCTCGTAGAACAAGATACCGCTTTGGCAAATGGGGCTGTTCTGGGGCACCAGCGCACACTCGCCCAGATAGGCCGCGCCCTCGTCCATGGCGATCATCTGCTCCAACAGCTCCTGCCCTTTTTCCGCCCCCACTTCCACAGCCTTGCCGCCTTCAAAGCGCAGCCAGAAATTGTCAATCAGCTGTCCCTGATAGCTCAAAGGCTTGGTGGAATAAACAATACCCTCCGCCTTGCCTCGCATGGGAGAGATGAAACACTCCTCTGTGGGAATGTTGGGATTGAAGAACACGCCGGCCTTGGTGGTCTCTCCGCCGCCGCAGAAAATGGCTTCCGGGATCATGCCCACGGTCAAATCTGTACCGTTGTCAGCGGTGTAATGCAGTGACGCAATACCCAGGCTGTTCAGATACTCACAGCGGGCCTTCAGGTCGGCATTGTGGGCCTGCCATGCAGCCACAGGGTCATCAGTGACACGGGAGGTGGTCAGGATAGCCTCCCACAGCTTCTCCACAGCCACGCTGGTACGCAGGCCGGGGAACACCTTCTTTGCCCACGCCTTGCCCGGCACAGCGGCAATACACCACTGCTGTTTGCCGTTGCGCTCATCCACATAGGGCTTCAAAATGGGATAGCTCAGCTGACGGCCCTTTGCCATTTTCTTGATATTCATGCCCTTCTGGCCGTCCGGATCCTCAGACGCCAGATACAATGTGCAGGGCAGGGTGTCGCAGTAGTACTGCTGTTTGGCCTTTACCCACTCGGGCACCTCGCCCAGAGTCTTGACCGACTGGTAGCGGACATGGATCTTCGCCAGAGGGTCATAATTCCACTCCACCGTAACCTTCCGGGCCTTTGCCTTGTAGCACTCCTCCACTACCATCTGGACAAATTCCGGCTGCTCCAGACCGGCACGGATCAGCACATCCTGCCCCTTCTGTACGTTCATACCCATACGGACAATCAGGTTGGCATACTTTTTTAACACAGTTTTGTTCATTTTTCTGCTCCTTTTCTTGCAAATCTTTTCTCAGTTTACCAGATTATTTTCTATCCGTCAATCACGGTTGCAATATTTCCTCCCCTGCATTATAATGAAAGCATCCCGCATTTGGAGGAATGTTATGCTTACCAGAGAACAGTTTCAAAACAAACTCTCTGCCGGAGTCCTTGTTCTGGACGGTGCCACCGGTTCCAATCTGCAAAAGGCCGGTATGCCCCGGGGCTGCTGCACAGAGCAGTGGGTGCTGGAACATCCCGAGCCCCTTGTTTCCCTCCAGCGGGAATACGCTGCCTCCGGCAGTCAGATTATTTACGCCCCTACCTTTCAGGCCCAACCCATTGCCTTGGAGCGGGTAGGTCTGCACAGGCATACGGAGGCCATCAACGCCCAGCTGGTTGCCCTGTCCCGTTCTGCCGCGCCGGGCGCCCTGATTGCGGGAGATTTAACCACCCTTGCCACCTATACTGACAGTTTTGATGAAGAGAACTTTGATCTGCTGGTGGACAATTACCGCCGCCAGATTGCCGGCCTTATGGAGGGCGGCGCGGATTTGCTGGCAGCGGAAACCCTGATGTACCCAATGGAAGCGGAGGCCATTTTTACCGCCGCTGAACTGGAAGGGGCGGAAACCGTCCTATACACTTTTACTGTTCAGTCCGACGGTTCCTTGTATTCCGGCCGGGAGGTAGGGCCTGTTTTGAGAGAGCTTGAGCAGGCCGGTGCCGCGGCGGTGGGCTTTAACTGTGTGGCGGCGGACGCTATGACCGCCGGCCTCGTAAGCAAGCTGCGCCGATTTGTGAAAGGTCCTCTGGTGTGTAAGCCCAATGCGGGAAATCCTGTCATCGGGCCTGACAATCAGGTTCACTATCCTATGGGCCCTGAGGAATTTGCCGGAATCGTTTCCGACTGTGTCCAAATGGGCGCGTCCATCGTAGGCGGCTGTTGCGGAACAGACCCCCGCTTTATTGCCGCGCTGACAGAGAAACTGCGGGGATAACAATCTAATAGAAGTATAAAAGCAGATATATGGAACGCTCCATATATCTGCTTTTTGTTTTTACACACTTTTCAGCAGGCTCTCCAGCTGGCTCAGCGCCTTGATTTCATAATCCACCCGGATACCCTCCCGTCTGGGTTTCCCGCCCGGATTGACCCAGCAGGTGGCTATGCCGGCATTCTGCCCGCCCAGCATATCCGACGACAGGCTGTCACCCACAATCAGAGCCTTTTCTCTGTCAAAGCCGGGGATCTGGGAAAAGCAATAGTCAAAAAAGCCCTTGTGGGGCTTGTTGATGCCCACATTTTGGGAGATGAATATCTTTTCAAAAAACCTATTCAAATTGGCGCTTTTCAGCCTCCGCTCCTGGGCGCTGGCAGTACCGTTGCTCACCAGAAACAAGCGGTATTTCTTATACAGTGCCGCCACAGCCTCCTCCGCCCCAGGGATAAAGTAATGGACAGAGGACAGATTGTCCATATACTTCCAAGCGCTGGCAGCAAAATCCCCGTCCACCCCCAATTCCTGAAACAGCATCTGGAAGCGGCCGATGATTACCTGCTCCCGGGTGATTTGCCCCAACTCCAACCATTTCCAGTGCATGTCATTGATCTGGCTGTACCGGTCACAGATTTGCTGGGTGGGTGTAATCCCCGTGTCAAGCAAGGTTTTCCGGATGGCGTACTGTTCGGATTTTTTAAAATCCAGAATGGTGTCATCCAGATCCAAAAGCAGAAATTCAAACATTGCCCTTCCTCCTTGCAATTTCGTTGGCAATAGCCGCAAACTGGCCAATATCCAGCGTCTCACCCCGGACATTCTCCGGCAGGCCGCAGGCTGCGATTACATCCCCCGCCCCGGTCTTTCCCAGTTCCGGGAATCCGGCGGCCAACCCGTTCTGCAGTTTTTTTCGGCGCATGGCGAAGCTGGCCTTCACTGTGCGGAAAAAGATTTCCTGGTCCAGAATCTTCCAAGGCCGGGTCTGTCTTGTCCGCAAAGTCACCACCGCGGAGGTCACCTTAGGCTGGGGCATAAAGCAGTGGGCAGGCACATCAAACAGCACCTCCGGCTCTGCGTAAAACTGGCAGAATACCGTAAAGGCGCTGTAGTCGGAGCTGCCCGGTTTTGCCGCGATCCGCTGGGCAACCTCCTTCTGCACCATAACCGTCACTGACTGGAAGCACTCCGCCTCCAACAGGGCAGAAAGAATGGGGGAAGTGATATAGTAAGGCAGGTTGGCGCATGCCATGGGCCGCAGGCCGTGGAATTTCTCCTCCACCAGCGCCGGGATATCCTGCTTAAGCACATCGCCCCAGATGATCTGCAGGTTTTGGAACTGACCCACCGTCTGCTCCAGAATAGGCTTCAGCCGGGTATCCACCTCCACAGCGCACACCTTGCCTGCCCGCAGACATAGCTGCTGGGTCAGCGGGCCAATGCCGGGACCAATCTCCAGCACACCTGCCGTCTCATCCACGCCTGCATCCCGGGCAATCCGCTCCGGGACCCATGGCGCAATCAGGAAATTCTGGCCCTTCGCCTTGGAAAAATGAAATCCATGCTCCGCCAGAAGAGGCTTCATAATTTGAATATCACAAACGTTTATCATAAAAAGCATCCGCCTTTCTCATGCCTATAATAGCAGAAGAAAGGCGGATTTGCAATGAAAATCGTTAGGTTATGACCGATTGGCGTCTCCCAGGAAATAGACGGTACAATCCCGTCTGCCAAACTGGAATGCCTCACTGAGGGTCTCCACGAACAGGTCAATGCGGTTGTTCTTGATGCTGCCGCCGCAGTCCTCAGCGGTACTCAGGCCGTAGACATACTCGCCGTCATTGGACACGATGAACATACGAGTGCCGTAAGGAATGACTCTGGGATCCACAGCCACAACGCCATGGCGCACTGTGGTACCTGTGGAGGTAATATCATCACAGCCGTCATCATACCGGGTATAGGCTGTCGCTGTAAACTGCTGGGCACTGGTATAGGTAAGCACCTCACCGGAGGGCAGCACAATCACACCGTCGCCGATCAGAGGTTCTTCTCTGACCTGACCAACGTTCTTTCCGGTGCCCACTGCCACGACCTGTGCCACAGGTTCCTGCACCACAGTCTCCTGGGTGACGGTACGCTCCTGCTCCTCACCGTTAAAATACACAACATCTGCCGTACACATTTTCTGTCCGGAAACACCCTCTGTGATGAGCTTTTCCTCGCCTTCCGGCAAGGTATCATCCGGACAATACACCACATCATAGGCAAGCTCAGCAGTGTACGTCTCACGGCTCTGCACCACACGGTTCACAGTCACTTCCATGCCGTCATAGGACTCCGTATCCAGAGGCAAAGAGCTCTGATAATCCTGACCGTAGGAAAGATCCATTCTGGTAAGAATATCCTCCAGAGTTTCGCCGTAGGAGTTTACCTGAATCTGTTGGCCGCAGTAGTTAATAGAAACGCTCTGGGCGCGCCGGAGAATAATCCGGGAGCCATCTTCTGTTATATTTGTTGTGTAGAAGTCATCCTCATCCAGCTGGATACCAGCCTCAACCAATACCTCGTCCAGATCGCCGGCATAGGAAGTATGCACAGTTACCTGGTCTCCATCTGTAATTACATATGTATTCTGGGCAAACGCTGTCTGGGACAGCAGTACTACCAAAACACTGGTAACCAGCACCAGCGCCACAACCGGCGCGACGCGGTTTCCTTTCTTCACTACAAACGGGGCAAAGAATTGCACGGAATGCTCCTCCTTTCAAAGTTTTTGAGTATCTCCACCAAATATAGGCGGTATCAATTGGTTACAAAACGATACACCAAAAAAGCGGATAGTGCCAGCATTATAACAAATCAGCTCGAAAAAGTCAAGCATTTCCTGCAAAACACCATTTTTCTACAACTTTTTCCAAAATTATGCCGTAAATTTTATGTAAACTTTTTGGCAAAATATGCCGATTTCTGCCGCCCCGCACCACGATATATTGTAGATAAGGTTACATTTGTTTACATAAATCCTCGAAAAACGCAACCAGTTTGTAAAGTAACCATTTTTACGATTATGGTAAACCAATTCGGAAAAATATTTTATTCTTCCTCCCCTCTATGCCAAAAAATTACTGTTCTTTGAACATTTTCCTCCACCTGGCAGGGTTTACAAACCCGGCATTGACATAACCGCCGAAATGTGCTATATTTTGAATGCTAAAGGCTGTGATGAAGACCAGGCGCTTTGAAAGATACCCAGAGAGGAAGCCGTTTGCTGTGAGGCTTCTGTACCCCTGCAAAGCTTGCTACCACTTCTGAGCTGCCGGTTGGAAATGACCGGTCGGGCGCGCCCGTTACAGCGTCAATGAGTGGCAGATCCGTATCTGCAACCAGGGTGGAACCGTGGAATACTTTTGTATCCCACCCCTGAATCATCAGGGGTGGGTATTTTTTATATCTTTCCCCAACAAAAAGGAGGAAATATTATGTCTGACGAAAACTTGTACACCTTTGAAAACCCGGAATACCGCAAAACCTACTGGCATACCTGTTCCCACATTATGGCGCAGGCGGTAAAACGCCTGTGGCCCGAGGTGCAGCTGGCCATCGGCCCTGCTACTCAGGAAGGTTGGTACTATGACTTTGACGCGCCCTTCGCCTTCACCCCCGACCACTTGAGCAAGATTGAGGCGGAGATGAAGAAGATCTGCAAGGAGCGTGTCCGTCTGGAGCGGAGTGAGAAACCCCGGGCAGAAGCAATTGCTTATATGGAGTCTATGAACGAGCCCTACAAAGTAGAACTCATTGAGGACCTTCCTCAGGATGCGGTAATCTCTTTCTATACCCAGGGCGACTTCACCGACCTGTGTGCCGGCCCCCATCTGGACCACACCGGCCGGGTTAAGCATAACGGCTTTAAGCTGACCAAGTCCTGCGGCGCTTACTGGCGGGGCGACAGCAACCGCAAGATGCTACAGCGTATTTACGGTATCGGTTTCCCCAGCAAGGACGAGCTGGACGCTTATCTGGAAGCCCAGGCAGAAGCCCTGAAGCGGGATCACAACAAGCTGGGACGGGAACTGGAGTTCTTCACCACCGTGGAAGAAATCGGTCAGGGTCTGCCCATCCTGCTTCCCAAGGGCGCCAGAGCCATCCAGACTCTGCAGCGCTGGGTGGAGGATGAGGAGCAGAAGCGGGGTTATCTGCTGACCAAGACGCCTTTGATGGCAAAGCGGGATCTGTACCGGATCTCCGGCCACTGGGATCATTACC
>JAZSRI010000062.1:0-10828 GCA_045538415.1 Faecousia sp. | reverse complement strand
ATGCTGGGCGCGGCATGCATGGATTTTGCGTGGCTTGCCATGGGAAAGCTTGACGGAACGGTTATGACCACAAAGAATATCTGGGATCTGGCACCCGGAATTTTACTGTGCCGGGAGGCCGGCGCCTTTATTACAAATCTGGACGGAAAAGAATATCATTGGGGAGATGACGGTGTGATGATCAGCGGAACAAAGGAAGTTGGAGAACTGTTGACAGAGGGTTACCGGCAAAATGTTTATGTACGCCGGGCAAACGGAGAAAAAAAGCTGGTAAAAGGCTGCCTGTTTGATTTTGACGGTGTGGTTGTGGACACGGAAAGCTACCATTTCCGTGCGTGGAACCACGGTGCCCTTTCTATAGGCACACAGCTCACTTGGGAGGAATACCTGCCACTTAAGAGCACCGGTGGCACCTATATTGCCAATTACATCATGAATAAGGCGGGGCTCAACCTTCCCCACGATGAGATGATGGATATTTCCCGCCGTAAGGATGAAAATTTCCTGCAGATTATTGAGGCACTGTCAGGCTCTGACATTCTTCCCGGCGTGGAATCCTTCCTTCGTTGGCTGAGAGAAAAGGATGTATCTACAGCTATGGCCTCCTCCAGCAATATGAGTAAGCGCATCGCAAAAGATTTCCATCTGGATCAATATTTTGATGCCATGTTTGACGGAAATACAAAAATGCCCAGAAAACCTGCCCCGGATGTATTCCTCACCGCAGCCGCAGCCATTGGCGCAGAGCCAAAGCACTGCATTGTTTTTGAGGATTCTCTGGCCGGCATCGATGCAGCAATCAATGCTGGCATGGAAGTCATCGCCATTGGCGGGATTCATTCAGAGAAGGCAATGGCACACATCCAGGATTTCGCAGAAATTGATGCGCTGTTCATTTGGGAATGACGAAACATCCCGTTTCCAAGGTTCTATGTCAATAGTTGGGGCAGAGCCAAATTACCTAAAACGCTGCTACCCGTCACAGTAGATGGCAAAAAATTACGCAAAAAAGACCACGCAACAGCGTGGTCTTTTTTATGGAGCGGGTGACGAGGCTCGAACTCGCTACCTCCACCTTGGCAAGGTGGCGCTCTACCGGATGAGCTACACCCGCGGAACAAGAGACATTATAACAGATTATCAAAATAAGTCAACACCTTTTCTGATAATTTTTATAATTTTCTCCTGTCAGATTGTTAGTCATTCGAGTATGCTGAATAATCCCATACGTAGCCGGTCATCTCTTCCTCAAGAACAGGCAGAAAAGCACCATTTGCGCTGCATGCCAGAAGGTCGATATGGTAATTCACACCCTTATCCTCTACAAGATTCCAGTACCATGCCTCGCCATTCTTTGTTCCTGTCACTACCTGACATTCCAGCCCTGCCTGGCGGCACATCTGAGCATACACCCGGGAAAACGCCTCACTGTCACCAACACCATGGCGCAGCAAACTGTAAACAGGGGTGATAGAGGTTTCGATTGTGTAGTCGTAACGTTCCATCAAAAACGAGTATAGCTGATCGTATTTCTCCCAGTCCTCTGCATTGCCCTGCACGTACAACTCCGCGGATTTAAAAACAACTTCCACATTCTGCTGCATATTCCGCAGATCCTCACGGCTGGTCTGATATGTAAATACGATTTCCACAATCCGTTCTGAGCCCTGCTCCGGATAGGTCAATGCTGATACCTGCGGTGCTTCCATACAGATATCTGGGTGGTTGTTCACATAGTCATCCACATACTGGGGGATATCTACTATGCTATAATGGTGAACAAACATCACAACACTGTCGCTGAAATTACCCAGCGCCGCGTCTACCAGTTCCAGCGCCTCTTTGGTATTATCCGCCTGCTTGATTCTCAAAATTTGGGATCGGTTATGGGAATAGCTGATATCTACCGCAATGGCCGGTGTTGCAGCGCTGCTGCCAATTTCATAGTCAATTCCTTCCACAGCGTAGGCGCCGATAGCAGTGCTATTGGTCACATAAGCGATAGCGCTGACCATATGGCGGCTCATTTCATCATCTGTAAAGCCTTCAACATAAATTTTGCCGCTGCTGGCGCAGGAATCCACAATTGCTGCCAGCGAGTCCCGAATCTCAAGATAAGACTTGCAAACTTTCTCCACGTCCTCCTGCTGGGGTGTCTGCTGGAGGTGGGGTGTCACGCTGTGATATTCACCATCCATCCAGTTATCACAGCCTGTCAACAGAAGGATCAGGCTTATAACACACAGGAAAATGATCTTCTTTTTCATATTTTCCCTCCTACAAAGCGTCCTTACTGTATCTGGAGAAACCGTCTCCCAAAACCTGATGCGCCTCCTGCACAATAATAAACGCATCGGGATCCACCTGCGTGACAAGGGCTTTCAGTTCTGCGATCTGCTGTTTTTTTACAGCTGTGAGTACCACTTTTGTCTGTTGTTTGCTGTACGAACCTTCGCCGTGCAGAAAGGTAGATCCCCTGTCCAGCTGCTCAGCTATCTTCTCCGCCAAGGTATCGTATTCCTTGCTGATGATCAGCGCAACCTTAGAATAGTCAAATCGGTAAACCACAATATCAATCACCTGACCGGCAACAAAGATGGCAATACCACTATACAATGCCGCGCGGATATCCTGAAACACAAAGGCAGTGAATATCGCCACACAAGCGTCAAATATAATATTGATCGTACCTATGGGTACGTGCTGCCAACGCCGCTTCAGCAGCCTGACAACAATATCAGAACCACCGGTTGATACCCCAGTGGAAAATACAAAACCGAGGCCGAGTCCACACACCACACCTCCATACAGTGCGGAAACCAACGGTTCCAGATGGAGCTGAGGCAATACTGTAAACAAATCAATAAACAACGATGAAAGAATCATACCGAGGAATGAACCAAAGAAGAATCTTTTGCCTATTTTTACGCCTGCTAAGATAAACAGAGGGATATTCATCAGTGTAGTCACAAGACCTACCGTGCCAAAATCCGTAAGATGGACAATGCCCATAGCAAGGCCTGTCAGACCGCCGGCATTCAAACCGTTGGGCACAAGAAACAGGTCAAAGCCCAGACCAAGCAGCCCACACCCCAACACTGTTTTCAGGAAATCTGATAAATAACCCAAACGCTCTTTCTTCATGGAATAACCTCATTACATATCAAAGCTGATCTGCTTCTCGGGCACGTCCTCCTCTTTCAGCGGCGCGCCTGCGGCAGGAATATTTTTACTGCGGTAACGGCTTGCGTTAACAATCCCGCTTTCCTGCAGGCGGACTGCGTGGCTCAGAGCCGCTTTTTTCTTCAGGGACATCACACCAACGCCAATGGTGTTTCGTGTGGTCTTAGGCAGCAACTGGGCTGTAGAGACAATCAGGGCACGATGATCTGTGGAGTAAAGGGCAACCTGACAATCTTCAGTGAGGCTCATAGCTGTTACCAGAGGGGATTTGTCCGAAAACGCACCGGTGAGCTTACGGCGGTTTGTCTTGGTCTCATAGGCGCTCAGAGGCACCTTTGCCGCCTTTCCGTTTTCAAAGAAGAACAGCATAAAACCCTTATAGTCATCGGGGAGCACTACCTGAAGCACCGCCTCTCCCGGTTCCATGCCCAGTTTCTGGGGCAGATAATCTCCCAAAAGGGAGGCTTTCCCGTCCTCAAAGTCAGAAAGGCGGGATTTATAGCACTGGCACAGATTGGTAAAGACCAGAATTTCTGCCCTGTTGGTGGTCTCCACGCTGACTGCCAGGGCGTCACCCTCTTTAAACTTCTGCTCACCGCTCATTCGCAAGGACTGGGCAGTGATCTTCTTAAGATATCCCTCTTTGGAAAGGAACATGGTCACAGGATAGTCAGGAATCTCCTCTTGTTCGTCCTCCGGTTCCATTTCCTCAGACTGATAGACAATCTGAGTCCTTCTGGGCTGACCGTAGGTATCTGCCACCTTTTTCAGTTCCTTTTTGATGACATTCTTCACCTTGCGGCTGCTCTTTAAAATATCGTCCAGTTCCGCAATTTCACGCTCTAAATCATCAATCGCCTTTGTCTGGCGTAGAATGTATTCCTTGTTGATATTGCGCAGCTTGATTTCCGCAACGTAGTTTGCCTGAATTTCATCGATTCCAAAACCGATCATCAGGTTGGGAACAACCTCATTTTCCAGCTCCGTCTGGCGGATAATGGCAATTGCCTTGTCAATGTCCAGAAGGATTCGTTCCAAACCCTTCAGAAGGTGCAGCCGTTCCTCTTTCTTTTGAATCTGGAAGTAAATTCGGCGGCGGGTACACTCCATTCGCCAAGCTGTCCACTCCTCCAGAATTTCACCAACACCCATCACCTTTGGCATGCCGGCGATGAGAACGTTGAAGTTACAGGCAAAGTTATCCTGCAGCGGGGTCAAGCGAAACAGTTTCTGCATCAGTTTCTCCGGATCCACGCCACGCTTAAGGTCGATGGTCAGCTTCAGTCCGCCCAGATCCGTCTCATCACGCATATCCGTGATTTCCTTGATTTTTCCGGACTTAATCAGCTCCGCCACCTTGTCCATAATCACTTCCGTTGCAGTGGAATAAGGAATCTGAGTGATTTCAATCAGGTTTCCCTCTTTCACATAATGCCACTTTGCCCGGAGTTTAAAACTTCCACGACCGGTGGAATATATTTCCCTGGTGGTGGTCTCGTCAAACAAAAGCTGTGCGCCGGTGGAAAAATCCGGCCCGGGCAGCGTTTCCAGAATGTCATGCTCCGGATTGTCCATGAGGGCGATGGTAGTCTCACAAATTTCCCTCAGGTTAAACGAGCAAATATTGCTGGCCATACCAACCGCAATACCTTGGTTGGCAGATACCAGAACATTGGGGAATGTGGTGGGTAAGAGGGATGGCTCCTTCATAGTGGCGTCATAGTTGTCCACCATATCCACAGTGTCAGCGTCTATGTCCCTGAAAATTTCCCCGCAGATACCCTCCAGCTTCGCCTCGGTGTACCGGGCAGCAGCGTATGCCATATCCCGGGAATAGACCTTGCCGAAGTTACCCTTGGAGTCTACAAAGGGATGCAGCAGGGTTTCATTGCCCCGGGCAAGACGCACCATGGTTTCGTAAATAGCCGCGTCACCGTGGGGGTTGAGGCGCATGGTCTGACCCACGATATTGGCAGACTTTGTCCTGCCGCCGTTTAAAAGGCCCATTTTGTACATGGTGTACAGCAGTTTTCTGTGGGACGGTTTAAACCCATCAATCTCGGGAATTGCCCGGGAAACAATGGCAGACATTGCATAGGGCATAAAATTAAACTCAAGGGTTTCCGAGATGGGCTGCTCCGTGGTGGAACCTACCAGGCCCACTACGCCGTCCGTATTCACTTTTTTCTGTTCCGTTTCTTTTTTCTTCCGTGCCATATATGGCTCCTTATACGTTATGATTGAAATGCCAACAGCTCAGCGCAGGACATTCATTTACTGACCTCATCAGGACAAGTCAGCAAGCTCCAAATATTTTGCTCCGTTATCCGCAATGAAATTTTTCCGCTCTGCCAGAGCATCGCCCAACAGTACGTCAAAATAGTGGGCAGTGCGTTCCGCATCCTCCGGCATAATCTTGATCAGCCGCCGGGTCTCCGGGTTCATGGTGGTCATCCACATCATCTCCGGGTCATTTTCACCCAGTCCCTTGGAACGCTGGATGGTGATCTTCTTCCCCTCCAGCTCCTTGAGTATCTTCACCTTTTCCTGCTCGTTGTAAGCAAACCAGGTTTTATCCTTGCATGTGATCTCGAACAAGGGGGATTCGGCAATATATACATAGCCGTCCCGGATCAGAGTGGGACAGAGCCTGTAGAGCATGGTGAGGATCAGGGTGCGGATATGGAAGCCGTCCTCGTCCGCATCCGTGCAGATAATCACCTTGTTCCAGCGCAGGTTGTCCAGATCGAAGGTAGACAGTTCCTTTGCTTTTTTACCCTGAACTTCTACACCACAGCCCAGAACTTTCATCAGGTCTGTAATGATGGGGGAAGCAAAGATTCTTGTGTAGTCCACCTTAAGACAGTTAAGAATCTTGCCCCGGACGGGCATGATGCCCTGGAACTCCGCATCCCGGCTCAGCTTTACGCTGCCCAACGCGGAATCACCCTCAACGATATACAGTTCCCGCTTTTGGACATCCCGGCTGCGGCAGTCCACAAATTTCTGCACACGGTTGGCAATGTCTACCTTGGCGCTCAAATTCTTCTTGATATTGCTCTTGGTCTTTTCCGCGGACTCTCTGGCTCTTTTATTGATGAGCACCTGTTCTGCCGCCCGGTCTGCCTCCTGCTTATTCTCAATAAACCACACCTGAAGCTGTTCTTTAAAGAACGCTGTCATGGCCTCCTGAGTAAACTTGGAGTTGACGGACTTCTTCGTCTGATTCTCAAAGCAGCCAATGGTAGAAAAACAGTTTGTGACCAACACCAGACTATCCTGCACATCCTGGAAGATAATCTTATTTTCATTCTTGGTGTACTTATTGTTATCACGCAGATATTTGTCAAAAGCTGCGGTAAAACCAAGGCGCACTGCCCTGTCAGGACTTCCGCCATATTCCAGCCAAGAGGAATTGTGATAATACTCTGTGCGGCTGACCTGCTTGCTGAAGCAGAAAGAGGTGGTAATCTTCAGTTTCATCTCCGGACGGTTTTCCGCGTCTCTTCCCCGGCGTTCCGTCTCCCAGAAAACAGGCATAGTAAAGGCATTGTCCCCTACCAGCTCCTCAATGTACTGCTTGATACCGTCGGTGTAGCAATACTCCTCTTCCTCAAACTTTTTACCTACCTGATTGCGGAACTTAAAGGTAATTCCCTTGTTCACAACGGCCTGCCGTTTCAGCACATCCCGGTAGTACTCCACAGGAATATTGATATCCGTGAATACCTCTTTGTCCGGACGCCAGCGGAACAGAGAGCCTGTCTTTTTCCGATCCGTAGGCTCCTTTTTCATGCCGCCTTTGTTGCGGCCCTTTTCAAAATGCAGATCGTACCGGAAGCCATCCCGGCGGATGATTGCGTCAAAATACTCGGAGGTGTACTGGGTGGCGCAGGAACCCAAACCGTTCAGACCCAGAGAATACTCGTAGTTCTCGCCGTTTTCGCCATACTTGCCACCTGCATACATCTCGCAAAACACAAGTTCCCAGTTATAGCGCTTCTCTTTTTCATTATAGTCAACGGGACAGCCTCGGCCAAAATCTTCCACTTCCACGCTCAGGTCTTCATATCGGGTGACAATCACTGTATCGCCGTGGCCCTCTCTTGCTTCATCGATTGCGTTGGAGAGGATCTCAAATACCGCATGCTTACAGCCCTCCAGATCGTCAGAGCCAAAAATAACCGCAGGGCGCTTACGGACTCGCTCCTCCCCCTTGAGCACATGTATACTGGAATTATCATACTGTTCCTTTTTTGGTTTTGCCATGAATCATTACCTGCCGAATCTCATATTATTACAATTATAGTATACTATTTTTTCCATGTAAAGTCAACTCAATGCCCTTTGGAAAACACAATATATAGGAGTTCTATTTTCCATTTTGCGGACATACTGTGTTGTAGACCGTGGCAGGAGCTTTCCCTCCTGCGTCAAAGCTGAAGGAGGACGGCTATGGAAACCATTTATGAAAATATCGCCGAGCGTACAGGGGGCAACATTTACATAGGCGTTGTAGGGCCTGTCCGGACGGGTAAATCCACACTGATCAAACGGATCATGGAACAGCTGGTGATCCCCAATATCCAAGATCCCTACCGCAGAGAACGGGCAAAGGATGAACTGCCCCAAAGCGGTTCCGGAAAGACAATTATGACCAGTGAGCCAAAATTTGTCCCGGAGGAGGCCGTAGAGATCCGCCCCGACGGAAAAACGGCCCTGCGGATCAGAATGATCGATTCGGTGGGATACATGGTTGACGGCGCAGTGGGCGCTGAGGAGGACGGCACTCCCAGAATGGTCACCACCCCATGGTATGACCATGAGATTCCCATGACTGAGGCGGCAGAACTGGGTACCAAAAAAGTAATGCAGGAGCACTGCTCTATCGGTCTTGTGGTAACCACAGACGGAACGATCACGGATATCCCAAGAGATGACTATCTTCAGGCTGAACAAAGAGCAATGGAAGATATGCAGGCAACGGGAAAACCCTTTCTTGCGGTAGTCAACTCAAGAGATCCCGGAGGCGAGCGTGCCAAGAGAGTGGCTCGTGAGCTGGAGGAAAAATATGGGATTCGTCCTATGATCGCCGACTGCCAGGCCTTGGATACCGATCAGATAGGTCAGCTGCTTACAAGTATTCTATATAGCTTCCCCATGAGCCAGCTTATGGTGCATATGCCCAGGTGGCTGGATGCGCTGGATGAAGAGGATCCCCTGAAACTCGCGCTGTATGAAACACTGGTTGGTTGCGCTGACCGGATCCAAACCATTGGGCAGGCGGAGGAAATGCTGGTTCCCCTCAAGGAGTTGCCACAGGTAGAAAATTACAGAATTGACTCTGTGGATCTGGGTGCGGGGAACGTTTCCTGCGTGATGACATTCCCAGAGACCCTGTTCTATGATATTCTCAGTACCAAGACCGGAATGTTGATTGAAAATGATGGGCAGCTCTTCACGCTGCTCACAGAGCTATCCAAGGTCAAACAGGAATATGATAAGATTTCCGATGCCTTGTCCTCTGTAAAGGCCACTGGCTATGGGATTGTTATGCCCACACCGGAGGAACTTACCATGGAACCGCCTGAGGTTGTTCGTAAGGGTGGGGCATTTGGTGTGAAGCTGAAAGCCGGCGCGCCGTCTATCCATATGATTCGGGTAGATATCGACACAGAGATCAGTCCCATGGTGGGCGGAGAACAGCAATCGCAGGATCTGATCTCCTATCTCTCCGGGGAAGATCCGGATAAGCTTTGGCAAAGCAACATCTTTGGGAAGTCTGTTTATGCCCTTGTACAGGAGGGCATCACCACGAAGCTTCTCCGCACTCCAGAGGATGTCCGCAGCAAATTCCGTGGCAGCCTGCAACGGATAGTAAACGAGGGTGCTACCGGTTTGATCTGTCTGATTTTGTAAGCGGATTATATCCATATTATGGTCAGATTCAGCAGGCGCATACCGTTCCCGTAAACAGGAAGCATTTTTCGTCCAATACATTTTCCGTGGAGCATACCTAAGTATGCTCCACGTTTTTTATTAAATATTTTTTGCTAATCCCTTTACCCTCCGGGCAGAATATGTTAGTATAAACTGGTAATGACAGCCAGGGGGATCACTATGAAACTGAAGTTTCCTAAAATTGAAAAAGTCAACTACTGCGCCCTTGCGTTTGCGTTCCCATTTTTGTGTATGGTGGGTGTGATGATCATCAGTGGGTACACGCCCTTTGGTAATTCGTCCATGCTTTATTCGGATATGTACCACCAGTATTATCCGTTTTTTAATGAGTATCGCAGGGCGCTTTTATCCGGCGATTCCTTAGTGTACACCTGGAGCGTTGGCATGGGCATGGACTATCTGGGTCTAATTTCCTATTACCTGGCTTCGCCGCTGAATCTTTTGAGTGTCTTAATCCCAGAAGGAATTCTTCTGCAGTACTTCTCTTTCCTGGTTCCCATTAAACTTGGTCTTGCAGGTCTGTTCTTCAGCCTGTTTTTAAAGAAGACGTTCCGCAAAGACGATCTGTCTATCAGCCTTTTTGGCGGGTTCTACGGTCTTTGCGCATGGGCTTTGGGGTATCAGTGGAATGTAATGTGGCTGGACACCTTTGCTCTGCTTCCCCTGGTGATACTTGGCATGACCGCGCTTCTGAAACAACGGAAGTTTATTCTCTACACCCTTACTCTATTCCTTGCAATTGCCGCCAATTATTACATTGGCCTGTTCGTTTGTATTTTTGTCCTTCTCAGTTTTATTTGCTTTGAGATCTGCCGCTGGCACAGCTTTAAGAAATTTGCTGCCGACCTGCTGTTAATGGCTTTTTTCTCTATCCTCGCCATCGGCATGACAGCCTTTCTGGAGCTTCCCGCGCTGGCGGCGCTCCAAACGACCCAGTCCAGCGTCAATCAATTCCCGGAAGGTTTCCGCTTAAACATCGCCTCTGAAAACACATGGAAAGGTCTGCTGACCGCTATGGTGGAGGTTGCCGGTAATATGAACGGCGGCCTTGAACCCACCTTCAAGGAGGGTCTGCCTAACCTGTATTGCGGTGTCTTAAGCACCATCTTGGCGTTCCTGTTCCTTATCTCCGGCAAGATAAAGCTCCGGGACAAGTTCTGCTGTGTCTTTTTACTGCTGTTTTTTAATCTAAGCTTTATTATTCGCCAACTTGACTATATTTGGCACGGTTTCCACTTCACCAATATGATCCCCTATCGGTTCAGTTTCCTATACAGTTTTGTGATACTGTATATGGCTTACCGGGCATGGCTTATTCGGCATCAGTTTAAGCTGTGGCAGTTAATAATTGCTGTTCTTTGTGCCGTTGCGCTGATTGTTTGCCACAAAGATCTATCCAGCGCAACCCTTTTGGGCTACAACTTAGGCTTTATTGCTCTGTATTGCGGCGGCTTGCTGTACGGATATCTCGGCAGACGTGCCCAATCCAGATTTGCGGATAAAAAGCAATTTGTCACCGCATACCGGTTTAGAAAGCAGATAACGTCCTATATATTATTAGGTTTCATGGCTGCGGAACTTATTGCTACCGTGGTATGTTTTGGAATCTACTTCCCCGGTACTTCTATCAGCAACTATCCTTCTGGTAAAAAAGACGCGCAGGCAGCCGTTTCCCACATGAAAA
>JAZSRI010000110.1:0-4035 GCA_045538415.1 Faecousia sp. | reverse complement strand
TGGGCAGCAATGGTTCGGTTGTCCCCAGATTCAAGGAACAGATTGCAAGAGGCGGTCCGGTTACAGTAACGCACCCGGATATTGTCAGATACTTCATGACCATACCGGAAGCCACATCCCTTGTGCTGCAGGCAGGAACCTATGCAGCTGGCGGAGAGATTTTTGTTTTGGATATGGGGTCGCCTGTTAAAATTGATACCTTTGCCAGAAATCTGATACGCCTTTCCGGATTACGGCCCGATATTGATATTAAGATTTCCTATACTGGTCTGCGTCCGGGAGAAAAACTGTATGAGGAAAAGCTTATGTCTGAGGAAGGTATGCGGACGACACCCAATCATCTGATACACATTGGCAGTCCCATTCCCTTTGATACGGACGAATTTTTGCAGCAGCTGCAAATGCTGATGACGGCCGCTTATGATGGCAAGGAAGCCGCCATCCGCGAACTTGTTGCCAGTGTTGTTCCCACCTACCATCCCATAGAGGAGCAGGACTGCGAGAATAAGAGTGGAACAAATATGCAGCAAACGGAAAAGACCGTGGATAAATCCAAAGAAAAAGTTGCGGTATTAAGCTAATCAAACCGAAAATACGGGGATGAGTATAAAAGATATGAAAGTAGAAGCGTTTAAAAATAAAGTTTGGCTTGCCACACCCACCATGCATGGCGAGGAAATGAAATACGTTCAGCAAGCTTATGATACCAACTGGATGAGCACAGTGGGTGAAAATATTAATGAGGTTGAGCGTCTGGCTGCAGAAAACGCGCAGATGAAGCATGCTGTTGCTCTGTCCTGCTGTACTGCCGCGCTTCATCTTGCTGTAAAGCATGCGGGTGAAACAATTTATGGTAAGCCTGCTATCAGTCACGGCGCACTGGAGGGCAAGCGGGTATTCTGTTCTGATATGACCTTTGCCGCTACACTGAATCCCGTTGTTTATGAGGGCGGTATACCTGTATTCATTGACACAGAGGCGGAATCCTGGAATATGGACCCCGTGGCACTGGAAAAAGCCTTTGAAATATACCCTGATGTCAAACTGGTGGTTTCTGCCGAACTGTATGGCTTCCCCGGACGGATGGATTTAATCAAAAAGATTTGTGAAAAACACGGTGCTTTGCTGATTGAGGATGCGGCGGAAGCAATGGGAGCCACAATTCACGGGAGACAGTGCGGTTCGTTTGGTGATTACGCAGCCATCAGTTATAACGGAAATAAGATTATCACCGGTTCCGGAGGAGGATGTCTGCTTACCAATGAAATTGAGACAGCAAATAAGGTACGTAAGTGGTCAACACAGGCAAGAGAGAATGCCCCCTGGTACCAGCATGAGGACGTGGGATATAACTACCGTATGAGCAATGTGATCGCGGGCGTCGTACGTGGACAGTATCCCTATCTGCAGGAGCATATCGCGCAGAAAAAAGCGATTTATGAAAGATACCGTGACGGTTTCAAAGATCTGCCTGTGAAGATGAACCCAATCGTGGAGGATACCCAGCCGAACTACTGGCTGTCTGCTATGGTGATTGATAAAGAAGCTATGTGCAAGCAGACCAGAGACGATACCAAAGCGCTTTATGTATCCGAAAAGGGCAAGACCTGTCCCACGGAAATTCTGGAAACACTGGCGCGTTATAATGCCGAGGGCAGACCGATCTGGAAACCAATGCATATGCAGCCCATGTACCGTATGCACGAATTTGTCACCCGAGAGGGCAGCGGACGTGGCCGTACCAACGCCTATATTCCGGGAAGTTGCATGGATGTGGGCGCGGATATTTTTGAAAGAGGTCTGTGCCTGCCCAGTGACAATAAAATGACACCCCAGCAGCAGGCTGTAATCATTGAGGTGATCCGCAGTTGCTTTGTGTAATGGTCTAAAGCACTAAGCAGTGTAAAATGGAGTTGCTGTATATGCGCGGCAACTCCATTTTTTATGTCCCTAAGGCCAAAAGAACGGACAGGGTCAACTGAACGGCATGGGCAGTTCCTTCTCCAAAACCTTGAGGTTTTCTTCTAAGCATTTTGCATGGGACAGCAACAGAGCCGGCACGCAGTCTGCTGTGGAGAAGCCGCAAATACCCTTGACAAAAGGCCGTTTATAGCGTATAATCCGTACAATACCATCTTAACAGGAGGATGAAGGCGAATCATGGACGCTGGCGATAGTAGCCCCGAACCTGACCGAAATAACAACACTTTGTTTAAATATAGATGTTAAGACACGACCTGTGCGTATGATTTATGCATAGGCTGTGTCTTTTGCGTTTTAACAAATGTTGTTTCATAGAAAGAGGTCATAATTTTGGATAATTCAATTTTTACATTGTTGTTGATACAAGTGATTCTGATCGCGTTGAACGCGATTTTTGCCTGCGCTGAGATTGCGGTGCTGTCCGTGAGTGAGGCGAAGCTGGAGAAAATGGCAGATCAGGGCAATAAGAAGGCAAAGCGCCTGTTTAAACTCACCCGTGAGCCTGCAAGATTTTTGGCAACCATTCAGGTGGCAATCACCCTTTCCGGTTTCCTGGGGAGCGCCTTTGCAGCTGACAGCTTTTCCGAGCCCTTGGTTGACTGGCTTGTCAGCTTGGGCGTTACCATTCCCAGAGGTACGCTGGATACGATTTCCGTGGTGCTGATTACATTGATTCTGTCATATTTTACGCTGGTGTTTGGTGAACTGGTGCCCAAGCGGGTGGCGATGAAGAAGTCCGAGCAGCTGGCGCTGGGCATCTCCGGCCTTGTCGGCGGTATCGCTGTGATCTTCCGGCCCGTTGTCTGGTTCCTTTCTGTCTCCACAAATGCTGTTCTGCGGTTGTTTGGTATCGATCCCGATGAGGCTGATGAGCAGGTCAGTGAGGAAGAGATCCGTATGATGGTGGATGCGGGCAGTGAAAAAGGCGCCATCGATGAGCAGGAGAAGGAGTTTATTCAAAACGTTTTTGAATTTGATGACCTGACCGCCGAAGAAATTGCCACACACCGTACTGAGGTGACCATCCTCTGGGCAGAAGATCCTATCGAAATCTGGTCCCAGACCATCCACGAAAGCCGGCACACTCTGTACCCGGTTTGTGAAGGGTCCCCGGACAATGTGGTGGGCATCCTCAACGCAAAGGACTACTTCCGCTTGAGCGAACAAACAAAGGAAGCTGCTATGGCAGAGGTGAAGCCTGCCTACTTTGTTCCCGAAACCATTAAGGCAGACGTGCTTTTCCGCAATATGAAAAAGACCCGCAATTCCATGGCTGTGGTTCTGGACGAATACGGCGGAATGGAAGGCATTGTTACCATCAATGACCTTGTGGAGGAGCTTGTGGGCGACCTGGGTGAGGATACTCCCGAGGAAGCGGCAGCTGAACCCCACATCGAACAGCTTGGGGAAAATACCTGGGCGATCGTCGGCAATGTGGAGCTGTATGATATCGAGCAGACCCTAGGTGTGGATATTGGGCTGGAGGAAGTGGATACCTTTACCGGTCTTGTGTTTAATGAACTGGGCATTGTTCCCAATGACGGTGAACAGGATATTGAGTTGGAATTTAAGGGCTTGTACATTCATATCACCCGAATTGAAGATCACCAGATTGCATGCGCCGAGGTTACCATACCTGTCAAACCGGAAGAAGAAACGGAAAAAGACTGACCATATAAGTTCCCCCTCCCGTAGTCTGCGTGAGGGGGAACTGCATACTATGAGGCGTTTACGGAACAGAAAAAGTTTTGCCAGAAAATGAGAAAATAACTTGACAAACAGAAAAGAATAGGATATACTATCAAAGCTGTCAAAAATGCTGCTATAGCTCAGCCGGTAGAGCGCATCCTTGGTAAGGATGAGGTCGCCAGTTCAAATCTGGCTAGCAGCTCCATAAAAAAGCCTGGAAACTCTGAAGTGACCCCAAAAAGTTAGACAAATATTTCAACCTCAAATTGTTCAAGCAGCCAAAAGGGCTTGCTGTCTGTGTAATGCAGGCGGCAAGCCTTTTAATCTTGCCTTGATACGCCTGTTGTTATAGTAATCGATGTA
>JAZSRI010000103.1:0-14960 GCA_045538415.1 Faecousia sp. | reverse complement strand
GCCGGTGTCCTGATTCCCGCCGATGGCGAGCCGCTGCTGCTGATCGGACCGGAATCTAAGACCTATGCTGCCGACCGTTCCAAGATTGAGAAAATCCGTTTACTGAAAGCATTCCGCGAGTCCTCTGAGCCTGAGTATCCCGGCAAGAAGCTGGATACTTTTGGCACCGTATTTAAGGAAGCTTGGGGAGAGAAACCCATCAAGAAGTTTGGCGTGGCAGGTCTGCCCCTGATGACCATTGGTGTCTATGAGGCGCTGGCAGAGGCACTGAAAGAGTTCGGCGACATTAAAATCGAAAAAGCGGACGAAATTGTCAACCGGATCCGTATGATCAAAACTGAAAATGAGTTGGCCTGCATGCGTGCCGCGGGAGAGATTACCCACAAGACTATGGACTATGTGCTGGCAAATATCAAGGTTGGCATGACAGAACAGCAGGTGGCAGGCCTTGCTTTGGGTAAGATGCACGAGCTGGGCGCCGAGAGAGAGTCTTATCCTGTATGGATTCTCACCGGTAAGGGCTCTAACCAGGCTATCAGCCGTCCCAGAAACAAGGCAATTCAGAAGGGTGATTTGACCCACATTCAGATTGGCGCCCGTGTTGACGGATATGCTTCTACCATCGGTAGAGCGGTTGTATTTGGCAAGGCAACCCCGGAGCAGAAGGAACTGATTGAGGTAACTTATAAGGCGCAAGAGGCTGTGGCGAATATGCTTATGCCCGGTGTGCCCGCAGCTGACGTGGCAAAAGCACATATTGAGAATGTTACCAAAATGGGCTATGGCGACTGGCTGCTGTACGGTCCCTGTCACGGAAACGGTCAGATGGAAGGCGAAGCTCCCTGGATTGAGACCAGCGCAGACTTTGAGCTGGAGGAGAATATGACCTTCTGCCTGTGTATTTTCCTGGGCTCTGATGAGAAAGAAATTGGCCTTCGTATGGAAGACGTTGTCTGCGTGAAAGAGGGCGGCGTAGAAAGATTGACCAATTATCCCAGAGAATTGTTTGAGATTCCCTGCGAATAAGGTGCAACCGCGGCCACTGTTTCCCCGCGGTACGGGGCAACAGTGGCCGTTGAATGTTCCTAAGGTATGTGGTATGATCAGAGTAACGGTCGGAATATTCCTATAGCAGATGGGAAAATACTATAGTTTTTTCAGGGAGCATTGCAGTATACTAAAAGTAAGGGAAGGAGGGGGATCTGCTTGAAAAGAGGGGAAAACAGAGAACAAATTCCGGTTATGACCATCCAACGCTTTTTCAGTCCCGGTGAACATTTTCACATTCAGATTTCCACGGACTTTCCGGACTATGTAGGAATCCTCCACCGGCACGAGTACATTGAAGTGGTGTATGTTATCTCCGGGACAGCCACCCATGTGATTGAGGATAAGACCTATAAGGTGAAGCGGGGAGACCTGTATATCATCAACGTGAACACTGCCCACATGTTTTGCGACAGCAAAAAGAATCAGGAACCTCTTGTGGTGTACGACCTGATGTTCACTCCCGAGTTTTTTGACAAGGCCCTCACGGGAAGCCGTACCATAGAGGAATTGGACAGATCATTCATGTTCCGCTCCCTGTTCCAGGGACGGGCGGGTACCGATGCCAGCTTTGGGGTGTCGGGAAGCCTGTATACCATGTTCAGCGAACTGTTCAACAGAATTTACCACGAGTACCGCAATCAGGACAAGGGCTATATGGAGATTATCCGCGCCTACCTGCTGCAAGTGGTAATTACTGCTATACGTATGGACGAGGCCTCTGCCAACGGCAGTACGGCATTCAATAAAAAGCAGGCAGTCAAAAGTGTGATCGATTATATCGAGGAGCATTTCTATACCCACATTTCTGTGCAGGACTTAGCGGACAAGGTGTTTTTGAACCCGGATTATCTGGGCAGAATCTTTAAGGAAATCACAGGAGAAACGATTAGTACCAGAATCCAAAAAGTGCGTATTCGCCACGCCTGTCAGATGCTTCAGTCCACCCAGCGGACGGTGGCAGATATTGCCAGTGCCTGCGGTTTCAGTGACACGAAATTTTTTTACAGCGTATTTAAAAAGCACATGGGGGTACTCCCCGGTGACTTCCGCAGAAATAATGAAAAATAAACCGGGATACCCAAAACTGGGGTATCCCGGCGATATTTTGCCGAAAAAGCGTGCGATGTTGCAGGAACTCACATAAGCTGCGGCAGCTACACACAGTTGCCCATAATGGCGTATTTTTTGGGGCTCATACCCACGGATTTCTGGAAAGCCTTGTAAAAGTTGCTGTAATCGGAGAAACCGGAGCGTTCATACACCTGTGTGACGCTGACCCCGCTGTCCAGCAGGGCTTTAGCGATGGTAATACGCCGGGCGGTGATGTAGCGGTTGATGGTGGTTCCGGTGGCGTTTTTAAAAATCCGGCACAGATAGGATTGGCTCATAAAAAAGTACTCTGCCAGTTTTTCAATGGTAATCTGCTGGGAAATGTTTTTATTGATGTAAGCCAGGATATCAGCCACCTGACGGTCAAACCGGCCGCCGGGGATAGCGTTATCCGGGGAATTGTTTGCAGAAAGAATATTCAGCATTACCAAAAGTTCCATCACAGTGGCCCGCTCTACAATACTGCTGCCAAAGCCCTCCGCAGAGGTGATTTTGTTCACCAGATACAAAAACCGCTTCTGGGTATCCTTGTCCAGACAAATCCGGTGCTGGTAACCGTCGGGATGGCAGCTGAAGCACTCGCTCAGATCCGCAGAGGCATCAGAAAGTTCCCGCACAAAGCCCGGGTGGAAGTTGATAACAATCCGTTCGTGGGCGTTGGCGTCCACATCTGTGATCCGGTGGGTTTCATACTGGTTGATGATAAAAAGGTCACCGGGTGAAATGGTATATAATTGATTTCCAATCAGAAATTCCTTGCCGCCGGAGATGGAGTAGTACAGTTCGTAGCACTCATGCACATGCATCTCCATGGCCTTTTCTTCCTTGTACAGATGCGCAATGGAGAAGGTCTGGGTTTCCATGCAGGCGGCTACAGCCTGCTGACAGGAGGTATGCTGTTTCATGAAAACTGGCTCCTTTTCTGTTTTTGAGCACAGTATAGCAGAAGTGTTCAAAATTTGCAAGATTTATGCGAATATTTGAAATGTTTTTTAATTTTTTAAACTGTATAATATATACATTGAACAGACAGTTGACAGTCTGAATTTCGCTGACTTGTACAAAGGAGGATGGGTATGTCCCAGTATACGAATTTTTCTCTGGAAGGGAAGATTGCCCTTGTAACCGGCGCGTCCTACGGTATTGGCTTTGCTATTGCCAGCGCATACGCTGAGGCGGGCGCCACGATCTGCTTTAATGACATCAATCAGGAATTGGTGGATAAGGGCCTGGCAGCCTATGAAGCCCTGGGCATCAAGGCCCACGGCTATGTCTGTGATGTAACAGATGAGGACGCTGTGACGGCGCTGGTTGCCGAGATAGAGAAGGAGGTTGGCTCTATCGATATTCTGGTGAACAACGCCGGTATCATCAAGCGCATTCCCATGCATGAAATGTCCGCCAAGGACTTCCGCCAGGTGATCGATATTGACCTGAACGGTCCGTTTATCGTTTCTAAGGCTGTTCTGCCCGGCATGATGGCCAAGCGCAGCGGCAAGATCATCAATATCTGCTCTATGATGAGTGAGCTGGGCCGTGAAACTGTTTCTGCCTACGCGGCGGCGAAGGGCGGCCTGAAGATGCTGACCCGGAACATCTGCTCTGAGTACGGCCAGTATAATATTCAGTGCAACGGTATCGGCCCCGGCTATATCGAAACTCCCCAGACAGCGCCCCTGCGTGAGCCTCAGGCAGACGGCAGCATGCATCCCTTTGACAGCTTCATCCGCGCAAAGACCCCAGCTAACCGCTGGCTCAAGCCTGAGGAACTGACGGGCCCCGCGCTGTTCCTGGCGTCCGAGGCATCCAACGCAGTCAATGGCCATATTCTTTATGTAGACGGCGGCATCCTTGCCTATATTGGCAAGCAGCCGTAAGGAGGATTTACTTATGAAAATTGCCCTTATCAATGAAAACAGCCAGGCAGCCAAGAACCAGATGATTTGCTCTGTGCTGAAAAAAGTGGTAGAACCCATGGGTCACCAGGTACATAACTACGGCATGTACGGCGCTGAGGATCCCAACGCTCTGACTTATGTCCAGAACGGCATTCTGGCAGCGGTTTTGATCAATTCCGGCGCGGCTGACTATGTCATCACCGGCTGCGGCACCGGCGAGGGTGCTATGCTGGCCTGCAACTCTTTTCCTAAGGTCCTGTGCGGCCACATTGTGACCCCGCTGGATGCCTACCTGTTCTCTCAGGTCAATGACGGCAACTGCGTTGCCATTCCCTTTGCCGAGGGCTTCGGCTGGGGTGGCGAGCTGAATCTGGAATATACCTTTGAAAAGCTGTTCTGCGCCCCCGGCGGCGGTGGATATCCCCCCGAGCGTGTGGTTCCCGAGCAGCGCAACAAGAAGATTCTCGATGCCGTGAAGGAAGTTACCCATACCGATCTCATCACCATTTTGAAGAATCTGGACCGTGAACTGGTTAAGGGCGCCTTGTCCGGTGAGGGTGTCCAGAAGTATTTCTTTGACAATTGCAAGTGCGACAAGATCGCTTCTTGCGTGAAAGAGATCCTTGGGGAATAAATAAGATCCCAGGGTTCCGTGATGGCCGGGACCCTGGGATAGCTATAAAAAGCGTTTTTTTAAATAAAGAGCGGTTTTTTTAAATAGGGAGCGATTTTTTTGAAAATCACGAAAGCAGTTAAATTAATTATGCGCTTTGCACAAAAATGAATAAAGTTTATGTGAATATTCACCTATAGAAATAAGATGAAAAATATGCTAATATAGTTAAGGCGTTATTCTGCTTCGTTTAACCGATTTTGGAACTCTGCGTGCGGTTTTTTTGGACGAGCCTAAGTTATGGCTGGAACTTGTGTTTGGACGAGACTCTTTCGAATACTCATTCGATGCGTTTGCAGACTAGAAACAGATGGCGTTTTTTGAATGGGATGAATTTAGTAAGGAGGACGAGTAAACAAAATGAGTGTAAAACAACTTCGCGAAACACCCAGAAGACTGAAGCCTGCTAAGCTCCGTGGTTTCAGACAGCAATGGATGTTGTGGGCCATGGCAATGCCTTCCCTGCTGCTGTTGCTGGTATTCTGCTACTTGCCTATGATCGGTCTGGTTATGGCGTTCCAGGATCTGGACTTTGCAAAGGGCGTCTTTACAAGCCCCTGGTGCGGTCTGAAAAACTTCAAGTTCCTGTTTGCCACTTCGGATGCGTGGTTTATCACCCGGAACACAGTGGTTTACAATGTGGTGTTTATCATTGTGAATATGTTCCTGTCCGTGGTGCTGGCTCTTGCCATTAATGAGCTGACCAATAAGACCTTCTCCAAGATTGTCCAGACCATCTTTATCATGCCCTACTTCCTGTCCATGGTCGTTGTTGGCATGGTGGTGTTTGGCTTCCTGAACCCCAACAACGGTTTTGTGAACAAGACTTTGCAGGCTATGGGCATGGAGACCGTTGCCTGGTATACTGACCCCAAACCCTGGCCGGTACTGCTGGTGTTCCTTTCCGCCTGGAAGTCCGTGGGTTACAGCTCGGTTATTTACACCGCGGTTATCTCCGGTATCTCCAAGGACTACTATGAGGCAGCCGCTCTGGATGGCGCGTCCCGCTTCCAGCAGATGCTCCACATCACCCTGCCTCACCTGAAGACCATCATCTGCATCAACCTGATTCGTTCTGCCGGTGGTATCTTCCGTTCTGACTTCGGCCTGTTCTACACTGTTACCCGTAACAGCGGTGCTCTGTACGATGTCACCAACACTCTGGACGTTTACATCTATAACGGCTTGACAAACAATAGTTCCGTTGGTATGACCACGGCAGCCGGTTTCTATCAGTCCATCGTGGGCCTGTTCCTTGTGCTCTTTGTCAACTGGGTTGTCAAGAAGATGGACTCCGAAAGCGCAATGTTCTAAGGAGGTGGCAGTATGAGATTAGATAAGAAACATAAGGTGGTTAAGTACAAGGCCATCAACGTTATTTCCCCGCAGGCCAACGCGGTACTTAGCATCATCATGATTATCCTGTGTGCTATTTTTATCGTGCCCCTGCTGCTGACCATTTCCATTTCCTTTACCAGTCCCCAGTCTCTGGCCTTTAACGGTTACCGGTTTTTCCCTGAGGAGTGGACCACACTGGCTTATGAGTCTCTGCTCCTGGGCAACAAGAGAATTTGGACCGGTTATAGAAATACCATTTTCTACACCGTAGTCAACACGGTTCTGGCGCTGTTTTTGATGTCCATGTTTGCTTACGTCCTGTCCCGTAAGGAATTCAAGGCCCGCAACCCTCTGGCATTCTACGCCTTCTTCACTACCCTGTTTAGCGGCGGTCTGGTTCCCCAGTATATCCTCTACAGCCGGTATCTGCACATCAGCGATACCATTTGGGTGTTCCTGCTCCCCGGTTTGATCTCCGCCTTTGACGTGATCATTCTGAGAACCTTTATCACATCCACCATACCCAATGAGCTGTTTGAATCGGCAAAACTGGATGGCGCCAGCGAGTGGAGAATTTATTGGAAGATTGTCATGCCTCTGTTTAAGGCCGGTCTTGCCACCATCGGTCTGTTCCGGTTTGTGGCTATGTGGAACGACTGGTTCACCGGCTTGACCTTTGTCCGTAAGAACGAGCTGCAGCCGGTGATGACCATTCTGCAGATGATTCAGAAGAACATCGATATGCTCAAGGGCGGCGGTCCCGCGTCTGCTGACCCCAGATCTCTGGAACTGCTCCGCTCCATGCCCGGCGAATCCACCCGTATGGCTATGACCATCGTCTCCGTGCTGCCTCTGCTGGTGTGCTATCCCTTCTTCCAGAGATACTTCATTCAGGGTCTGACCATCGGCAGCGTCAAGGGCTGATGCCGAACCGCAAACGGTATTTATATCCTATATTATACAATCACTTTTGCTTCCTGTCACGGTGCAAAAAGTGATGATTTGTAGTAGATTTTGATGATATCTTCTCCAAAAATCGAATGTTTTGGGGTAAGATCAAAAATAAAACAAGACATTATCCATTAAACAGGTGTGTCTGTTTGTTACCTGTTCAATCTTCGTTATAGGCCGGGGTAATCGCGTACCCCAGTTTATATAAACAAAAAAATCAGGAGGCAAATCAAAATGAAAAAATTGTTAGCATTGCTCCTGGCTCTGGTAATGGTTGTTTCCCTGGTGGCTTGCACCCAGAAGCAGCCCGAAGAGACCAAGGCTCCCGCTGCCAACAAGCCCGAAGAGACCAAGGCTCCTGCTCAGGAGACTGACGCTCCCGAGGCTCCCGTAACCCTGACCATGTTCCACATGTACAGTGACGTGGCCGGCACCTACGCAAAGGAAGACGTTCTGAAGGCTATCCAGGCTCACGTTCTGGAGACCTACAATGTTGACCTGCAGTTCATCGACGCTCCCTACACCATTTACAACGACGTTGTGAACACCGCTATCACCGCTGGCGACAACTGGGATATGGGCGACATTCCCGGTACCATCTTCACCGCAAACGTCTCCCGTAACGCTTTCATGGCTTTCGACGAGTACATGGATCTGATCCCCGCTGTTGTTGAGTCTGTTCCCGATTACACTTGGGATGCATACTCCTATGGTGGCAAGATTTACGGCGCAGCTCCTGTTAAGGACCTGGCTGAGTTCTGGAACTGGATTGCTAACCAGGACCTGGAAGACGAGATCGGCGTTGAGTTCCCCGCTGACGAGTTCTACACCCTCAGAGACCTGATCCCCTTCCTCTACGAGGCAAAGGAAGCTCGTGACGTGGTTTACCCCGAGCTGGCTGATCAGCCCATCTTTGGCAACCTTTCGCAGCTGGCCTTCTACATGGGCTTTGACTCTGTTGTTGGCTTCTGGAACTCCTGCGTTGTTGCTACCAACATTACCGTAGAGCACGGCTTCACCTCCGTTGGCGACACCGGTTCTCTGTTCTGCCCCTGGATGACTGAGGACTTCCGTGACATGGTCAAGGTCTACTGGCAGGCTTGCCAGGACGGCGTTGTGGCTGGCGTTGACGGCTTTGACCCCGACAAGTACCTGGAGCAGAACGGCTACCTGATCGGCGCTGGCAACTGCGGCCTGATCGAGTACGATCCCGAGATCACTCTGCCTAACTACAGAAACACCATGTACGTGGCCAACATCGGCAACTCCTACACCGCTTACCTGCAGGCTGGTGTTCAGTGCATCAATGCTAAGTGCGCTAACCCCGAGAAGGCATTCGAGATGCTGAACGCTTTCTACTCCGACGAGACCCTGTGTAACATGTTCAAGTTCGGTATCGAAGGCGAGCACTGGACTGACGAAAACAACGACGGTGTTGCTGAGTTCACCGAGGCTAACTCCGATGCCAACAACCGTGCATACTACAACTGGTATCCCTACGTCAACCTGGTCTCCACCACCTGTGGCGCAGTGGCTCCTGGTTGTACCCCCGAGTTTGCTGAGAAGATGGCTGCTGTTAACGAAAAGGGTGTCGGTTCTCCCCTGATGGGCTTCCTGGCCGACACCACTGCTATCGCAGACGAGGTGGCAGCATGTCAGGCGGTTATCTCTGAGTACGCTACCCAGTGGCAGTACCCCTCTGTTTACAAGAGCGAGGCTGAGATTGACGCTATGTGCGACAAGTTTGCTGAGGACCTGAAGGCCAACGGCATCGACACCATTATGGCCGAGATTCAGAAGCAGGTTGATGCTTGGAAAGCTGCAAACTAAGGACTGACCTAAAGGTTTTTCTTTAGACCCCTTATAGTGACAAATGCCCAGTGACTTGGCCAAACGCGATTGAGGCTAAGTGAGGCATCTGCCTACCAACCGGTCGGGGCAGAAGTTCATAAAAGAACTTCTGTCCCGATTTTTTTATAAGCAAATATCAGGTTATATATTATTTTAGTGGTTAGTGGGATTTGTGGGAGTTTCCACTGTTTAGGGAAGCTGCCACAAGTTTCATTAGGTTGAGGGATACATCCGTGTTTCCTCTGCTTTTGACTGTTTTGCGGTCATTACTATGGTACACAATCCGTAAATGCGGTGTGTCTGGCAAATAGCCAGAGAATATTCAACAGTGAGTGTTCGAAAGGAGAACATTATGAACGCATTATTGGAGAAAAATAAGAATTGGATTGATGCGACCTGGGAAAAGGTGGAAAAAAAGTTAGAGCGCACCAGTGTGCTGGCCCGGGACAAGCTGCCCCTGTGGACAGTGGACGGTGTGTATGATGACCATTCAAAGGGTACTGCTGATAACTGGACCAATGGTTTCTGGCCCGGCATTATGTGGCTGATGTATGCCGCTACCGGCAAGGAATGCTTTAAAATCACTGCAGAAACCGGCGAGGAATATTTGGACAAGGCGCTGAAGAACTACAACTGCCTGCACCACGATGTGGGCTTTATGTGGCATATCTCTGCCGGTGCCAATTACCTGCTCACCGGCAACGAAACCTCCAAGAACCGCAACCTCCACGCCGCCGCAACCTTGGCTTCCCGTTTCAATCTGGCAGGCCAGTTCATTAAGGCCTGGAATGATGTTGGCTTTGAAGGCTGGGTTATTATTGACTCTATGATGAATATCCCCATGCTCTACTGGGCAGCGGAGCAGACCAACAACATTGCCTTTAAGCAGATCGCCATGCAGCATGCGGATACCACCATTAAGAACCACATCCGTGAAGATGGTTCTGTATACCACATCCTCAACTACGATATCCACACCGGCGAATGTCTGGGGCCGGCTACCCACACCCAGGGCTATGAGCCTGTCCACTCCTCCTGGTCCAGAGGTCAGGCTTGGGCTATTTACGGATTTGCACTTAGCTACATCCACACCGGTGAGCAGCGGTATCTTGACACCGCTAAGCGTGTTGCCCACTACTTTATTGCCAACGTGGCATCCACCGGCTACATCCCCCTGTCCGATTTCCGTGCGCCTGAGGAACCCTTCTGCATTGACTCCTCCGCTGGTGCCATTGCTGCCTGCGGCCTGATTGAGATTGCTAAGGCGGTGCCTGAGTTTGAGAAGAAGATGTACATGGACGCTGCCCTGAAGATGGTCAAGGCATTGGTGGATAATCAGTGTGATTGGACGGAGCAGGAGGAGGCAATTCTCCTCAATTCCTCCGGCAGCTGGAATATCAACACCGAAAAGACTTACATTTGGGGCGACTATTATCTGGTGGAAGCCTTGTATAAGCTGAAGGGTTATGATAAACTGTTCTGGTGATATGTAAGGAGGAAATATTATGAAATTTTTCCATGTTTACAATGACCAATGCTTTAAGGGGCTGGAGAAGAACAACCTGCTGAACAAGGACTCCGGTTTTAAAATCCAGCACTGTTTTGCTGTTCCTAAAGAGCGTCAGTTTAACAATTACGCTGCCATCGGCGGCCAGCTCCACAGCCTGATTAAGGAAAATAACATTCCTTTCTACGTAGACCGTATTGCCGGCGGTGTTACATACTACCCCTATCAGTTCGACAAAAAGCTTATTGCAGAGTATAAGAACCTGTTGGGTGACTGGTTCCTGGGTTTCCAGATGCACGAAAGCGCATCCAACCGCCGTAATGCGGAATGGCCCCGGATGATTAAGGTGATGGGCAGCAAGGGTCCCTACGATGCTGCCGCTATGCGCCGTGATCTGCTGAGTAAAAATGTGGTTACCCCCGAGGGTGAGTATTTGGTGAGTCTGTCCCACGACACGCCCGAGTATTACGCCAACCGGGTCTATGCCGACACGATTCCCGCGTTCGAGGCTGAGGTGCAGGATATGTTCCAGCGCCGCCTGAATGATACGGATAACAATGTTCTGCCCTGTGACAGCTATTTCCTGTTCACCAAGCTGCAAAATGAGATGGGTATGCGCACCTTTATGCCGGAGGTAGGCTGCCAGATTCCTCTGATGCGTATCGCTGTGGCTTTGGCCCGTGGTACAGCGAAGGCCGCCAAGAAGACCTGGGGCGCTTACTATGAGTGCTGGCGCGCTATGCCCGACGGCACCTACAACATGCCCTGCTTTAACCTGCACCCCATCAATGAGTGGTATGTGACCCAGGAAACCCATACCGATGATTTTACCACCTTTGGCGAAAACGGCGGCAGCTCCCGCCTGCTGCAGAACCGTATTTACTTCCACGCCCTGATGAGCGGTGCGGACTACTTCTCTGAGGAGTGGGGCCTGAACTGCAGCTACACCGACATGGAGGAGTTCACCCTGTCTGAATACGGCCTGCTGAAGAAGAACTTTATCGATACCGCTGTAAATCTGCGGGGTATGAAGGCTGTGATTCCCTTTGCCATCGTGCTGCCCAAGAAGTACATGTGTGTGGAGCTGCCGGATATTCTGGAGCTTGATACCTACAAGTACGGTCTGTACCGGGATGAGTACATGCGCACACCGCTGACCGCAGAGGAAAAGGCATACTATGGCCATGTGGAAAATGTGCTGAAGATGGTCTTTGCCCGTGTCTCCGAGAAGGATGACAGCGAGGCCCATGTGCTGACCAACTCCCGTTTGGGCGATCTGTTTGACATTATCTATGAGGATGCCGGTGAGGAAGTCTTTGCTCAGTACGGGTACCTGATTGACGCTACCAAGGAAGGTGCATTTGCTGCCAGCGCTGCCGGCAAGAAGTTTAAGACATTGGAAAGCGCAGATCTGGACGCTCTGGAGCAGCAGCTGAAGAAGCTGGCTGCTCAGGTAATGCCCTGCTATGCGGACGGCCTGCACTGGCTGGTATCTATCGATGAGAATGGCAAGAAGTACCTGACCATCTTCAATAACGAGGGCAACCTGCGTTATCACGACCGTGGCAATGTGCTGGATCACGATATGGACAAGTGGGTGAACGTGTCCTTCAAGGAAGCTCCCCAGCTGAAAGTCGTGGCCAGCTCCGGCGATGATGTAGCAGTAGTGAAGGGCGAGGGCAACACCTGCCGTGTATTTGTGCCCGCTACCGGACTTGTGGTTTTGGAGTTCTAAGCGTAGGAGGTTAATCCTATGAAACGGGAAAATACTTACGAGTTTCGCAATAAGCTTTTGTCCGTTCATGAAAAGGATGTTCGGGACCCCGGCAAGGTAATCCCTCAGGACGCGGTGCTTCTGCGGGATGGCGCGGTAATTGAAATCGGCAGTACGGATGACATTGTCATCCGTACCGCCGCGGAAGATTTTGCGGATTTTCTGGCTGTGTCTATGGGCATTTCCGCTAGCGTTTCCCGCACCGGAGCGTGCAAGGGCGAGAATGTGGTGCGGGTAGCTTTGGCAGCCGAGAGCGGTGTGGAACTGGGCGTGGCAGAGGGCTATAAGGGATTTCTCATCCGTCCGGGCGAGGGAATCCAGGTGTTTGGCCACGATGCCCGTGGCGCACAGCAGGGTCTTTTCTACATGGAGGACCTGATGTGCATGAACAAGGCTCCCTACCTGCTTCCCGGGGAAATTCGGAAAAAGGCCATGTTTGCACCTCAGATGGTTCATTCCGGCTACGGCATGGAAATGTGGCCCGACGAGTATTTGATGCGCATTGCCCATGAGGGCCGGGATGCCATTATGGTGTTTGTTACCGATGTGAACCAGACCCGTGTAGGTTATCTGGATTTTAATGACCTGATTGCCCGAGCCAATAAGTGCGGTCTGGATGTGTATGCCTACAGCTTCTTTATGAGCGAGCTGCACCCGGATGAGCCAGGCGCGGAGGAGCTTTGTGAGAATACCTATGGCCGGCTGTTCCGGGAATGCCCCGGCTTTGCGGGCGTCACCTTTGTTGGTGAGGTCATGGAATTCCACAGTAAAGATCCCCATGTGTCCAAATTCCGCTATGAGGATGTGGTCACTGATCCCATTCCCTCCGGTAAGCCCATGCCGGGCTGGTATCCCTGTGAGGACCTGCCTCAGTGGATAAACATGGTTAAAAAGGTGATTCGTAAGTATAAACCCACCGCGGACATTGTGATGTGGTCCTATAACTGGGGCTATCAGGCGGAAGAAGCCAGAATTAAGCTGATCGAAAATCTGCCCGATGATATTTCCTTCCAGGCCACTTTCGAGATGTTTGAAAACTGGAAACTGGAAAAGTCCCATACAGGCTGTTCTGATTACACGTTGGCTATCCCCGGTCCCGGAAAATACTTTACCAGTGAAGCCAAGGCAATCAAAAAGCGCGGTATGCGGCTTTACACCATGAGCCAGTCTGCAGGTGTCACATGGGACTTCGGCGTGATTCCTTACGAGCCTATGCCCTACCAGTGGATCAAGCGATTCCAGGAAATGGTGAAGGCCAAGGAGAACTGGGGTCTGTGCGGCGGTATGGACTGCCATCACCATGGTATGTATCCCTCCATCATTACAAAGCTCTCCAAGCATGCGTTTATGGAGCCTGCTGAACCCATGGAAGAGATTCTGGACAGGATTATCATGTGTGAGTACGGTCAGGAGAATCTGGAGAAATGCCGTGAGGGCTTCAAACTGTGGAGCGATGCGATTTGCCATTACACCCCCACCAGCCAGCAGTTGGGTGGTGCGGGACGTGTTGGCCCGGCGTATCCGCTGAACCTGTTTTATACCTATAAGCTTCCCTATGACAAAGACGCTATGTTTGGTGCCCGTGTTATCAGCCACAACTACAACGCCAGCGTGGGAGATCTGTTTGCAAAGCCCCGGCACAGTGTGCTGAGCTTGCGTATCCATGAGGAAATCCGCTCCCTTGAGAAAATGCTGGAGCTGATGCAGCAAGGCATCCGGGTGTTTGAGTCTATTGAAAACAAGAACGAAAAGCTGCTGAATATGATCAATCTGGGCAAGTTTATCGCTACCTGCGTTACTACCAGCATCCATGCCAAGCAGTGGTTTGTGCTCAAATGCAGAATGCATGCGGAATTTACCAAGGAGGGTCTGTGGACCATTTATGACGAAATGGAGGCGCTGATACACAAAGAGGCCGCCAACGCAGAATCTGCTGTGCCGCTGATCGATGCGGACTCAAGACTTGGTTGGGAACCTTCTATGCTGTACCTGTGCGACAGGGAACATCTGGATCTGAAACAGCAGCAGCTTAAGTATGTGCTGAAGGAGATCGATTACCTGCGCCAGACCATGGATTTGACCGAAGATTAGTAAAGTACATATTGGGAGCTTGCGGGTTGCCTGCAGGCTCCCTTTACACAGGGGGAGGATGTTTGTGCGCGGAGGACGGAAAACACCATTGACAGCATGATTTTAGTATGCTATAACAGTGCTGACAGCAAAAGGCGATATGTTGATGTAAGTAGTATATTTAAACTAAATATGTGTGAACAGGAGAAAAAATAATGAATACTTTGCAGGCGGGTTTTGCCCGGGTAAACGTGACTCCCATGCTGGGTGTAGACGTGCGTGGTTATTTTAAGAAAAGAATTGCAGAAGGCGTTCTGGATGATTTGTATCTGGATGCGCTGGCGCTGTGCTGCGGTGATACCAAGGTGCTGCTTATGTCCATGGATATTTGCTCTCTGAAGCAGGATGTAAGCCGCCAGTTCCGCAGCCGTATCAGCCAGGTGACCGGCGTGCCCATGGATGCCATCTATCTGGCATGCTCCCATACCCACACCGGACCCGATGCCGAGCTGACCAACACCGATCCTCTGGTGCATGAATACATCAAGGCAGTGGAATATAAGATGGCAGACGTGGCTGTGATGGCGCTGGCAGACTTGAAGCCCGCCCGCATGGGCTGGGGCATCGGTCAGGCTCCCAACATTGCCTTTATCCGCCGTTTCCGCATGAAGGACGGCTCTATCCGCACCAATCCCGGTGTGGATCACCCCGACATCGTGGAGCCGATCGGCACGGTGG
>JAZSRI010000137.1:0-18490 GCA_045538415.1 Faecousia sp. | reverse complement strand
ACGAAGCTATGATCCAGGCTCCCGGCAGGGCGAAATACCGCTTGAACAAATCGTCAGATTTGTGCGAGGGGTGTATTTCGCTCTCAAGCGCCGAGGGCTTCTGAGAGGTACTCATTCGATCTTCCGCACATCGTTCTGCACCAAAAGGTTTCGTCCCTGGTTGACCTCCATGAATCGCTCCAGGGCATCCTTACGGATGATGGTCTTGCGTCCCACCTTCAGAACAGGCAGCTTGCCCCAGTCCACCAGTTTCCGCATGGTATTGCGTCCGATCCCGGTGTTTTCTGCCGCTTCTTCGATGGTTAGTCCCATTTTTCCTACACTCATTTTGCTTACCTCCTTTTCGAAATACTCGTTTTGCAACGGTTGTACCATTATTATACTTAGTTTGCTATTACTTGTCAACGCATTTTGCAACGCTATCTATGAATAAACTTAAAACAATATGGAAATAACTATTGCAAATTGCAACGATGTGTGCTACAATGATGTCAACGGAGGTGAAAAGCCTATGAATGAACCAAATGTGTTCACCGCAAAACAAGTCGGTGAGAGAGTCAAGGAGAGAAGAACGGAACTGAATCTCTCCATGGGCGATCTCGGCAAGCGGCTTGGTGTAAACAAATCCACCATACAGCGTTATGAATCCAAGGGTGTTGATCCTGAGAAGCGGTATCTGATCGTATCTATCGCAGATGCACTTCTGACAACCCCGGAATGGCTCACGGGTCTTTCCGACGCAAAGGAATACGATAGCTACACAAAATGCAGAATACAGATCACCGAACATCTGGACAGCTACCTGAAAGAGATGGACAGCGTGATTGGCTCCGAAGCCTATCAGCAGTTCCTGGCAGGCCACCTGTGCAACATCATTGATCTGTACTCCGTATATGCGGTGCATTTTGCAAGAGCTATGGAAAAGACGGATCAGGTAGCTACCGATGAAGGACTGAAAGAATCTCTCATGCGGTATGCCATCGAATCCGGTGCCATTGTGGAACGGGTCTACCAGCAGGAAATGAGTCCCATTATTGAGGATATGAAGCGCTACATGGACGGACTCTCACAGCTCTACTCTTACGGCAAGGGTGGCAGGATTACTAGTGAATTGTTCAAGCTCCCCTTGGAAGCCCGTGACCGACTGAATGGAAACAACGACTAACCGTGGCACTTTGACAGCTAAATAAGAGCATTGTAAAAATGCAAAAAGGCCGATTGCAGCAATACAATCGACCAGTGACATTATTTCACGCACAACATAGTCATAAGTTCCGATTGCCACGGGTAAGAAAGGAGACCAAGTATTATCTATGGCAAAAGGATCTGTAAGAAAAAAGGGCAAGAAGTGGTACTACCGCTTCTACATCGAAGACGAAAGCGGCAACAGAGTTCAGAAGGAGTTCCCTGGCACCGAAAGCAAGGCTGAAACGGAAGCTATGCTCCGTAAGGCGATGGAGGACTACGATTCCAAGAAGTTCGTAGCCAAATCTGACAACATGACGGTAGGTGAATTACTGGATATATGGGTGGAAGAAAGTTTGAAGCCCAGCAACCTCAGTAATGGCACCGTGATGTTATATCAGAGTACTGCGGAGCGGATCAAGAAGCATCCTATCGCTAACCGGAAGTTGAAATCCATCACGATGGAGCATCTGCAAGCCTTTGTGGATTATCTCTGCTTCGGTGAAAAGAACCCGGATGGTACAACGGCGCAGCCACTTAGCAAGGGTTATCTCCGACAGTTTGCGGCGGTGCTTCAACGGGTATTCAAGTTTGCTGTGTTCCCGAAGAAACTTTTAAGCTTCAACCCCATGGAATATGTGGTATGGCGGTGGCAGACGGAGGATTCCAACCTATTTGCGGAAGATGATGACGAGGAAGCAACTTCCAATGTGATCACCTATGAGCAGTACATCAAGCTGACGGACTATCTGAAGCAGAAAGAGAATCCGGCACTGCTGCCCATTCAAATCGCCTACTACACCGGACTTCGGATTGGAGAAGCCTGCGCATTAACCTGGCAGGACATCGACCTGGACAACCAGTGTCTGACCGTGCGGCGCAGTATGCGGTACAACGGCAAGCGGCACAAAACGGAGATCGGCACAACCAAGCGGAAGAAAATCCGTACAGTGGACTTCTGTGACACCCTGGCGGCACTACTGCGAAAAGCTAAGACAGAGCAGAGTAAAAACAGTTTGAAGTATGGCCCCCTATATTCCCGCAACTACTACAAGGAAGTAAGGGAAAAGAACCGGGTCTACTACGAGGTGTACAGCCTGCCGAGAACGGAGGAAGTGCCGGAAGGGTATAAGGAACTGTCTATGGTCTGCGTAAGACAGGACGGAGCCTTTGAATCCCCCGCAACGGTGAGCAGCGTCTGCCGCAGGGCGAGGAAAGTAGTGCCTGACCTTGGAGAGTTTCACTTCCATCTGCTCAGACATACTTTCACCACCAATCTGTTGACCAACGGTGCAGCACCGAAGGATGTGCAGGAACTTCTGGGTCACTCCGATGTAGGAACTACCATGAACATCTATGCCCACGCAAACCGGGAAACAAAGCGATCTTCTGCCCGGATGCTCGACCAAGTGGTAAGCTGAGCATAAAAAAGTTTCCCTTGTTTTTCCTCATAAGGGAAGAATCAAGGGAAACTACATAAGGTAAGACGCAAACCAAGCGAAAAACCACCATATACCGCTAAATTCAAGCGGTTTTAGAGGATTTGTTAGATAAATTCCAATTTGACAGGAGGCAAACCAATGAAGGATAAAATCAAGTTGTTCTTAAGATGGGTGGCAATGTTTTTTCTTTGCTTTATTGTGATATATTTATTTGTATTTTTCGGAGGATGGAAATTATTTGAAAGCGGTGACCCTATTTTGATTGAGGTAGGTGTGGCGTTTGTTTTGTCATTCTTTGTAGCTATAGCCAACGAAGTAACAACGGGTCTTGAAAAGAGAGTTAAATCCTTAGAGGAACGAATAAACGAACTTGAAAAGCCAGCAAGATAAATTCCACCTTGGTAGAGGTGTTGTTATGGTAAAATATGTTCTATATTTAGCAGTTGTATTATTATTGGTTGTTGATGCATTTATCTATTTTGATTTGAAGAAGCGTATTAAATTGCAGGAGGACGAGTGGAATGAAAACCATATTAGAGGATTGTTGGATAGAGTACGTGCTATGACAGTTATATCTGTGTGTGTAAGCATAATTGTAATTATTCTTCAAATAGTGTAATATGAAGAATAAGTTTGGCAGAACGACAAATTTGAATTAGTAAAGGACAGAAACTTTGAATTTGCGGAGGTGCAATATGCAAGATAAATATGTAAAGCATTGTCCATTTTGTGGTGGAACTGAAATAATCGAGAGTTATCAGACTGGATATTCGGTAGTAACAGCAGTTAATAATAGGTTGGGTGGAGTTGCATTATGGCATTCTATTTGCCGTAGTTGTGGAAGTGTAGTAAGAAGTTATGTAAAGGAACCAGAAAAATTGCTAAAACGAAGAGACAGAAAATAACAAGGCGTGTTTTTTAGTTTGTCAGAGTGACAAATTCCAATATGTCGAACAGATAAAGACGGCACCCGTAGTGGGTGCCGTCTTTTCATATAAGTCCGTAATATTGAAATGCTTCCCGAATGGCTGCTTCCCGTTCGGGGGTTAAGTTTGTGGGCGGTCTGCCGTGTCCCGAGGGAAGATTGTAGCACTCGCCAACTTCCAAGCCACATTTCTTTTTGGTTTGGGCAATGGCAAGGCTTGAGACCTTTAAGCCGTGATGTTCTAAAACATACGCCTTTATCTCGGGATATGTGGGAGAGACTTTTGCGGTGATGGTGTTCAGTTCCTCGGGGTCAATCTCCATTTTAATGTGGGTGTCCGCCAGTTTGGACAAACACACTATCGTCTCCACATGTGCGCAGCGGGGGAACAGGTCTGCCGCCTGGGCGGACGGAAGAGCGTAGCCCCGATGCTTCAGCAGCGCCACATCCCGGGCCAGGGTCGCTGGGTCACAGGACACGTACACGATCCGCCGGGGATTCATCCGGTGCAGGACTTCGATGGTATCGGTGTTCAGTCCCTTGCGGGGAGGATCTACCACCACCACATCCGGGCAAATGCCTTTGGCTTGCAGCTCCAGAGCCGCTTTGCCTGCGTCACCGCAGAAAAATTCTGCGTTTTCAATGCCATTGCGCTTGGCGTTGTCCCGGGCGTCCTCCACAGCCTGCTCCACCACTTCCACGCCGATCACTTTTCCCGCGGCCTTTGCCATGGCCAGGGTGATGGTTCCCACACCGCAGTACAGATCCAGCACCAGATCCTCCCCGGTGATCCCGGCTTGGGCGATGGCGGCCTCATACAGCCGCTGTGCCTGATGGTGGTTGACCTGATAGAAGGACCGGGGGGACAGGCGGAACTGAAGACCGCACAGGGTGTCCTCGATATAGCCCGGACCGTAGAGGGTGATAAATTCCTCTCCCAGCACAGCATTCCCCGGGCGGGTATTGACACTGAGCACAAGGGTAGTAAAGCCCGGAAGCTTTTTCAGCATGGCAATCAGCTCCGGCACATGGGGCAGCTTCCTGCCGTTTGCCACCAGACACACCAGGATTTGCCCCGACACCTCTCCCCGGCGCACGTATATATGCCGCAGCAGGCCCTTGTGAGCTTCCTCGTCGTAGACAGATACCCGGTATTGGTTTACATAACTTATAACAATATCCTTAACCCGGTCTGTTTCCTCCGGCAGGATCAGGCAGCGGTCATTTTCCACCACTTGATGGGTGCCTGCCCGGAAAAAACCGGCGTAGGCCTTGTTCTTTTTGCAGGCAACCGGGTACTGAGCCTTGTTGCGGTAACCCAGACAGGTGGGGGCGGCAAGGATGGGGATATGCTCCAGTTCTTCTCCCGCCAGACGGTTCAGTGCCTGACGCACCCGCTCCGCTTTCAGCCGGGTTTCCTCCTCATAATCCATGTGCCAGAAATCGCAGCCGCCGCACAGCTTGGCTACGGGGCAAGCCCGGTTTACCCGGTGGGGAGACCGCTCCAGAACTTTCACGATCTTACCCGCCGCCCAGGTCTTGCCGGTTTTTTCAATGCGGACGTCATATACCTCCCCGGCGATGGCGTTGGGGATGAACACCGCGCAGCCGTCGATTCTGGCAACGCCCTGCCCCTCGGCAGTGTAGTCGGTCACCTGCGCCTGGTAGATTTTGTTCTTTTCCAGCATTACAGTAAGGTCTCCATTCCTATCTTCTGGGGCTTCAGACCCAGAGATTCATAGAATTTCATGGCGGAGGGGTTGCAGCTCCACACATTCAGGGTCACAGAGTAACACTTGCGCATAGCTCCGTAGCGGAGAATCTGCTGATAGATGGCTTTGCCAATGCCCTGACCCCGGCACTTTTCGTCCACGCACAGGTCATCAATGTACAGCGTGGTGTGGTCGGCAATCACCGGGTCTTTGGCGTAGGCTTTCACCATGCAGAAGCCATAACCCAGCACCTGACCCGCCTCCACCGCCACAAAGATGGGGGTGTCGGACTGATTCATCATGGCCAGTACCTGAGAAGCGCTGTATTTCTGGGCGTTTTCCCGGAAAATGTCCGGCCTGCCCAGATGGTGGACTTTCCCAACCTGCCGCAGAAGCGCTAATATTCCGGCGGTATCCTCGGGTTTCGCGAAACGAATGTCCATCCTCTTCCCCTCCAAAAGTGGTTTTGACTATCATAACACACTTTTTTCTCCGCGTAAAGTCATGTTGCGGTGGAAGAAAAAAGATGTTATTATGGGGAAAAGGAAGTGACTTTATGGATTATGTAAACTGCAAGCTGTGTCCCAGGGAGTGCGGCGTCAACCGTGCCGGGGGGCAGCTGGGCTACTGCCGCTGTCCTGCTGGGGCGGTGGTGGCCAAGGCCATGCTCCACCGGTGGGAAGAGCCGGCGCTGGCAGGGAATGGGGGCAGCGGCGCCATCTTTTTTGGCGGCTGCACCTTAGGCTGCGGCTACTGCCAGAACAGAGCCATCAGCCGTACCCCGGTGGGGGAAAAGATGGATGCCGCCGGGCTGCGAAAGCAGATGGAAGCGCTGATTGCCCAAGGGGCGGAGAACATTGACCTTGTGACCCCCACCCAGTTCCTGCCGGATATTCTCCCGGCCCTGTCCCCAAAGCTTCCGGTACCGGTGGTGTACAACTGCGGCGGCTACGAAAAGGCGGAAACCCTGGCGGCTCTGGAGGGGCTGGTGGGTATTTACCTGCCGGACATGAAGTATGGCGACCCTGCTCTTGCCGCCCGGCTGTCCGGTGCGGCGGATTATGTGGAGAAGGCAAGATCTGCCATCCGGGCCATGGCGGAGCAGGTTGGCCCGGTGCAGTGGCAGGGGGAGAAAATCAAACGGGGCGTAATCATCCGCCATTTGATTCTGCCCGGCTGTGTGGAAAATTCCCTGAAGGTGCTGGACTGGATTGGGGAGTCCTTCGCCCCCGGGCAGGTGCTGGTGAGCTTAATGCGCCAGTATACCCCCATGCCCGGTATGCCTGCCCCCTTTGACCGGCCCATCACTGACGAAGAATATCAGGCGGTGCTCAGCTGGATGTATCTGAACCGGTTGGAGGGCTTTGTCCAAGAACCGTCTGCTGCCGACAGGGTGTATATCCCCGACTTTTAACTGGGGCGGCATAAATCCGGGACAAACCTCATAGGCTACCATAGCAATATTGGGAGGGAACCCTATGAGACGGATTGTTGTGAGTGTATTGTGTATTTGCCTTTTGTTTTCAGCGCTGGGGCTGTGCGCCCGGGCGGCGGACTTGCAGATTCCCGCAAAATCCGCCCTGCTGATGGATGTGGAAACAGGCACGATTCTCTATGAGGAAAATGCCCACACCCCCCTTGCCCCCGCCAGTGTCACCAAGGTGATGACCATGCTGCTGATTATGGAGGCCATTGACAGCGGCGTGATTAGCTGGGAGGATACGGTTACTGCTTCCGAGGCCGCTGCCGCCAAGGGAGGCAGTCAGGTGTACCTGAAGGCCGGGGAGACCATGAGCGTTTCCGACATGGTCAAATCCATCGCTGTCAGTTCCGCCAACGACTGCGCCTGCGCCATGGCCGAGCATATTGCCGGAAGTGAGCAGGGCTTTGTGGAGCGGATGAACCAGCGGGCCCAGGAACTGGGTATGGCGGACACCCATTTTGTCAACTGCACCGGCCTTGACGATGACCCGGAGGCTGCCAAACACCTGACCTCCGCCCACGACATTGCGGTGATGTCCCGGCAGCTGCTGAAATATCACCCGGATATCACCAAATTCACCACCATCTGGATGGACACCATCCGGGACGGTACTTTTGGCCTGTCCAACACCAACAAGCTGGTGCGGTTTTATAACGGCACTACCGGGCTGAAAACCGGCTTCACCGCCGGGGCGGGGTATTGCCTGTCCGCATCGGCAAAGCGGGACGGAATGGAGCTGATTGCGGTGGTGATGGGCAGCCAGACCTCTCAGGAGCGGTTTGCCGCCTGCAAGAGTATGCTGGACTACGGCTTTGCCAATTACGCCCTGATTGTCCCGCAGCTTCCGGAAGATGCGGGCGTGGCGGTAAAATTGGGTCAGCAGGAGCAGGTGAAGGCTGTGCCCGGGGAATTTGAAAGCCTGCTGATTAACAAGAATCAGAAGAACCAGATTACCCAGCATGTGCAGTTGGAGGAAACCGTCACAGCACCTGTGCGCAAAGGACAGCGGTTAGGGACGCTGACGCTGCAGGCGGGAGACCAGACCCTTGCCCAGATTCCCATGGTGGCGGAAACGTCGGTGGAACGGCTGAGCCTGTGGCAGATTTTCAAGGGTGTTCTGGGACATGTGGCCATGTCGGCCCGCAAGGCGGGCAGCTAATGCACACCCAGCTGGTCTATAGTATTTCCCGCCCTGACCCGCCCGATAACGTTTTTGCAGAATAAAATTTTTGAGAAGTTTAGGACTGCAAGGCATACGCATTTTGCGTATGCCTTGTTTTTTTGTATAAGAATACCACCGGCAGCACCGGTGGTTCCAAAAAGCTTTAGGTATAACCAGTCCTGCTGCAGGGGTAAGCCTCCCCTGTGTAAGGGTTAAGCGGTGACAACCCCAAGAGTGAATTTCCTAAAGTACGAAACGGACCGCACAGAAGTGTTATAAAAGTGAGACTTCGCTGTGTGCGTTATTGTTTCTATGGGGAATTTAGAATCAATAGCAGGTAAAACCACGGGAATATGCGAAAAAACAGGTAATTTTTGCCATTTACGAAAAATGTTAAGTTTTTTAGAGTAATTAAATAAAAAATAAAAAATCTTATGTTTTGAATGTCAATAGAATAGATTTAAAAAATATGTTAACATCAACGCACGATAAATTATGATTCATTTACCCTGTGTTCAAACTAACTTCTAGGCGTTATACAAGCATAAGAGATTCTCTGGATTTATGGCTGTGTTCTGCAGCTTATCAGTCAATAATCCCGCAATGGTGTGGCATAAGATGTGTGACGTATTATGCGTAACCGTGTTGTACACAATACCCTTCCAACCTTCGTTATAGGCTGGGATAATCGCGTTTCCCGGTTTATATAAACAAAAAAATTAGGAGGTAAACGATAATGAAAAAACTGTTAGCACTGCTTTTGGCTCTGGTTATGGTTGTTTCCCTGATTGCCTGCGGCGAGCAGAAGCAGCCGGAAGAGACCAAGGCTCCTGCTGCGGACAACTCCGATGAGACCAAGGCTCCTGCTCAGGAGACTGAGGCTCCCGAGGAACCCGTCACCCTGACTATGTTCAACATGTACAGTGACGTAGCAGGTACTTACGCAAAGGACGATGTTGAGAAGGCTATTCAGGACTATGTTCTGGAGACCTACAATGTAAACCTGCAGTTTCTGGATGCTCCTTACACCGTTTGGAGTGATGCCATCAGCACTGCTATAAATGCTGGCGATGACTGGGACTTTGGCGGTATTGGCGGTGATCACTTCAACAACAACGTTCACCGTAACGCTTTTCTGGCGTTTGACGACTACATGGATCTGATCCCCGCTGTTGTTGAGAATGTCCCCGAGGATTCCTGGGGTGCTTACACCTACGGCGGCAAGATCTACGGCTGCGCCCCCGTTAAGGACCTGGCTGAGGGCTGGAACTGGATCGCCAACCAGGATCTGGAAGATGAACTGGGCGTCAAGTTCCCCGCTGACGAGTACTACGGCGTTAAGGACCTGGTCCCCTACTTCTATGAGATGAAAACTGCCCGTGATGAGAAGTACCCCGACCTGAAGGATATGCCTGTTGTGGGAGGTATGAGTTACATCAACTCCTGGTTCGTCTATGACGGCGTTGTCGGCGCATGGAACGGCACCGTTCTGGCTACCAATGTGGACACCGAGCATGGCTTCACTTCTGTTCCTGACACCACCACTCTGTTCTGCCCCTGGATGACCGAGGACTTCCGCGAGATGTGCAAGACCTTGTGGCAGGCTACTCAGGACAAGGTCATGGCTTGCTACGACGGCTTTGACCCCGATAAGTACCTGTATAACAATGGCTACCTGATTGGTAACACCAACTGCGGCCTGATCGAGTACGATCCTGAGGCTACTATGCCTGCCTATAGAAACACCATGTACATGGCTAAGATGGCCGTTTCTTACACCGGCTACCTGCAGGCTGGCATCAACGTTGTAAATGCGGCTTGCAAGAACCCTGAAAAGGCTTTCGAGCTGATCAACGCATTCTACTCTGACGAGACGCTGTGTAACCTGACAAAGTTCGGTATCGAGGGCGAGCACTGGACTGACGCTGACAACGACGGCGTTGTTGAGCTGACTGAGGCTAACTCTGATCCTGCAAACCGCGCATGGTATAACTGGTATCCGTTCCGTAACGTCTGCTCCACCGTCTGCGGCAAGACCGCTCCCAGCACCACCCCCGCTTTTGCTGAAAAGCTGGCTGAACTGAACAGCACCGCTGTGGGTTCCTCTAACCTGGGCTTTGTAGTTGACACTGCTCCTTTTGCGGACGAGTTGTCTGCTGTTCAGGCTGTTATCTCTGAGTACACCAGCCAGTGGCAGCACATTGGTAACCTTAAGAGCGAGGCTGAGATCGACGCTATGTGCGACAAGTTTGCTGAGGATCTGAAGGCCAATGGTATCGATGCCGTTCTGACTGAGGTTCAGGCACAGCTGGACGCTTGGAGAGCCGCACAGTAATTCTTTCTCTTACCAAAATTTCACCGGCAGCGGGTGAGCCTTCGGCAGATTAGCGCGATATGATCTGCCGGCGACGAACCCTTTCCTATGCAAGGCATACGCATTTTGCGTATGCCTTGTTTTTCTGCCTGTGGCAACATTCCCAAAAATAGGTGATTCTCTTATAGAAAAGACAGTAAAAGGGAGAAAAACCAGTTATATACCCGGTTTTACTTGACAAAATACGTTATTTGTATTACTCTCATAAGGTGTAACTTCTAATGGAGAAGTGCGCCATACAGGCAGTATGTTTACTGCTGGAAAAATCAGGATACACTGATTGGTGTCATGAACGGAAGAACCCTTTCCCGCATACAATACGTTGTGGCACCTCAGTTTAAGGAGAACGTTTATGCGCCGCAGCGGCATTTTGATGCACATTACTTCCCTGCCCAGCCCCTACGGTGTTGGCACCATGGGAAAGGAAGCCTACCAGTTTATAGATTTTCTACAGCAGGCAGGCCAGAGCTTCTGGCAAATCCTGCCGGTGACCCCCACCGGCTATGGGGATTCCCCCTATCAGTCCTGCTCAACCTATGCGGGTAACCACTACCTGATCGATTTGGATATGCTGGTGGAGGATGGGCTGCTGGAAAAAAGCCAGGTGGATGCCTGCCGGTGGTCTGACCGGGAGGACCGGGTGAATTTCGGCCTGCTGTACAACAACCGCCTGTCTGTGCTGCGCCTTGCCTATGGCCGGTTTGTGGCGGATGAGAAGTTTGACCGTTTCTGCCGGGACAATGCCAGCTGGCTGTACCAGTTTGCTATGTTCATGGCTCTGAAGGACCGCCACGGCGGGAAACCCTGGTACCAGTGGGAGGAGCCGTATAAATTCCACCGGGAGGATGCTCTGGAGGCTGTGTATCCGGAGCTGGCCCAGGAAATTGATTTTTATTGCTTTATTCAGTACCTTTTCCGGTGCCAGTGGGACGCCCTGCGGGACTACGCCCACAGCCGGGGGGTGCGCATCATCGGTGATGTGCCCATTTATGTGCCCTATGACTCGGCGGAAGTCTGGAGTCAGCCGGAGCTGTTCTGCATGGATGAGACTCTTGCGCCTACGCTGGTGGCGGGCTGCCCGCCGGATGCCTTTAATGAGGACGGCCAGCTTTGGGGCAATCCCCTGTACCGCTGGGATGTACATGAGCAGCAGGAGTTTTCCTGGTGGGTGAGCCGCATGGCCGCTGCCGGGGAGCGGTATGATGTGGTGAGGATCGATCACTTCCGGGGATTTGAAAGCTATTGGGCAGTGCCCTATGGGGACGCCACCGCCAGAGGCGGTCAATGGCTGCCCGGACCGGGCATGGCATTTATCCGGGCCATGCGGGAGAAGCTGCCCCATGTAGAGATGATCGCCGAAGATCTGGGCTTTTTGACAAAGCAGGTACGGCAGCTGCGGGAGGCGTCGGGCTATCCGGGCATGAAGGTGCTGGGGTTTGCCTTTGACAGCAGAGAACCCTCTGACTACCTGCCCCATACCTATACTACCAACACGGTGTGCTACACCGGTACCCATGACAATATGACCACCCGCCAGTGGTTTGATACCGCGCCTCAGGATGCGGTGGAATATGCCTCTGAGTATATGGGACTGACGGAGCAGGAAGGCTACGTGTGGGGCGTGATCCGTACGGCAATGGCCAGTGTGTCAGAGCTGTGCGTGGTACCTATACAGGATTATCTCCAATTGGGAGCGGAGGCCAGAATGAATCTGCCCGGTACCCGAAGCGGGGATAACTGGACATGGCGGGCCGGTGAGGGTTTTACCTCCCCGGACTTGGCACAAAAGATTTACCGGCTGACCGGATTGTACGGCCGCCTAGAAAATAGAGAAAGAAACTAAGCTGCGATGTGACCGATTGCAGCAAGAAATGGAGAATTGGAATATGAGTTATGATTGCCAGACCATTATGAGGTTCACAGAGGCACAGCTGAAGTACAGTCACGATGTATCTTTGCAGGAGGCTACCCCTCAGGAACTGCACGAGGCCCTTGGCACGGCCGTTATGATGGCCATTTCCGATAACTGGAGACACAGCAAAAAAACCAGAGAGACCCAGAGAAAGGCCTATTATTTTTCCGCCGAGTATCTGATTGGCCGCTTGGTTTACGCAAATCTGTTCAATCTGGGCATTCTGGACGAAATGAAGGAACTGTTTGCCCAGAAAGGCGTGGATCTGGCGGTGCTGGAGGATATTGAGGATGCGGCGTTGGGCAATGGCGGTTTGGGCCGTCTGTCTGCCTGTTTCCTGGATTCTGCTGCCAGTATCAATGTCCCCCTGTCCGGTTACGGCCTGCGGTATAAGTTCGGCCTGTTCAAGCAGCGTTTTGATGACAACGGCAGCCAGGTGGAAAATGCCGACGACTGGACCAAGTTCGGGGATCCCTGGTCCTACCGCCGTTATCACCACACCGTAAAGGTGCAGTTCCCCGACCATACCGTTCTGGCGGTGCCCTATGATGTGCCTGTGATCGGCTACGGTACCAACAATATCAACACTCTGCGCCTGTGGCAGTGCGAGGCGGAGGAGGAACTGGATTTCAACGCTTTTAACAACCAGGATTATCTGCGGGCGCTGACCCAGAAGAACAAGGCGGAGGATATTACCAGGGTTCTGTATCCCAATGACTCCACTTATGAGGGCAAGCGTCTTCGTATCAAGCAGCAGTATGTGCTGTCTTCCGCTTCCCTGCAGGATATGATTCGGGTGTATAAGTCTATTTATGGCAATGATCTGAGCAACTTTGCCCAGCATTACGCTGTGCAGCTCAATGACACCCATCCCGCTCTGTCCATCCCCGAGCTGATCCGCCTGTTAATGAATGAGGGCATGGAGTTCGACCGGGCGTTTGAGGTTGCCCGGAAAACCTTCTCCTACACCAATCATACCGTTATGGGTGAGGCTCTGGAGAAGTGGCCTTTGGATTTGCTGCGCAGTGTGGTGCCTGCTGTGGTGGATATTATCTGCCGCATTGACCATAAGCTGCGCCAGGAGCATCCCGGCCTGTTTGTGATCAACAACGATATCGTCCACATGGCGAATTTGTCTGTTTATGTGGGCAGCTATATCAACGGTGTGGCGGAGATCCACTCCCAGATTCTGAAGGATGACTGCTTCAAGGATTGGTACCGGGTGTTCCCCGAGCGTTTCCAGAACAAGACCAATGGCATTACTCCCCGCCGCTGGCTGGGCCTGTGCAACCCGGAACTGACCCAGCTGCTGAAGACCCGTATCGGTAAGGATTTCCTGCTGGAGCTGGATGCGCTGCAGGAGCTGAAGCCCCAAATCAATGATGAACTGGTGGACGCTTTCAATACGGTTAAGCGGGTGAAGAAGGAGCAGCTTGCCGCTGTGGTTGCAAAGCATGAGGGCGTGGAGCTGAATCCGGACTTTATGTTCGATGTGCAGGTGAAGCGTCTGCATGAGTATAAGCGCCAGCTGATGAACGCTATTTCCATTGTGGATATCTACTTCCGGCTGAAGAACGGGGAACTGCCCAACTTCCAGCCCACGGTGTACCTGTTCGGCGCCAAGTCCGCCCCCGGCTATGCCCGGGCAAAGGCAACCATCCGCTATATCAACCGGGTGGCGAAGATGGTCAACAACGACCCCGCTGTCAGCGATAAGCTGAAGGTGGTCTTTGTGCAGAACTATAACTGCTCCTATGCCGAGCATATCATCCCTGCCGCTGACGTCTCCGAGCAGATTTCTCCCGCCGGCACGGAAGCTTCCGGCACCGGCAACATGAAGCTGATGCTTAACGGCGCGGTCACCCTGGGCACTCTGGACGGCGCTAACGTGGAAATCGCCAGGGAGGCAGGCCGGGAGAACGAGTATATCTTCGGCGCCACTGTGGAAACCATCAATTCTATCAAGGGCTCTTATCATCCCCGGAGCATTTACGATGCCAACCCTCATCTGCACCGCGCTATGGACACTCTGGTGGATGGCACTGTGCCTACGGATTCCGAGCAGGCAGAGCTGTTCCATGCCCTGCTGGACGGTAATAACTGGAGCAGGCCGGATAATTACTATCTGCTGCTGGATTACGCCTCCTATATGGACGCAAAGCTCCAGGCAAACCGGGACTATGCGGACCGCCGTGCTTTCGGCAGAAAGTGCCTGATGAACATTGCCTCTGCCGGCAAGTTCTCCTCCGACCGTACCATCAGCCAGTACGCCCAGGAAATCTGGCATATTGAGCCGACCAAGTATTGATTCTCCTGTGGAGAAAAAACCAAAAAACAACGCCCCTCTGACGTTAGAGGGGCGTTGTTTTTTGTATGAGAACTGTGGGAGCTAGGGGGAAGTATTTGTTTAGAGGGTATATTCCTGAATTTTTGCGGCTCCATCCTGAATGGTGACAACTAGGAGCGTCTGCTCCCGGACAGACAGGGGAATCTGCTGGGTTTGTGTATGCAGGGTGACTTGCTTTTCGTTGCCGGGTGCGGTCCAGTCTGTGTTCAGTACCATCAGGACGGTACTTTCGTCCTGCTCCCAACGGGTCCAGAATACCTCCCCTGAGGGATCTTCCAGATAGGTTTGGGGAAGGGCACTCTTTGCCAACTCTGCAATCCACGCAGCACAGAAACGCTGGAACTGTTCATGACCGGGGTATGCCCACAGAGTAAAGGTGTATACCCATCCTTTGCCCAGAGGTTTTTTCACCAGCATGGGCTTGCCGGAGAAGGCATCCCATGCTACCACCTGTGCACCATCCAAGGTGATATCCGCAAGACAGGAAGGGCCATCCTCATCGGGATGATCGCTGGGTAGAGCGCTCAATTCCGGTTCCAGAATGGCTTCCCGTCCGGCGCAATTCCACTGACCACTGTACTTAGAGCCGCAGCCGTTTACCCGGATACCGCACAGTTGGGTCAAATCCCCGCCGTTCCACAGGGAGAGATCCTGCATATCCTTTAGGAACCCCCTGCCCACATGGGTGCTGAACTGGGGAATACCGGTGAGCAGAATGCCGCCGCCGGAAACGAAGTCTTTCAGCTTCTGGTAGTCTTCGGGAATCATGGTGTTCCAGCCCAGGTTCAACAGCAACCTGTAGCTGCGCCAGTAATCGGTGTCTGCCTCCACTGGGATGCAGTCAAAGTCACCGTAGGGTGTGCCGGAGAAATAGAACCGGCGTTTGTTAAATTTCTGCCGCAGGGGGTGGGTGCTGGCGCCGGGCATAAGCACGTCCAGAAGCTGGCGGCACTTTTCCGGCTGGCAGTGCCCCCATGTGGGGTCGGGATTGCCGAACGCGCCCCAAACAGAGTAGTGGGGATCCTGCTCTACATCACAGATAAATCCATTAAAGGGGGCTGCGTAGCGACCCTCAAGAAAAGCAATATTTCTTACATTGCGGCCTTTTCGGGGATGGGTTTTCACAAATTTATAAAAGCTGCGGGTCATATCCCGTTTACCTTTAACCAAAAGGTCATCCCAGGTCATCCGCTCCTCGCTCCACATGCCAAACAGGCAATCCTCCTCGTAGATAAGCTCCGCACCCATAATCCAGGGCTGCATAAGGCAGAGGAAGTATTCACCCAGATGGGTGGACATATAGGGCTGGCGCATGTGCTGAATGGCGATGTGCACGCCCCAGCCTCCGTTGCCCAGTGCTTCCGCAGCGGGTCTTGCTTGACTGAGCAGAGTCATGGTATGGCCTACCATAGTCTCTGCCCGGACGAAATCCGCCCCTGCGATAAAGCTGTGGCGGCTGCCGCCGGAGCCATCTCCGAAAGCCACGGTGGGGCAGGACTGCCGTACAGCGGAAATCTCCTTACGCAGATATTTCTGGAACTTCTCCGCAGCCTGCTTCATATCCTGGCTGAGATAAGGTTCCTCCGGGTCACGGGCGTATACCAGACCTGTATATTCGTGAATGCCGCAGGCGTGCTGATATTCTCCGGCACCCTTGGAGAAAGCGCCGCTGGAATAGTCTGTACAGGCAGCGGCGTAAATACCGTGACGGCGGCAATAGTCACCCCAGCGGTACATAAGCTCATCTGCTACAGGGCCGGTGAAGCTGCGGAAGATTACATAGTTGCCAAGCCGGGTGCGGTGGAAATACTCCAGCAGCCAATCCATAGTGCCTGTGTCGTCATGAGGAATTTGGGTCATGTCCGCACCCACCTTTACAGGAACTGCTTCCTCTTCTATGGGATATACCTCCATAGAATCACTGTGATTCTTGGTGGAAAGTGTAAGTACACCCGGGGCCTCAGGGCAAATGGGGAACTCATTCCAGCCGGGTGTGCAAGCCAATTGATACTGCAGACCGCCGCCCTCCACGGTGATGGTGTCTGTCCACGCGGCAAAAACGGCACCGTGGACAGCTTCATTCACCAATGCCCACTGGGGGAGGCTGACCTGTCCGTGACAGAATTCCCTTTGGGTAAAGCCAATGCGGCTGATGCCCAGACACAGCTCCGGGTGCAGATTCTTAAGTCCTATTACATGTTTTCCAGGGGATACGGAGAAACGCTGCCACACGTCCTCCAGAATCTGCAGCTGGCCGTCGTGATGATTAAAAAAGTATCGGAAGGAGAGAATCGTCTCCCCGTCGCAGCTAAGCTCCATGGGAATATGGTCTTTCACCGGCCATTCCGGCAAAGCGTAGGCAGGCACAGCCATGGCGGTCATATGCATCAGGGTTTCCGGATAGTCCGCTGAGGATTGGGGGACGGACAGTTCCACTTCCACGGTTTTACCCGGCTCCAGATATGCCAGAGGTGTTCTGGACCACTGATGCTGGGGCAGAGGCAGGTCCGCTTCCATAAATCGGGTCTCACCCTCGGGGCAGGGAGGACGGAACCAAAAATACCCTGTACGGGTTACGATTACCTGACACTGCAGATACTTAGGTCCCACAGTAAAAGTAATCCGACCGTCCTGCTGAATCTGCTGTGCGGTAAAGAAGAATGTGCCGGATTGGGTGGACAGGGTGAATACAGTATCCTCTGTGACCTCCGCCACAAATCTTACACCTGCGATATGCCGCTTGGTTCGGCTTTCCCACCGGGGAGCGGGGAGCTTTGTCTCATTGGGACACAAGCCGGGCATATACCAGGCGAGGGGATAGTCCAGCTGGTAGGATTCCAGAATCTCTCCATCTTTGCAGGTCAGTTCCCCGTCCCAGATGTACTGGGGATGATAATGCCGCCGGGAATACAGGTATATGTAGCCCCAGTCAATGCGGAAATCCAGTAGAAAACGGGTTTTCTTCATTGCAATCACCTCTTTAAATGACTTGTAAAATGATTATATAGTATATAATTTCAAAATACAAGAACCTTTGACAGGGATTGGAGACCATGCCTTTGCACCAGTTGGATGCCGGATGTTTTTTGCAAAAAATATCAAGAAAAATGATTGCCTAAGCCGTTGACAAAAATTTTAAGTCTGCTATATTGAACAAGTAAGAGTCTAGTCATAAACATAGGGAGAAGGCGCTGTATTCAGACTTAGGCAGCCGTAGAAAGTCAGGGCAATGCGGCATCTAACAGTTTGGACAAACCGTTCCGGTGACCATTAGGAGGTTGTGTTATCAAGAAGTATTTGTTCCACCCATTTAGAGGTGGGCAGTGCGGGTGCAATCGCTATGGTCTGTGTTGTTGAACACTAATAAGAATAAATATTACAAATAAGGAGTAGTGAATATGAATACTTTGCAGGCGGGCTTTGCCCGGGTAAACGTGACTCCCATGCTGGGAATCGATGTGGTGGGATATTTTCAGGAAAGACGGGCAGAAGGCGTTCTGGATGATCTGTATCTGGACGCTCTGGCACTGTGCTGCGGCGATACCAAGGTACTGCTCATGTCCATGGATGTGTGCTACATGAATAACCAGCTGAGCCGGCATTATCAGGATCATATATCCAAGGCTACTGGTGTTCCTGTAGAGGCAATCTATCTGGCATGCTCCCATACCCACACCGGTCCTAACATGTCCTGCGGAAAAGACGAACTGGATGAACTGGCATTAGAAAAGGATCTGTTGATTCAGGAATATGTAAAGTCTGTAGAGTATAAGATGGCAGACGTAGCTGTGATGGCCCTGGCAGACCTGAAGCCCGCCCGCATGGGCTGGGGCATCGGTCAGGCTCCCAACATTGCCTTTATCCGCCGTTTCCGCATGAAGGACGGCTCTATCCGCACCAATCCCGGTGTGGATCACCCCGACATCGTGGAGCCGATCGGCACGGTGG
>JAZSRI010000043.1:0-5933 GCA_045538415.1 Faecousia sp. | reverse complement strand
TTGCTGTGGTATTGCGTACCGGGGCTTGCGCAACACTATTTCTTTTCTGCACATTCGCCTTTGAAAAGCGCCCTCCGCGAACATGTTGATAAGCACCGGAATCTTTATTGTCAAATGATGTATCACCGGATACACCCTTGGACTCAGCTGGACAGGCGCAGCCACAAATTGGGCACTGCGCCGCTGTATCGGGATAAGAGGTACCACATACGTCACATATAATCTTACTCATAGTATTCCTCCTGTTCAGGGTACACCTGTGCAATGGTATTCTAGACTAATTATAGCATCTCATGTTGAATAAAACAACCACAAAGCTGTTGCATTTTTATTAAATTTATCGTATGATACAAGAGAAGGAAAAGGAGGCGATGAATTTGTCAGAACCGAAACTGATTTCGCCAATGCTTGATAACTTTGCAATCGGCGGGCCGGTTAGTGAACATCACGGTGTCATTTGCTGTCCGGCTATGGAGAACGATTTCAACGACAAATATATTGTAAAGATTATTTCTGTACCCGCTTCACAAACACAGTTGGATGCCCTGCTTCTCACAGGTGCCTACACAAGTGTGGATGCCGCGCTGGAGTATTTTAAACAGACAGCTGGAGAAATTCAGGGAGAAGTCCGGACACTGGACCAGCTTTCCCGTTTGGAAGGTTTTCTCCCCTACCGCGCCTGCCAATGCGAACCCAAGGAAGACGGCACCGGATACGATGTGTATTTACTCAGTCCCTACCGCCGCAGTTTAGCCAAGCAGTTTAAGTACCATCCCCTGACTCAGCTTGAGGCCCTGAACCTTGGTCTTGACATGTGCGCTGCTCTGTCTGTTTGCCGCCGCAGCGGGTATCTGTATGTTGACCTGAAACCCGACAATATTTTTGTGACGGAAGATAAGGGCTACTACATTGGTGACATTGGATTTATTTCCCTGGATTCTTTAAAATACGCATCACTGCCTGACAGATACACCAGCGAGTATATTGCCCCGGAAATCACTGACGCATTTTCCGCCCTAAATACCACGATGGATGTCTATGCTCTGGGTCTGATTCTGTATCAGGTATACAACAATGGTTCTCTGCCTGCTGCTGATGAAAACGGTGTCTTCCCTCCCCCGGAATACGCAGATTATGAGATGTCCGAAATTATCATGAAGGCGCTGCACAAGGATATAGCCGAACGCTGGCAGGATCCTGCGCAAATGGGACAGGCCCTTGTAGAGTACATGCAGAGAAACGGCGCAAACGATGTGCCCATTATTCCCCCTGCGCCTGCTATTGACGAGACTGATGCGGAGAAAACCGGAGTTCTGTGTACCGATGAGGATGATATAACGGAAACAGAACCCGCAATAGACTCCACCGTGGAACAAAATCCGGATGTGCAGGGTGACGCTGCAGCAGAAATGCCTGTGGAATTGGAATCTGAAGATTCCCCGGAATACGCCGTCACCTCCGAGCAGGAACATTTTAGTGAAGAAACAGACCGTGAAGAAGGTAAATCCGTACTGCCTGAATCCTCGGATCAAACCGATGATGTTTCGCAGCTTGACGGGGAAGAAAACGCGGCACCGGAAGACGAATTTATCAACCTATCCTTCCTGGAAGATGTGGAGGAGTCCCCTGATATTTCCTATGACGAAATATCTGACGAGCTTTCCGATATCCTTGAGCAGGCTGACGCGCTCATGGCCTACCCTGTTCCCGAGCCCGTTGTTGCACCGGAACCCATTGAAATTCCTGTACCTGAGCCCATTGTTTTAGAAAACGATGAAACGGAACAGCAGGAAGATCAGCCCGCACCTGCCGATAACTCTGAAGAAGGTCCCGCAGAAGAATGTGACACCCCTGTTGCATTGGCTGAAGAAGAAGCAATGCAGGCCTACGATGAGTCAAAGAAAAAACGCTTCAACTGGCTGAAGGCTATTATTGCGTTGCTGATCGTTGCAGGGTTGCTGGTGGGCGGCTACTTCTACTACGAGAACTTCTATTTGCAGTCTGTGGACTCCATTGTCACTCACGGCACAGAAGACCGCCTTAGTGTAACTGTTCACTCCAGTATTGATGACGCTCTTTTAAATGTTATCTGCGCGGATCCCCACGGCAATGAAGTTTCCGCAAAGGTTACTGAGGGAAAAGCAGAGTTTTCCAAGTTGCTCCCCAACACCACTTATACGGTCAATGTTGAGATTCTTGGTTTCCATCAACTCATTGGAACTACAACAGCAACCTACTCCACTCCCCAGCAGTCTGAAATTGTTCAATTGAGTTCCATCACAGGCTCTGAAGATGGCAGTGTAATTCTCGGTTTTACCGTTAATGGCCCTGATTCCGAGAATTGGCGTGTTACATACAGTGCAGAGGATGAGGAATCTCAACAGGTTAGCTTTTCCGGACATTCTGTATCCATTACCGGACTGACTGTCGGTAAAGAATACACTTTCACACTGCAACCGGAGTCTTTCCTGTATCTGACCGGTGTAAATGAACTGACCCATACTGCCAGAAAGCTTATTTATGCGCAGGATCTTAGTATTCTCTCCTGTATGGATAACACTTTGACCGTTGTTTGGGCAGCACCTGAAGACACCAATGTAGAAAGCTGGACGGCTCGCTGTGTCGGCGAGGATTATAGCCAAACTTTGACTGTTACTACACCTATGGCTGTCTTTACAGATTTGGACCATACAGCCTCCTACACTGTTGAAGTTGTTGCGGCAGGTATGAGTGTCAGCCAGCGTGTACAGCTGCCGGCAAACTCTATAACCGTCACCAACTTCCAGGGAGAACTTACAGATTCAGATCAACTGACGCTTACCTGGGACGCATCCGGTGAAATCGGTGAGAACGGTTGGATTCTCAAATCCTATATTGACGGTGCTGAGGTATACGCACCTGTTGTTTGCGCTGAGAACTCAGCAGTTATTTCCAACATTGTCCCCAGTGCTGTGCATACTTTTACACTGGAAGACATTGATGGCACGCAGTTCTTTGGTGTTCCTGTTTTGTACCAGACGCCGGACGCTCAGACATTTACCTGTAATTACGACAACCGCCAGATCAATGCTGAAGACATCACCTTCAATATGGTCAGACGCCCCAGTGAGACAAACTGGAACCGCTTCCATCTGTATAAGGATGATTACACAACTACGTTTAGGCCCGGCGAAAAGGTATCCTTCCTTATGCATATGGAAAAGCGGTACGGAAATTCCCGGGATGCTGTTACCACAAAGTTCATCATTCACGACGAAGCAGGCGCTCTGGTGAGTCTTGACACAAGGAGTGCTGTTTGGAATGATATGTGGCTCTATTCGTACGGAGGACTGGATATCCCCTACATGCCATCCGCACCCGGTGTATATACCATATCTGTCTACTTTGACGGCGCGTTTGTAAACTCACAACAGTTTACCATTGCGGAATAAGATTAAGGCAGCCACAAAAATGGCTGCCTTTTCTTGATTATTTGATAAAAACCTCTTGCAAAAACTGATACAGCGTGATATAGTTTTAGCAAGCTAGGTAATTAGGAGGCCCATTATGGTAACTATCAATGCAGCACAGTTCTACTTTAGCTACTATTACTTTTTCGCGAAGAAGTAATAGCGATTTGTGCTGTAGTTTTTTATCAATCCGTCATCATTACTCACCGCACAGAATCGCATCTGTGCGGTGTATTTATTTGAGGAGATGTTATTATGATTGCAGTGCTCAAACACGGAACCACAGACCAGCAGCGTGAACATCTAATGAGTTGGTTGAAGAACATGGGGCTTGATGTCCATGTTTCTGAAGGTGAGCATATTACTGTACTTGGTCTGGTTGGCGACACCACCCGTGTGGACATGGAGCTGCTCAGCAGTCTTGAAATTGTTGAGAGTGTCAAGCGGGTCAGTGAGCCTTTCAAGCAAGCCAATCGGAAATTCCACCCAAACGATACCGTTGTAGAGATTGGGGACGTAAAGATTGGCGGTGGGCACTTTGCCATGATTGCAGGTCCTTGCTCTGTAGAGAGCCATGATCAGATCATACAGGTTGCAGAGGCTGTTAAGGCTGCCGGTGCGGACATTCTCCGGGGTGGTGCCTATAAACCCCGTACATCTCCCTATGCCTTCCAGGGTCTCAAAAACGAGGGTCTAACCATGCTCATAGAGGCAAAGCGAGCAACAGGCCTTCCCATCATTACTGAGATTATGAACATCCGCACCCTGGATCTTTTTGAGGATGTGGACATTATTCAGGTAGGTGCCAGAAATATGCAGAATTTCGATCTTCTGCAGGAACTGGGTAAAACAAAGAAACCCATTCTCCTTAAGCGGGGTCTTGCGAATACCCTTCAGGAGCTTCTGATGAGTGCCGAATACATTATGAGTGAGGGTAACGAGAATATTATCCTGTGTGAACGAGGTATCCGCACCTACGAAACCTACACCCGCAATACCCTTGATCTTTCCGCAATCCCTGTTCTGCACGAGCTCAGCCATCTGCCTGTGGTTGTTGATCCCAGTCACGCTACCGGAAAATCCGCACTGGTGCCTCCCATGGCAGTCGCGGCAGCGGCAGCTGGCGCGGATGGCATCATGGTAGAGGTTCACAACAATCCCTCCTGCGCCCTTTGCGACGGTGCTCAGTCCATGACGCCGGAGCAATTTGCACAGGTATACCGAAAGGTGCAGGCTGTACGGGAGGCATTAAAATGAATGTAGGAATACTGGGTCTGGGTCTTATTGGTGGTTCTCTTGCCCGTGCCTACGCAAAATCCGGCCACACAGTGTATTCCTGTGAGCAGAACACGTCCATATTTGAATTTGCAAAGATGGCTGGCGCTGTTCATGAGCAGCTTGGCGAAAACACAATTCCAAAGTGCGAGTTGATTCTTCTGGCGATCTACGCTGATGGCAGTATGGACTGGTTGGAGCAGAATGCAGCGCACATTTCTTCATCTGCAATGGTGATAGATTGCTGTGGTATCAAAGGGGAAATCTGTAAAAAAGGTTTTCCCCTGGCGGAGCGCTGCGGCTTCACCTTTGTGGGCGGACACCCCATGGCAGGCTCTCACCACTCCGGTTTTAAGTACAGCCGTTCCAACCTGTTTCAGGGAGCACCCATGGTGATTGTTCCTCCCCGTTTGGATGATCCGGAACTTTTACAGCGTGTAAAAGATTATCTGTCACCTTGCAAGTTCGGTTCTTTTTCCATTACCACTGCGGCAGAACACGATAGAATGATTGCCTTTACCTCCCAAATGCCCCACATTGTCAGTAACGCCTTTATTAAATCCCCTACTGCTAAGGACCATAAGGGATTCTCCGCAGGCAGCTATAAAGATTTAACCAGAGTTGCCTGGCTCAACCCTCAAATGTGGGCAGAGCTTTTCCTGTCAAACAGAGAAAATGTTTTAAATGAGCTTGACGTATATATTGAGAATCTCCAAAAATACCGTAAAAGTCTTGAATCCTGTGACAAGCAGGAACTGATCCGTCTGCTGGACGAGGGACGCAGACGCAAGGAGGAAGTTGACGGATGAAAAAGATTCATGTAGCCGCGTCTAAGGGATACGATGTTATTATTGGAGAAGATGTACTGGGCCAGATTGGATGCTACATTCGCAAGATCCGTTCAAGTTGCAATGTGGCCATCATCAGCGACAGTAATGTCTGGACTCTTTACGGGCGAATCGCTACTGTCAGTCTGCGTGATGCGGGTTTTACGGTTCTTCACTACATTATTCCCGCCGGAGAGGAAAGCAAGAACGGCGCAAACTACCTTAATATCCTTGAATTTTTGTCGGAAAAGCAGTTGACCCGTTCTGACCTTATCGTCGCCCTTGGCGGTGGCGTTGTGGGCGATTTAGCCGGCTTTGTGGCCGCTACATACCTTAGAGGTATCAGCTATATTCAAGTACCCACTTCCCTGCTTGCCATGGT
>JAZSRI010000027.1:0-4886 GCA_045538415.1 Faecousia sp. | reverse complement strand
CTGGACTTTATGGAGCTGCAGCTGTCCTTTTTCTGGAAGACGGATACAAACATCACCTTCCAGACCTCCAATTACAAAAAAGGCACACCCAAGCCGTTGACCACGGATACGCAGTTTGCCGGTATGATCTACCACAGCAAGGGCTTTGGCAATGTGTACCGCTGGCTGGAATACTATGATGAAGCCACCGGCGTTTTGGCGCTGGAAAAGTTTCTGGCAGATAACGGCGGATTCGGTGAAGGCGCAGAAGTCACGGATGTGGAAAAGGATGCTGCCGGAAACGTGACCTATCAGAAGTTCCGCAGCCTGATGACCCTTGGCTCCCAGTGTACTTCCACAGCCTGCTGGAGCCTTGGCAGGATCTGCAATTCCGCATCCTTCGGCAATACCGCGGACATCAATATCTATAACGGTTTTATCCCCGTAGGCTGCTATACCTACGGTTACACCAACGGCGGTAAAGAATACGGTCCCTTGACCATCCGGAAATTCGGCGTCAAGGATGAGAGTAATCCCATTAAATATGACACACCGGATGTGATCAAGGACTGCGTCAGAACCGGCGGTGTCAATGCCATGTATGAGTGCTATGCACAGATGAAGCCGGGTGATATCGTCGTGGATGAGGGTCACTGCATGATGATCAAGTCTGTGAATCTGGTTACTGGAAAGGATGGCACACCGCTCTATGAACTGTGCAACGTTGTTGTCAACGAGCAGATCGAGGCATGGCACTATGAAGGTACTCGTGAGGGTGTTCCATTTAAGCAGCAGGGTGGCGTGAATCGCACCTATACATTCAAGCAACTGCAGGATGATAATTATCTGCCCTTTACTGTTTTGGAATTGCTGGACGAAAACGATCCTCAAGACAAAAAGCATATCGATTACTATAACTCCTATGCAGATAAGCTGGAAGGACCCAAGAGCCAATACGCAGCCTTCCCCTTTGCCGAGGAAACCCACGGTGCCGGCATTGAAAGTGCCGTAAGCTATTGCACCTACGACAAAGAAGGTGTTACCGTGACTGATTTCCAAAACATGGTGGTTGGTTCCAACTATTCCATGTCCGATGTTTTCGTCACTGTTACGGATCAAGACGGCAAGCTGCTGCTGCAAAACATTTACCGCGCCACCTACAGTAATTTCCGTGAGGTTCCCATGACAGCGCAAAAGTGTACATGGGAAAAGGATGATGCCGGCAATTATCTGACCGTCAGCAACGGCTTGGAAGTATATGCCAACGGAGAAAACACCGTTACGGTAACCATGCGGGTTTCCACAGGTCAGGTGCTGACTGCCTACAGCGGCACATTACTTGGTGCATGAGAGGAATGAATATGGAAGAATTGCTGCCGTATGAGAAAGCAGTGCTGGCGCGGGCAAGGCTACTGACGGATTTTCGGTGGACACCTGTCCGGGATGTTCCTACCTATTTGAAAAATGTCGGTCAAACGGTGCTCCCGGCGGGGGTGGAGGTTCTGGGATTTCCCTATTCCTCCACGGAACGGCAGGATAAGTTCATTACGGAAAATGTTTCCATAGAAACCTTTTTGACAGCGATCCCCAATCCGTACAGCAAGCTGTACCAACCGGGACACGGAGCGTTTTATACCTGCAATTACGGTGTGGTTTGCAACGGATTTGTTCGTTATGCTTTGGACATTAAACGAAGAGTTCCCACAGAAAAATGGTTTGCCATACCCGGTATGCGTAAAATTGCGGCAGAGGGTGCCTATAAGGCAGAGGATATCTGCCTCTGCGATATCCTTCATGCCTATGGAAAGGGCAGAAACCATGTGGCACTGGTCACCGATCTGATCCGTGACGATGCAGGAAGGATCGTAAAGATCGAGGTTTCTGAAGCCGTCCGTCCCAGCTGCAAACGCGCAAGCTACACAACGGAAGAGTTTTTTGAAAAATATAAACTTTTTTCTCTTTGCAGATATGACAAACTGCCGGAAGTGACCTTCCCGGATATGCAGGATGAGAAGCTTCTTTGGGAAGGGGATCTTCACAAACGCACGCCCGGGATTGCTGTAGATAACGGAAACAAATCCAACTACCTCTTGGGCGAAGAAGTGATCCTTTCCGTATTCGCAGAAGGGGAGAATACAGTGCTCCTTTATAAAAACGGAGAATTGTCTGAAAAGTATTCTGTGGTAGGGAATGCCGTGATTGCCTTGAAACCGGAAAAGGGATATTATACAGCTTCTCTTGAAAACACCGATGATGCTGTGGAATTTTCCGTGAATTGTGCCAAGGTTTCCTATGAAGTAAAGGACGGAATGCTGACCTTCCATGCAGACCCGCAGGACAGCGATTCCGAAATCCTCTATATGGATTTTCGAAAAAAGGAAAAGGAAAAGGGCGCTTGCTGGGGATCTTTGGCAAAATACGAGGAGCTCACCGACGAGGAGAAAAACACCGGGACCATCTGCCGCCTGATTCCTCCCGAGGGGGAAAACTTTAAGGTGTATTACAAAAACAAATACGGCGTGTGGACACACCCGATGAAACCCTTAAAATAATGGATTTGCAAAGGTCCTGGTGTGTTATACCAAATGCGCAGAACTGGGCTGGCCCTTGCTGAAGAAGTCCAGAGGTTGGTTCTTCTGGCACCGGTTCCTGGAGCACGACCGGAAGGCGCAGGATATGCTCCTGGAGCTAATCCATCGGTACAAGGCACAGGAATACGATGATCCGGCCCGCTTTGCCTATCACTACTACCTGCGCCCGCCTATGACCCGGGGAGCTAACCTGGAAGCGGAAGTGAGTATGAACAATAACAACATGATTTAAGGAGGAATCAATATGAAAAGATTTATTTGCATCGCATTAACACTTTTGATGCTTCTGAGTCTGTGTGCTTGCGGTGGTGCCAAGGAGGAAGCTACCTTCCGCGTAGGTTTTGGCAGAACGGAGATCACTCCTAAGGGCACCTCTGTGCAGCTTTGGGGCTACGGTGAGAAGGATGACCAGCGAGCCTGCCAGGGTGTGCTGGATCCTTTGTATTTTACCTGCGTGGCTGTTTCCGATACCCAGGATAACACGGTGCTGATCTGTACTACCGACCAGCTGGGTACCGCTGCCCAGACGGTGGATAAGCTTCGGAATATGGTCAATGAGGAGTATGGTGTTCCCAAGGAGAATCTTGTGGTGTCCGCTACCCATACCCATTCCAGTGTTCCCGACGGAAAGATCGTGAACTATGTGGATCTGTGTATGAAGGCCATCCGGGATGCCATGGCTGACAGGGCAACTGCCACCATCAAGGCGGGCAGTATCCGTCCGGAAGGGATGAACTTTGTCCGGCACTACTGGCTGGAGGACGGCACTGTAGCCGGTGATAACTTCGGCACCAACAGCAGGAAAGTAAAGCACACCACGGAGGCAGACAATGAGCTGCAGCTGATCCACTTCCTCCGGGAAGGGGATAAGAAGAATGTGGTGATGATGAACTGGCAGGCACATCCCAAGCTGGCAAGCACCAATGAATTCCCCAGCGGCAAAGCCAGCCGGAATCTGGCATCTGCAGATTTTATCGGCTATGTCCGGATGCATATCGAAAACAGCACCGACAATTTACTGGCTTACTATAGCGGTGCCAGCGGCAATCTGAATCCCACCGGTCAGCTGGCAGATGAGAATAAGCTCCAGAGAGTTAATGACTATGGAAAAAAGCTGGGTGAGTATGTGCAGCAGGGTCTGGAAGGCCTGCAGGAGGTTCAGCCGGGCTTGGTAGGTGCTGTGCGGAAGTACCATGAAGCCGAAGGAAGGAGCGGCTCCGGTCTGAAGCTGGAGATCTCCGCTCTGCATATCGGCAGCCTTGGCTTTGCTACCACGCCCTTTGAAACCTTCGATACCAACGGTATGGAGATCAAGGACGACTCTCCCTTTGAGACTACATTCGTGCTGACTTGCGCCAGCGGTAAGTATGGCTACATTCCGTCTTCCTATGTTTGGGATTACCCCAATGATGCCCTGGACCGCCCCTATGAGGAGATGTCCTGTGAGTACGCAAGAGGCACTGCCGAAAATGTGGCAGCCGATCTTGTGTCCATGCTGAAAGGACTGAATAATTGATCCCACGCAGGTGCGTTGCAAAATGCGCCAAATAAAAAACACATCAGATGATCCTGAAAGGGGTTGGCTGATGTGTTTTTTTGCGTTAGAATTAGTTTGTGAAGAAAAACTCTAAAACGCAAGACCAGTATAAGATATGCGAGGGAAATAATCAACTGGCACGTGTATTAAACAAAGAACCCGGAGAAAACGAAGCAGAAGGTTGTGGAACCGACAGGCTGTAAAACACTCAGCGAGTTGGAGACATTTCTTTCCAACAAGGCAGAGGGTATCATCTTTGTCAGTGGAAAAGGCAAGCACAAAACTGAGGAACAGAGAGAATGGGAAGCAATAGATTATCTCTGTCAGCAGTGGAGAAAGCATGAAGAACAGTTCCTGACATTGGGATTCAATCTCAAGTAACGGTGGATGAATCAGCAAAAAAGAAGATTGGAAGCCCATTATTCCGAGAAAAAAGTTGCGTAGCATATAAAATACAAAAGTTATCCACAGCCAGACCGTGAGAATCCTCCCGGTCAGCTTTGCCATGCCCAATTCATGAAGAAATTGCTCCATAACAACACCTAATATGCATCTATTCCGTACAAAAACCGCTTTAAAGCGTAAAAAGAGGCCTGCTGCAAAACTTTCATATTGCAACAGGCCCTTGTGTGTCAAGATGGTAATGTTGTATCCTCTTTGGTGCGGCGAAGAGATTCCAGTGACAATTCGCCTGCCAGCTTAAAAAGTGCGTCCGTTAAAACCTGCTCCAGCGGCAGATCTGTTGCAGCGGCGATCCGGGAATAAAAAAGAGCCACCTG
>JAZSRI010000135.1:0-4324 GCA_045538415.1 Faecousia sp. | reverse complement strand
GATGCCGCCGCCCGTGCCATGCAGAAGGTCACTCTGGATAACCTCTTTGCCAAGATGAAGGAAGGCGAGATGAAGGAGCTGCCTCTGATCGTCAAGGCCGACGTTCAGGGCTCTGCCGAGGCCGTGAAGGCTTCTCTGGAGAAGATCTCCAACGAGGAGGTCCGTGTCCGGGTCATCCACACCGGTGTGGGCGCTATCAACGAGTCCGATATCCTGCTGGCTTCCACCGCCGGTGCGATCATTGTTGGCTTTAATGTCCGTCCCGATGCCGGTGCCCAGGCCAGCGCCCAGCGTACCGCTGTGGATATGCGCTTCTACCGTGTGATCTACGATGCCATCGACGAGATCGAATCCGCCATGAAGGGCATGCTGGCTCCCAAGTACGAGGAAGCCATCATCGGTCACGCCGAGGTCCGCATGACCTATAAGGTCTCCTCCGTGGGTACCATCGCCGGCTGTATGGTCAAGGACGGCAAGGTCACCCGGGATTCCCAGGTCCGTGTCCTCCGTGACAACATCGTTATTCACGAGGGCGAAGTTGGCTCTCTGCAGCGGTTCAAGGACGCCGCCAAGGAAGTCACTGCCGGTTACGAGTGCGGCATGAGTGTGGCAAAGTTCAACGACATCAAAGAAGGCGACGTTTTCGAATGCTTCGCCATGCAGGAAATCAAGAGATAATTATAATTGCCGCACCGCACAAGCGGCGCGGCAATTATGCACGTAACATTCTATAAAGGAGGCTATCGTATGGCATCCAACCGAATTGGAAGGATCAACGAGGAGATTCAGAAGGAGCTTTCCTCCCTGATCCGTAATTTGAAAGATCCCCGGGTGCAGGACACCATGATCTCCATCACCCGGGTGGAAGCAACCCCCGACCTGCGCTACGCCAAGGTCTACGCCAGCTTTTTGCAGGACGAAAAGGCGAAAGAAGCCCTTAAGGGTCTGAAATCCGCCTCCGGCTATCTGCGCCGGGAATTGGGACATGCTCTGCAGCTGCGCTACACGCCGGAGCTGGTGTGGGAGCTGGACGACTCCATCACCTATGGCGCGAAAATGCTGAAGCTGATCAACTCCCTTGAGGTAAACGACGATGCTCAGTAGCGCTCAGGCCGCCGCTTTTTTCCGGGAGCGGGACAATTTCACCATCCTGACCCACCGCCGTCCGGACGGGGACACCCTAGGTTCCTCCGCCCTGCTTTGCATGGGACTGCGGCAATTGGGAAAGAACGCCGCCATTTTGGAAAATCCGGAAGTTACCCCTAAATATGCCGAACTGGTAAGGGGTCTGTGCAAGCAGACCATCCCACCGGAGGATCTTGTGGTCAGTGTGGACGTGGCATCAGAAAACATGCTCCCGGCAGGCTTCGGGGGCAGACCCATCGCACTGCGAATCGACCACCACGGCACTTCCTCCTCTTTCACCGAGTTTGAGCTGGTAAAGCCGGACTGCGCCGCCTGCGGCGAGGTAGTGCTGGAGGTGCTGGAAGAACTGGGCGTGCAGCTGGACATCCCCATGGCCAGCGCCCTGTACACCGCCATTTCTACGGACACTGGCTGCTTCCGCTATGCCAACACCACCGCCAACACTTTTTTGGCAGCCGCCAAATGCGCCGCCGCGGGGGCAGATATCTTCTCCATTAACCAGGCGCTGTTTGAAACAAACTCCCTTGCCAGACTGCGGCTGCAGGGCTGGCTGGTGGAGCATGCCCTGTTCCTGCAGGAGGGGCAGATTGTCATCTGCGCTCTGCCCAAGCAGACAGAACAGGAACTGGGTCTTACGGAGGACGATATGGAGAACATCTCCGGCTTCCCCCGGAGCATTGAGGGCGTAAAAATTGCCGCCACCATCCGTCAGGAGGGGGAGGATAGGGTAAAAATATCCGTCCGGGCAGTGCCCGGCTACGACGCCGGGGAGATTTGCGCCCATTTCGGCGGCGGCGGACACAAGGGTGCCGCAGGCGCCAGCATCCAAATGACCATGGACCAGGCTGTGCAGGCCCTGAAAGGGGTCATGCCCGCCGTATAAGCCGGGTTACGCCTTTCACATCAGGTAACGTTATGAACGGAATTGTAATTATAGATAAGCCGGAGGGCTGGACCAGTCAGGACGTGGTCAGCAAGCTCCGGGGTGTGCTCCACACCAAGCGCATTGGTCACGGAGGAACCCTTGACCCTATGGCCACCGGCGTGCTGCCGGTGTTTGTGGGCCGGGGCACCCGGGCGGTGGAGTTTTTTGAACATGCCCAAAAAACCTATGAAGCTCAGCTGCAATTGGGCCTGACCACCGACACCGAGGATATCACCGGAACAGTGCTGGAGAAAAAGGACGTGCATGTAACCAAGGAAGCTTTTTTGGCTGCGCTGGAAGCTTTCCGGGGTGAGATTCAGCAAGTACCCCCCATGTACTCCGCCATAAAAATTGGCGGGCAAAAGCTGTGCGACCTTGCCCGGAAGGGCAGGGAAGTGGAGCGTGCCAGCCGCGCCGTCACCATTTATGAGCTTACGTGCCTGTCCTTTTCCGGTGACACCGCCACGCTGCGGGTTCGCTGCTCCAAGGGCACTTATATCCGCACCCTGTGCAAGGATATTGGTCAGGCGCTGGGCTGCGGCGGCTGCATGGCGGCGCTGCGCCGGGTAGCCGCGGGGGAGTACACAATTGCCGAGGCTATCCCTTTGGGGCAATTGGTGGATAGTCCGGACCCGGGCAGCTTCCTCAGAGGGGTAGATACCGCTTTTTCCGGGTATGATAGGATTACCCTCACCCCCAATCAGGAAAAGCGCTGCCGCAACGGCAACAGCTTCTCCCTGCCTGTGCCGGACGGTACATACCGGGCTTACAGCCAAAACGGAGAATTTCTCATGCTGGCAAAGGTGGAGTCCGGTGTTATGTCAACTATAAAGAGTTTTTTTGAAGTATGAAAGATAAGACTGTTTACGCCCTGGGCTTTTTTGATGGGGTGCATGTGGGTCACCAGGCTTTGCTGTGTGCCTGCCGGGAGCTGTCCGGCAGTACCGGCGCTGCGCCCGGTGTGATCACCTTCTCGGGACATCCCCAGGCTCTCATTTCAGGGCAAGCCCCCATGCTGATCAATTCCATAGAGGACCGCCGGGCCCTTCTTGCCCAGTACGGCATGGAAAAAATCCTCACCATCCCCTTTGATTTGGCGCTGATGCAGATGCCATGGCAGGAATTTTTCCGCCGGCTGGTAGAGCAGTACGGGGCTGGAGCATTGGTCTGCGGCGATGACTTCCGCTTCGGCTACCGGGGCGAGGGCACTGCCGAAAAGCTTCAGCAGGCCTGCCGGGAAGCGGGCATTCCCTGCCGGGTGGTATCCCAGCAGACTGTGGACGGGGTGCGGGTTTCCTCCACCCATATCCGCAGCCTTTTGGGGCAGGGGGATATGGAGCAGGCAGTGCGGTTTTTGGGCCATCCCCACATTCTCTCCGGCAAGGTAGTGTCCGGCAGACAATTGGGACGGACTATGGGTATTCCCACCGCCAATGTATCCCTCCCCCAGGGGGTTGTTCTGCCTGCCAAGGGCGTTTACGCCTGTATGGCAGAAGCAGAGGGAAACACCTACATGGCTGTGACCAATGTGGGCAGCCGTCCCACCGTGGGCGGCCACCATGTGACGGTGGAGCCCTGGCTGCTGGATTTTCAGGGAGACCTGTATGACAAGACCATTACCCTGCGCTTCCACAAATTTCTGCGCCCGGAGAAAACCTTTGGCTCTATGGAAGAATTAAAGGAAGAAATTCAGAAAAATGCCCAACAAACCCGGGATTTCTTTGAGAAAAATTAAAAATTTCTCTTTACTTTTGGAAAAAGCCGTGCTACAATAGTCGGGCTGGCTATGGCCAGAGGAAACAATGCGCCCGTTGCTCAGTTGCGGGAGAAACCCAAAAAGGGATTCCACTGACCCCTACTTGGCTTCCGGGCAATCACAAGGGCAGCTCTCAGGGCGGCAAATATGCCGGACAGGGGAGACTGACCCAATCAATGAAAGGTGGATTTTATCATGATTCAGAAGGAAAAGAAGACCCAGGTTATTCTGGAAAACGCAACCCACGAAGGCGATACCGGTTCTCCCGAAGTCCAGATCGCTATCCTCACCGCCCGTATCAACGAGCTGACCGATCACCTGCGTACCCACAAGCATGACAACCACTCCCGCCGTGGTCTGCTGATGATGGTTGGTAAGCGCCGCAGCCTGCTGGATTATCTGGCAAAGAAGGACATCAACCGCTACCGCGCGATTATCGCCAAGCTGGGTATCCGTAAGTAAGAAAGTAAAGGGGCGACGGGTACCGTCGCCCTTTT
>JAZSRI010000168.1:0-19553 GCA_045538415.1 Faecousia sp. | reverse complement strand
GGCATAGTATTTGGCTAAATGATACAAAATAAAAACCAGATACCCGAATGGGTATCTGGTTTTTATGGCAGAGGATGAGGGATTCGAACCCCCGCAAACGGAGTCAGAGTCCGGTGTGCTACCGTTACACAAATCCTCTATCGCAGGCACGAATATTATTATACGCAAAGAAGGAGAAAAGTCAAGCATTATTTTCCTGTTTTTACGTTTTTTTCTGCCTATAACAGGATGCCCTTTTCAGCCACTCTTTATTCCTCCCACGGAAAAGGTTTTCCTGCCAAAACATGGTTTTTTAGATATGCAAACAGCGCCTGTTCCCCCTCGTCCCGCAACATTTCCAACAAATACACCAGTTCACAGCGGGTCTTGGGATGCATAATGGTCTTTTCCATGCTGGAATCAAAATAAGCAAAGGCAGAGCCATCGGTATAGGTTTGTCCCTGATAGATTTTGCAGGCGGCACGTCTGTCCATAACCATCTCCACCAGATACTTTCTGGGCATGGGCACACTCTCGTAGCGCCTTGTTTCCAGATTCAGATCATTCCAGTACTCAAAATGATGCCGGTTGCGCCCTTTGTGGTGAATCCACGCTTCACTGTACCCCTTATCTTTCCGCTCGGCAGCATTGGGGCTGCAAACGCCCTGATAATACTTAGCGCCCACAGAAAATTCTGTAGGAGAGTATTTCGACAGATCATGGGTTAGGCCTTGCCAGTACAGGCCCACGCGGAAGCAGCCCTCCATAACAATCATACGGTGCTGCGTAATGGTTACAAAATGCTTCCATGATTTCATTTTCTTACCATACCTTTCCCGGTTTCTCCCATTATAGTCCTACAAAAGTGCAAAAGCAAGCAAAAAAAGTGGAGTTTGTGTTGCTTTCTCAATCTGTGGGCTGTTCCAGTTTTTTCATATTATTCCTAAACTGTACGGCAAACAGTACCGCTGTAAACGTCACCGCGATCACATCTGCCACAGGTTCTGCCATATAGACACCCATAGTTTTATCCGAAGCAAACATGGGCATCAGATAAATAAGGGGCAGCAGCAAAATGAATTTGCGGGTCACCGCCACCAGAATGGAACAAGGCGCGTTGCCCAGAGACACAAAAGTCATCTGGCAGGCGATCTGGATGCCAAACAGGCCCAGGCCGCCGCAATAGATCCGCAGAGCCTTCGCGGTGAATGCCAGCAGTTGCTCATCCGGTGTAAAAATCCCGGCAAACACCTTTGGTGCCAGCATAATTGCCCCCCATATTACCAGCGAATACCCCAAACACACTCTCAGCAATAACCGGAATACCTGCTTCACCCGGCCAACATTCCTTGCGCCGTAGTTATAGCTGGCAATGGGCTGGGCTCCCTGTCCCACGCCCTGCATTGGGAGCATGGCAAACTGCATAACACTGGTGAGAATGGTCATGGCACCCACAGCTGTATCTCCGCCATACTTCAGAAGAGATGCGTTGAAACACACAGAAATCACACTCTCGCTGGCCTGCATAATAAACGTGGCAAGGCCAAGGGCAACACAGGGCAGCACAATACCGGCCTCAATACGCAGATATTCTTTTTTTAAGCGCAAGGTTGTCCTCTTTCCTACCAGAAAAGACACAACCCAAACGCAAGAAACCGCCTGGGAGAGGATGGTGGCAAGTGCCGCGCCCTCCACGCCCATATCACAGGCAAAGATAAATACAGGGTCAAGGATGATATTGCACACCGCGCCGATCAGCACGGACAGCATTCCCACTGTGGTAAAGCCCTGGGCGGTGATAAAGGCATTCATGCCCAGAGTCAGCTGAACAAAGATAGTACCAATACTGTAAAGGTTCATATAGCTGTGGGCATACCCAATGGTATTCTCGCTGGCGCCAAAGGCAAGAAGCAAGTCCTCATTCCACAGCAGCATCACCACTGTCAGCACAACAGAAACCAAAATCTGCAGCGCAAAGCAGCAGCCCATGATCCGCTGGGCCTTTTCCTGATTTCCTTTGCCCATTTCGATGGAGGCCCGGGGTGCGCCGCCGGAACCTACCAACGCGGCAAAAGCGGAGATGATCATAATAAGAGGCATACACACACCCACACCGGTCAGTGCCAAGCTGCCCTCCCCGGGAATGTGTCCGATATAAATACGGTCCACAATATTGTAGAGCATATTGATCATCTGGGCCACCACCGTAGGCACTGCCAGTTTAAACAGCAGTTTTCCCACCGGCGCGGTTGCCAGCATTTCCTTGTTTTCTCCCATCTTTCATTCTCCTTCCGTCATATTTTTATGGATACGCCGCAAATAATTCTGCAGCTCTGAAATTTCCTCCGGCGTAAACCCTTCCACCAGCTGCCGGCCAAACTGCCGCTGGGCCTTTTGCCCGGCCTGCACCACAGCAGCAGCTTTCTGAGTAATGTGAAGATGGCTCACTCTACGGTCAGTCCCGTCCTCTTGCGTAGCAAGTAACCCCTTTTCCTGCAAAGACTTTACAGACATGGATACATGGGATTTTGTCAGGTTGCGGTATTTCACGATCTGGGCAGCAGTGGTATGGCTAGGATTATTGGCCAGAAACAGCAAAATATTAAACTCCATCTGGGTCAGGCCATATTCCTTACATACAGGGCTGACAAACTTGGCATAGAGATTTTTGCCCGCGGAGAAATGCTCAAAGACAGTAACCATGTCGCTCCTCCATTTAGTTCTATTTTTAACTATTTTAGTGTAACACCTTTTGTATTCCCTGTCAATCAAAAACAAGAACGGACCGGGTTCCCCAGAACACAGTCTGTTTTTCTTATATGCTAATTCTTAAACTGTTCAATATGATTTTCTCTATCTCTGTACTGTTTTCTCCTCCAGATAAGCTCTGCCCAAACCAAAGGGTGTAATAAGAAAGCTTCCGTAAGACGGGCAGACAGAACAGGTTCCCAGAGCTGCTGCAAAAACCCAAACAGGTAAACTGCGTCAAAAAGCATATTACCAGAATCACCCATTTATAATCAAACCGCACGTTTTTTGTCCCATTTTCTGATATCTCTCTGTTGCTATGATTACAACAATTATATAACAAAATCAGGCTAGGCGCAATTACCCGTTATTTACCCCTGCATAATACGCAAGTAAAACAGCGTTGCCTTGACTTTTCCGCAGCCCTGCTGTATAAATGGACATAAGTAGACATACTGAAAAGGGTAGTTTTTATGAAAGTGCTTAGTATTGGCAACAGTTTTTCTCAAGATGCCCATAAGTGGCTGTACCCTATTACGCAGGCTTACCACGGGGATATCCACGCTGTCAACCTGTATATCGGCGGCTGTTCCCTGCAGACCCATTGGGGAAATTTTTTAAGCGGCGAGCCTGCCTATGATCTGGAAATAAACGGCGTAAAAGAGGGAAAAATCTCCATAACGGAGGCTCTCCGGTCAGACGATTGGGATGTGATTACACTTCAGCAGGTAAGCCATCTCAGCGGAGACTCTTCTACCTATTATCCCTATCTGACCCAGCTTTATGAAGGTGTCAGAAGCCTGTCCGGTGCCAAAGTGTATATCCACCAGACCTGGGCTTATGAAAAAGATGCCGGTCATGGCGGTTTTGCCTTTTACGGCAATGATCAAAAGGAAATGCACGATGCATTGACTGCTGCCTACCGGAACGCGGCGCGGAAGTTGGGCTGTCCTATCATCCCTGTGGGGGATGCGATTCAGCATCTGCGGGAGCATACCACGATCTTCGACTATGCAAACGGAGGCCTGTCTCTGACCCGGGATGGCTTCCACCTGTCCTGGCTGTACGGAAGATATGCCGCGGCGTTGGTATGGTACAAAACCCTGCTTGGTGGGGATATCTCGGAAATTTGTTTTGTTCCGGAGTATGATGGTCAAGTAGCAGATCTTAAAATTCTCCAAACAATTCATACCGCTCTGTCCTCCTTTTATAATTCTTAGGAGAGATTCTTCTCCGCCTCAGAAATGTATCTTCCTATTGTTGTTGCGGGAGAGCTTTTATTGTAAGGAGCTTTTTTAAATGAAGGAATTTTTGTTACCAGACGACGCCGCCGGTTCTGACACCGCCAAAGCGCACACACTGGTGGCGCTGCTTGGAGAAAAGGGCTGGCATATTTGCTTTGGGGAGTCCTGTACAGGTGGCATGGCAGCGGCAGGGATTGTAGACGTGGCCAGTGCTTCGGCTGTCATAGACCTCTCTTTTGTGACCTACGCTAACGATGCGAAAATCAAGTATTTAGGGGTTAATCCCGACTCCATTGAAAAGTACGGTGTGGTGAGCCAAACGGTAGCGGCAGAAATGGCCATTGGTGCCGCCAGAGCAGGTCATGCTGAAGTTGGTGTGGGAATTTCCGGAATTGCAGGTCCCTCCGGAGGTACAGAGGAAAAGCCCGTTGGTACGGTTTGTTTCGGTTTTTATATAAACGGAGAAACCATTACCAAAACCATGCGCTTTGGCAATATTGGCAGAAACGCCGTCAGACAGGCAAGTGTAGACTATGTCTATGACACACTGATAAAGCTGCTGAATACGGAACAATTGACACCGGAAGAAAACAATGTTATTCTAACCATGTAATTTATTCCAAATGAGGTGGCAAATATGGCTTTGTCCCAATACTTCCCTATATTTGACAAGCTCACCCCCCAAGAGCAGGAGCAGCTGCTTCATTTTGCCACAATCCGTAAGGTTCCTCAGGGCGCCCTGCTTCATAACGGGGGCAATGATTGCATGGGGCTTCTGCTGATCCGTTCCGGTCAGCTGCGGGCATACATAACCTCTGACGAGGGGCGGGAGATCACCATCTACCGTCTGTTTGATCGGGATATTTGTCTGCTGTCCGCTTCCTGCGTGATGAACTCCATTCAGTTTGAAATTTCCATCACGGCGGAAAAAGAAACCGAGTTTTGGATTGTCCCACCCTACTTCTTCAAAGCGCTGATGGAGCAATCCGCTGCTGTGGCAAACTACACCAATCAGATCCTTGCCACCCGGTTTACCGATGTAATGTGGCTTGTGGAGCAGGTGATGTGGAAAAGCTTCGATAAGCGCCTGGCTCATTTCCTGCTGGAGGAGAGCGCCATTGAAAACAGCAGCACACTCAGGATCACCCATGAGATCGTCGCAAGCCACCTGGGGAGTGCCCGGGAAGTTGTCACGCGGATGCTGAAATACTTTCAGACTGAGGGCATGGTGCGTCTGACCAGAGGAACCATTGAAATTCTGGACGAAGAAAAACTGGAAGAACTGAATCACGTATAATAAGTCTCGGCAGTCTTTCCAGACTGCGGAGACTTATTATAAAAGAGCGCCTCCAGCACAGCTGGGGGCGCTTTTCAATCAGGCTTCCGTCAGTTGGTGTTTCTTGGTGCTGCAATAGCCCGCAAGGCAGATCAGCAGGGCAACTGCCATACCGGGAATCAGGGGGTCTATCTGCTCCGGCAGCAGGCAGGAAGCTACCAACACCGTCACCGGGCCTGTCACAATGGCTGCCGCGGCAAATTTTCCTGGCACCCGCCCGGGGGCAAACAGCGCAAAGCACAGCGGCGCAAACATCACCGCGCCCCGCAGGCCCATAGACAAAAAGCTCCAGTTGAGAATCATAGAACCCGCCTCCCCGGCCGCAAACAAACTTGCCGCAGCCAGAATCGCCAGAATCAGTCCCCGGGACACCAAAAGCTGCTCCTTTTCCGATGCCTTGGGGCGCAGGAGGGGTTTATAAATATCCACGGACAGCACTGTGCCGATTCCTAAAGCCAACCCCGCGCCGGTACCTACCAACGCTACCAGCAGAGCCGCCAGAATGATACCGCCCACAAAGTCCGGCAGGCAGGTCATGACAAACACAGGCAGCACCGAGGCAGACGGCGTATCCGGGAAATACACCCGCATGTACAAGCCTACTAAAATTCCTGCCAAGCCAATACACACTGTTAACACACCACCCCAAACGGAGCCGTTTATTGCAGTTTTTTCATCTTTGGCAGAAATAATCGGCAGGAAATAGGCCTGAGTGGTCAGAACACCAAAAACAAGAGATGCGCATGCTCCCCCATCCTTCCAAACTCCTCTGGCAAAGAAATTGAAATACTGCTGCGCGGGCAGATCAAAGGCTTCCAAGCCACCGGCTTTAGCGATAGCTGTTATACCGCAAACTAATGTTATAGCATACATCAGTACGGTCTTGACCATTCCTACCATACCCGCGCCCCACGCGCCCCCAAAGAGCACATAGACTATCATCAGTATCGCTGCCATAATCACCGCCCAGACAACTTCCATAGGCCACAAGGAGGTAATCAGCGCTGCACCGGATAAAAGCTGGGATACAATACTGATAAACGTACCCACGGACATAAGGATTGCCGCCGTGGTTGCCACAGGCTTTCCGTATTCCCGGGTAAGAATCTGGGGCAAGGTGGAAAGGCCGCTTTTTCGCAGAGGCCTCACGAAGAAAATGGCCATAAAGAACAGTCCCAGGCCACCGCCCAAGGTAAACCACCAGGCGGACAGGCCGTAAGTAAAGGCCAGTTGGGCAGTACCGATGGTAGACGCGCCGCCTACCAGTGTGCCGATCAAAGACCCGGCCACCATGGGCATTCCCATGCCGCTTCCCGTGGTAAAATCTTTGGCGGTTTTAATCTTACCGCCGGCACGGATGCCCACATAGGAAATCAGCGCCAGCACCGCCAGCATGCCCAGCACTGTAAATACAGACAGTTCCAAAATATCACCTGTTTCCAGTCTTTCTCAGAATTTCACCGGGAAGCGCACCGGTATGAACACCGTGGGCTACCACGATTTGGCCATTGACCATCACGAGGTCAATACCCTCAGGGTAGCTGTGGGGAGCGCCAAAGCTGTTTGTGGGGGTAATGGTTTCCGGATCAAACAGTACAAGATCAGCCCAATAGCCTTCCCGAATCTCGCCCCGTCCTTCAATGCCAAACTGCCGGGCTACGGCAGAGGTAGATTTATGGACGGCTTCCTCCAAACGCATTAGTTTCTTCTCCCGCACGTAATGTCCCATAATTTTGGGATATGTACCGTAATACCGGGGATGGACCGCACCTTTGCTTAAAGGACCGTATGTAGCACAGGCCCGGCCATCGGTGCCGAACATAGCAAGGGGGTGCCGCATGACCTCCATAACCTCCTGCTCGTCCATGGCAAACCATACGCACTTAATGGAAGAATCCTCCTCCACCATCAGGTCCACCACAGCCTCATAGGGAGTACAGCCCCGCTTCCGGGCGATCTGGCCTACTGTCAGACCCTCAAGCGGTTTGTTTTCCTGAGTCTTTAAGGTTGCGATCTGCACGAAATCTTCCCAGCCGGCACCTTTCATAATGGAGTCCCAGCCTTCCAGCCCCTGCTCCATATCCCGCAGCGCTTTGGCCCGCAGCTGCGGATCCCGAAGGCGCTGACACATGATACGGGGGCCGTCCTTCTTCACCCAGGGCGGAATCAGGTCGATCAGTCCGCTGCCGTAGGCGGCATAGGGGTACACATCAAAAGCCACATCCACACCCTCCTGCCGCGCTGTCTCAATACGGGCAAGGGCTTGCCGGGTTTTGCCCCAGTTGGCAATATAGCGGGCCTTTAAATGGGATATCTGCACCCGGCAGCCGGACAGCCGGGCGATTTGCAGAGCATGGTCTACACACTCCAGCAGATCCATACCCTCATTTCTCATATGGATTGTGTAAATACAGCCGTATTCCCCCAGGACTTGGCCGAGAGCTGCCACTTCTTCTATATCCATGGTGTTTCCCGGCTCATATTCAAAGGCCATGCTCATACCGAAGAAACCCGCGTCCAGTTCCTCCCGGAGCATGGATTTCATCCGGTTCAGTTCTTCTTCCGTGGGTTTTCTATTCCCGAAGCCCATCACACCAACGTGGAGCATGCCCTGACCAACCAGAGGAACCACATTGAAACTCAGACCATTGCGGGCGCTGTGGCGCAGGAAGGCATCCTGCGTCTGCCAGGTCCACTCCTGCCGCTGCTGGTCGGACAAAACAATGGTATTGGCCAGATAGTGAACCAGATCGTCCCGGTGTTCCGGGGTAATAGGCCCTGCCGTAAAGCCGCAGTTGCCGGTTACCTCTGTGGTGATACCCTGACGGATCTTGCTTTCACCCCGGTGATTCACAAACAAGGTGAAATCCGAATGTCCGTGGGCATCAATAAACCCCGGGCAAAGAACCCGTCCCCTGCCGTCGATGGTTTCTGCCGCTTCGCCCGGAAGCGACCTTCCTACGGCAGCAATTCTTCCATCCGTTACCGCCACATCCCCATCCCATCCGGGAGCGCCGGTACCGTCTACGATTCGTGCGTTGCGGATCAACAGGTCAAACATACTCTACCTCCATGGGCAACTTTGCGTTCTTATACGCTTTTGCCGCATCTACGAACGCCTTGAGCAGCCCCTGGGCACGGGCGTCATAGGTCATCATCTCCGGATGGTACTGAAAGGTGATGCAGAACCAATCCGCGTTTTCCGCTTCCATACCCTCAATACAGCCCTCCGGGCTAAAGGCATTGGCACGAAAATCCGCCGGACAGTTCTTTACATACTGGCGGTGCATGGAATTTACATTCCAGCATTCCCCGCCAATGATAGCCGCCAGCTTTGTATCCGGCACAATGGCAATGCTATGCTTCGGGGCATAATAGGGATGGCTCTGGCTGTGTCCCTCCAAGCAGCCCTCAGCCATGGTTCCTCCCAGACTTTCACATATCATCTGGTGTCCCCGGCAAGAGCCGATGATGGGCATTTTCCTCCTCCGGCAGCTATGGATCAGGGTCTGCTCCGCCTGACTTCTGACAGGCTGCTGGTCCATCAGTTTCTCCAGCGCCGCCGTTTTTGGTGCTGTAGACAACCCTCCTCCGGAGAAAAACACACCATCCAGGTTTTCCAGCAAATCCTCCACTGCCGCTTCCCCTGCTATGCCGGCAATGGGCGGCAATATCACCGGATCTCCGCCGGCGTTCCAGATTGCCTCACAATAGTCTGTGTATACATGGTAGAACGGAATATTTGGCGACAGGTCATTGCAGCGTTCGCTGCTAAGCCCGCAGGTTACGCCAATCAACGGTCTTTCCATAAGAATCTCCTTTGTAAAACACATCAAGGGATAGTATAGCACACACTATCCCTTGACACAAACATATCCTATTCTTCCACGGGGATTTCCACGTCCAGCAGAGGCGCATACTGCTGGCAGCCAAAAACATCACCCTCACCGAAAGAACCTGACGGACGCAGGCGGTTGATAGTGAATTTAATGGCGTAGCCGGGGTCGAATTCCACGAAATCAGCCAAGCGGCTCTCCGGGATTCCGTAAAGCTCACAGACAAACTGAGGATTCAGAACACCGCTCTTTTTTACCAGCTCATAGTTTTCCGGATCCCGGAAAATGATGTCGAAGGTAATGCGGTCCGTACCCGCGTTCTTACTGCGGATGGTCTTGGCCAGATCAACCAGTTTCATTGTTTTCATAGCGCTCCTCCTTATTCGCCGATCTCCACCATGGAGATGGGGAACAGTTCCAGGGGATCGTCCACTTCCACAGTGTGGTCCATTGTCCATGTATAGGCATCAGAAATCTTGGTAACCTCGTCCAGAATAAAGGCGGCCGTACCGGCTGTACCCTTCACCTCAGGCAGACGGGCGTAAAAGATCTGGCGCATGCCGATGAGGGTCACTTCCTCAGCAAGGGCCTCGGTGTCAGCTACACCCTCCACAACTACCAGCAGCTCGTGGGACTTGGTTTCTTTGATAGGCTCCAAATCGCCCATAACGCCGTTCTTGCCGAAAATGCGGTAGCTGAGCTCATACTTCTCATCAGGATGGCGCTCCTTGACCTGAGAACGGGCCCAATCAATCACCTCATCGATATGCTTAATGGTGTAGGGATCACGGATACCCGCTATGCCCAGATAGCGGTGGCCCACAAAGCCGGAGCCTTCCAGCTTCACCTTAATGCGGCCGTCAATGGGAATAAACTTCGGGCCGGTGATACGGCAGGTCTTTTCATCGTACTGCTCGTAATGACACTGGCGCATATCCAGACAACCACCTGCCACATATTCGTAGTAGGGGTTGGTACGCTCGTACATAGCGTGACCTGCCACGGAGGCGATGGTGCAGCGCTGGAAGGGGGCGCAGGCGGTAACCTTTACATCGTCCTTGGTAATGGTACCAATAACGGATTCCTTTGCGCCGTAAGGCTCGCAGCAGAAGGACGCGCATTCCAGAACCTTGCCGGTGTAATAGGCAATGTTCTCCGGGAATCCCTCATGGATGGCAGCAGCCGCAAACACGCAGGCATCGCTGGTACGTCCGCCGATAATCACATCAGCGCCCATCTCCAGAGCCTTTACGAAAGGATGAACACCGGCCACGGCCACAATGCGGGTGGTGGCATCCAGTTCCTCCAGTGTCAGGTTTGTGCGGCTGTTAAGCCCCTCGATGGTCTCACCGTTGCACATTTTCTTCCGGAGATATTCCTTGTCTACCTCAGAATAGAAATAGGCCAGCTTGAACTTTTTCATATTGTGCTTTTGGGCCATGTCACGGATCATGTCCACATACATGTCCACCCGGCTGTTGGTACCGGTATCACCGGCAGAGCCGATAATCATGGGCACACCCTGTTCCCGGGAAGCCAGAAGCATCAGCTCCAGATCGTGGTACTGCCAATCCTTATGGCTGGCGCACTTATCAGCACCCAGAGGGACGGGGCCAATGTCATCACTTCCGGAATCGCAGCAGTAGTAATCCGGCTTGGTGGCTGCACCCAGCCAAAAGCTTCCCTCTTTGGTGGGAGCAAAGCCCAGATGTCCGTTGGGCGAAATAATTCGCAGAGTATCCTTTGCCATATGTATCCTCCTTGATATATCTTGTTATTACAAGTTGTGCAAAGTATATCCCATTCTCAAGCTTTTGTCAAGTCTTTTTCCGAAAAAACAGCTATTCTGTTTAGGCATTTCACAAAAAGGCGTACCGCAAGGTTCACAAAGCCCTTGCGGTACATTTTCAGACTTCTCTGTTTAATTGGAAAGAATAAATATCCGAGTGATAATACGCTTCCTTGTACTCTAGAAGCCGGTCATTTTCCCCATAATAGCAGGACTGGAGTACCAAAACCGCCTTTCCCTTGGGCAAGTGCATCACCTCTGAGAGCATGGCATCAGCGTTTTTGGCCCGGAGCTGCTGCTGGATACGGGTCACCGGCTGCCGGAGTTCTCCGTATAGGTCATAGGTAGAAAAGGCTTTTCCCTCCATTTCTGCCCGGCTGGCAGCCGCAAGCATTTTCTTCCCCAACTCTTTTTCAAAACAGGAGCGGTAAAATACAATTGGCTCGTGATTGGCATATCCGACCAGCTCCAGCACACAGCAGTGTTCTCCCAACTGCCGCGCCGGCTCTGGGCTGTTTTCTTCGTCATCGAAACTGCGCAGGCGGGAATAGCCCTCCAACCCCTGCTCCTGCAGCACCTTACGAAAGCTTACAATCTGCTGGAGGCCGTGGTGGATCTCAGGCTGTTTCACAAAGCTGCCTTTGCCGTGCACAGACATGATTAGGTTCTTCTGGGACAGCAGATTCAGTGCCTGCCGCACCGTAATCCGGCTCACCTGATGCTCCCGGCAAAGGGTGTTCTCCGAAGGAAGTTTGCTCCCCGGGGCATAGATTCCGCTGTGAATATCTTCCGTAATCTTATCTGCCAGCTGCTGATACATGGGAGTTGACCCGTTGTGCTCAATCATGCTATCGACCACCAATTGCTAATTTTCTTACCTTTTATCCTCTGGAATATTTGTATTGTATCACAGGGAGAATCGAATTACAACTATACTTTCCCATTGAAATACGCCGCAACCTCCGTAGGAACTGTTCTTCTGCATGGGTTACAGCACCATCTCCTAACCCATCAGGCTCTTGCCATACCGTCCACGCTCAGCACCACACCGGTGATATAGGACGCTTCATCGGACGCCAGGAACACAAAGGCATTGGCAATATCCTCCGGCTGTCCCAACCGGCGCAAGGGGATTCTGGCAATCATAGGGTCAATGACCTCCTTGGGAACTGCCTTCATCATATCCGTCTCCGTAATACCGGGGGCAACGGCGTTGACCCGGATTCCCTTAGGGCCAAGCTCTCTGGCAAGGGAAACCGTCAGGCCATTGACCGCGAACTTGGACGCGGGATAGGCAAAACCGCTGGGCTGTCCGGAAATGCTGACCATGGAGGAAGTGGATAGAATCACACCTTTGCCCCTTGCCACCATGCACTCTGCCGCAGCCCGGGTAGCGTTGAACACGCCTTTCACATTCAGGTCCATTACTTTGTCAAAAGTCTCTTCGGTGTAATCCATAAAAGGTGTGCTTTCGGAAACGCCGGCGTTATTCACCAGAATGTCCACACAGCCGTATTTCTGGGTAGCCTCCCGGAACGCTGCCCTGACAGACTCCAGGCTGGCAAGGTCCGGGCTGATCCCGGCAACGGTGGCATCCGGATACTTGTTTTTTAGTTGTGTTACCGCCTTGTAGGCAGACTCCTTGGTGCTGGCCGCCAGAATGACCGTGGCGCCTTCCTGAATGAATTTCTCCGCGGTAGCATAGCCGATACCCCGGCTTCCACCGGTAATGATTGCAACTTTATTTTTCAGTCTCATAAAAATTACCTCCTTTTATCTTTGTTACTTAACAATAACACTTCGCCCCGGGGAATTCTGTGATAAAGTCACCTTAGAACAGTTTGCGTAATTTTGAGGAAGAAAACTCTCTGACTGTTACAATTAAGATAGCCGTGTTTTTGTAAAAAACAGAAGCATTTTCCTAAACGCCTTGCAAAACATTGCATAAAAACCGGCTGCATCCTGTTGGACGCAGCCAGTTATCTTTTAGCTATGATACAGCAAGGTTTCTCTGCAGGCGCTTGTACAGCACCCGCATCTCATCGCCCCAACAATCCATGCGGTTCTCCTGATAGGATAAAGGTCTCGGTTTTTAGCAAGTTAGAACCTATTCGTTTTTGTGCGATATTGATTAGGTGACAGGCCAAATTCTTTTTTAAAGGCTGTGGAAAAATAATTGGCATTTGCATAACCGCAAAGCAGCGCAATACGGCTGATTGGTAAATCTGTAGAAATCAAAAACTTTTCCGCCCGCTTTACTCGAAGGGTATTAATATACTTTTTCACGGATTGATTGGTATATTCCTTAAACAAATGGGATACGGTAGATTCGGAACAGGCACAGGCATCCGCAATATTTCGTATGGTAATATCCTGCATAAGATTCCTTTGAATAAATGTCAAAACAGAATCGAACGTTTTATTTTTTGTTTCCATTTGTGGAATATTGCCGATTGATATCTGCAAAAGGGAAAGCATGTGGCATAGGGGTTTTATCAGGGTTTTGAGTTCATCAATCCGCTCTTCTTTATGACGCAGGCTAAGCTCATATATATTTTCCAGTTCTGTAATATTAAAATCAAATTTTCGCGACAGCCGGTTCATCCGGTCTTCCGCTTTCTTCTTTTTGATACCGTAACCACCAACACTTACAAAGGTTTTGGAATCCACATAAAACACATATTCTTCCACACCTGCCCAGCACATACCAAACAGAAAATCATTGTTGCACGCGTTAAATACTTTTTGCTGACATTTTATACACTGGGACCAAGCTTCCTCATTGGTTTTTATAAAATTACAGTACGGATTTTTATGTCTATTGTATTCCAGCAATCCGCTAATCATTTTCCCGTGAACAGAGACCGCCAAACCTTTTGCATTTAAATAAGAAATATAATTCTCGATATCTTTAATAAGCACCGCTTTCATCACATCACCCCAACACACCTATATTACACTATTTTTGCAGAATATCAAATATATTTTGCAAGAAAACAGATGAAATGTTGTAATAAAGTGTTCTATAATGATAGAAAAAAGGAGGTATGCAGATGAAAACCATTCATTATGAAGCAGATTAATGTGTCATCGGAGGCGGAATGGCAGGACTCTGCTGCAGCATTGCGGCAGCAAGGCATGGTATTTCTGTTGTTTTGGTTCACGACCGGCCGGTGCTTGGGGGAAATGCATCCAGCGAAATCAGAATGTGGATTGGTGGTTGTCGCGGAAAAGACAACCGGGAAGGCGGTATCATTGAAGAAATTATGCTTGAAAACTTTTATCAAAACCCTTCCCTGAAATATCCCTTGTGGGACAGCGTGCTTTACCAAAAGGCAATCGCAGAAGAGAATCTCACACTCTTACTGAACACAAGCTGCCTTGATTGCACCATGCGGGGAAATCAAATTAAAAGTATTAAGGCATGGCAGTCAAATGCAGAAACATTCCATGTTGTAGAAGCGCAGTATTTTGCTGACTGCTCCGGTGATTCCATTCTTTCTACATTATCGGGTGCGGAATTTATGTACGGAAGAGAGGCTAAGTGTGATTTCGGCGAGACCATTCCGCCGGATGCTGCCGATAAAAAAACAATGGGCATGAGCTGCCTTTTTCAGATTCGGGAAACCCATCATCCCGTTCCATTCATTCCTCCCAAATGGGCGTACAAATACACTTCGGATGCTGATCTGCCTTTCAAGGATCATCAGAAAAACTGTAACTTTTGGTGGATCGAGCTGGGCGGTGAGTGGGATTGCATTCACGACACGGACAGATGCCGCGACGAACTGCTTAAAATATGCTACGGCGTTTGGGATCATATGAAGAACTACGGAGACCATGATGTTGAAAATTGGGAACTTGAATGGCTCTGTTTCTTGCCCGGAAAAAGAGAAAGCAGGCGTTACACGGGTAAATATATCGTCACGCAAAACGATGTTGAATCAGAGGGGAAATTTGAAGACATAGTCGCTTATGCCGGTTGGAGTATGGACGATCATTTCCCAGAAGGTTTTTATTATAGCGCAGGTAACCCCACCATTTATCATCCTGCGCCAACGCCCTGGGGATTGCCCCTTAGGTGTATGATTTCCAAAAATATCGAAAACCTTTGCTTCGCAGGCAGAAATATAAGTGTTACCCATGCTGCACTGAGTTCATCCAGAGTGATGGCTACCTGTGCCATCTTAGGCCAGGCCCTTGGCACAGCAGCAGCACAGGCTGTCAATGACTCTGTTGCTTTGGAACATATTGATATTGGTACGTTGCAGCAAACACTTATGGAGGACGATTGTTACATTCCATGGCACGAACGGAAATTGCACAAACTTACAAAAACCGCAAAATGCTCCTCCGCAATTGTCAGAAACGGCTTTGACAGGGGTGAAGAGAATTGTTGGATAGGCAGCGAAAATGATGTAATTGAATATCAGTTTGATTTCGATACAAAAATAAGCAACATCAGACTTGTTTTTGACAGCGATTTAAACAGGAACTACTATAATATGCCCTGCAATTACCCTTTGGTACAAAATCAATTCAAACTGCCTGAAACATTGATGAAAGAATATAAGCTGCAAGGCATATCAAAAAGCGGCGAGGTTACTCAAATCCACATAACGGACAATCATCAACGGTTTGTAAAACACTCTGTTAATTGGAATGTCCAAACGGTTCGCTTGATCCCCATTGCCACCCACGGAGGTCCCCAATTCCGCGTATTCGATTTTGAACTGAACTAAAAAGGAACCCTCCGGTAAAACCGGGGAGCCTTTTTCGGGCGGATATTATCCGCCCAAAAAAATGCCGTTATCCCCTATCGGCAAGATCGTGGAACAAGATATCCTGCAAATGACGGACCATTATGAAAATGTAACTGTGGATAAATATTGTGTTCTGCCTGATCATATTCATTTGATTCTGCGTATCGAAACGGACATTGATGGGCGGCAGATTGCCGCCCCTACGCACCCCCGTACTTGTAAAAGTATTTACACGAAATGGGCGGTGTGGTATAATAAAATAAAGGACGGTGTATATGTATGAACAACTGCAAGCTAAAAGCTATCACGCTCAGTTATGATGATGGCGTTACACAGGATATACGGTAAATCGAGTTGCTTAATAAGTATGGGCTAAAATGTACGTTTAACCTTAACTCGGAATTGTTAGGCAGGAAAGGCATATTGATCCGTGAAGGTCAGCGGATCTCCCACTATAAGGTTCATCCCGAAGATGTAAAAAGTATGTATGATGGACATGAGGTGGCCGTCCACACGCTGACCCATCCAAATCTCACCCAGTCAACTGATGCTGAGATCATACGTCAAGTGGAGCAAGATCGCTTAAATCTGTCCGAACTCGTGAGATATGAAGTCATCGGTATGGCATATCCCTGCGGAGGTGTAAACAACGATGATCGCACCGCTAAAATCATACGAGAAAATACGGGCGTAAAATACAGCCGCACCATCACCTGCAACAACAGTTTTGGTTTGCAGGACAATTTATACCGACTTAATCCCAGTGCCTATCATTTGGATTTTGATAATCTAATGAGTCTAGGACAGCAATTTATCGACCTTAAAACAACGGAGCCTCAAATATTTTATATATGGGGTCATTCTTATGAAATGGATTATTATCCCGATTATTGGATTCGTTTAGAGGAATTTTTCAAGCTAATTAGCAATAGAAGTGATATTTTTTACGGAACAAATAAAGAAGTTTTACTGTAAATTCGAAGCGATGGTAGATACCGTCGCTTCTTCTATCTTAAAACATACTCAACATCCAATAAATCAGGCCGTATACTACGCTGGCCTATACGTCATAGACAATCACAGGGCTGGCGATCGTAAACATCTTCGCGCCGACGCCGAGGATGAAGCCCTCTGCTTGTGTCCAGTTAGGACCCATATATTTGTGTCTCATTAGGACTCATTTATTTTAAGCAAAACACTTGAAACATTTTTCTGCTTATGCTAAAATACTTTTGCGACACAGTTTAATATTCTTACGGACAGGCATACTTTTTGTGTAAAAATGTATGCTTTGTCGTCATTGCCTGTTTGTAGGAGTGAACTGTGTCGCAGCAGGATGAAGCTGCATTTTTCGTGCGCAGCGACCGCTGCTCACTTTTTATTCAGGAAAAGGAGGAAAATATATGAAAAAAACTATTGCAGGTTTGTTGGTACTGGTGCTTATCTGTTCTTTGCTCGGTTGCGGCAACACAACGCCCACACCCACAACTGCACCCTCAACAATGCCTACTACTGCGCCCGCAACTCCACCCACTACACAGGCAACGGAACCTTCCGCCACCAACACCTATACTCAGGCTGCTCTACCCCTGCGAGATGCGCAAAACCTGAAAGTGGAACTGACTACAAAGAAAAGCATCGTTGCACTCGGCGGCACTTTCTCCTCTGTTTCTGAGCAGGAACTAATTCTAACCGGTATCAGCACGGATGCCTTTGCTGCCACCTTAAGTGAGGATCTGGAAATCGGCGAATATCAAGATGAATTTACAGAATATTTTTCTGATGGTGTCCTCTACATAAATGTTTATGACACCGGATATTTCCAGGGCGATATGACCGCTGACGATTTTATCGCAAGATTCGCCCCCGCTGTTTTGCTGGACGAAACACTATACACTGATATCTCTTCTCAAAAGTCTGATTCCAGTATTTCGCTGACCTTCGCAAATCCCATTGGCCCGGAAAAATGGGCCTTGCCCCAAGGTGCAAAATTTCTGAGCGCCAGTGGCTCCGCTAAAATCACCAACAATGGCACTCTGTCAAAAACCGTTTACACGATAGACTACACACTGGGAAACACCACTGTTTCAATGGAAGTTACCGCCGAAGCAGAAGTCTACGATGACAAAGCCCCTGAAGCGCCTCAGAATCCAGAGCGCTACAATAAAATTGATTCAATAGAGGCCCCCCGACTGTACGATACCGCCATCCTGTATGTTCTCAGCAGCGAGACCGCATCCTCTACCGTTAACCAAACCATTATTAGCCAAGCTGCCGGCTATACCCAATTGGAACAAGCGGAACTGCACTATGTCGGCACAGCTAACAATCACCTGTCCAGCGTGCAGCAAGCCCTTACTTCTGTTGACAGCACAGGTACCACAAATACCTATACTCTGATAGAGAAGTTCCAAGACGGCCAATATACTTATATCGAAAACGGCGGCGCTTCCACTCCGGATTCCAGTGTTAATGCCGAAATTATGGCTGAATATGTGCAGAATTTGTGTTTCGCCAATATTCTCTCCTTGGATTATATCTCTTCCGCCAAGATGGAAGATTTAAACGGACTGCTCTATCTGGAAATGGAATTGAATTCGGAATGGGGCGAGTTAACAGCCAAAGACCTTTCCTATCGGCTCTTCCAAGATGAGAATTTCTTGGACAATTATGCCACCAATTATGAAACCACCACTGCTTCTCATTATCTGTGCTTGAATCCTGCCACCGGTTTCCCCGTTGCCATAGGTATTGCCTATGCAGGCACACACACCATTGATGGTCAGAAATACATTTTGGCGCAGGAGGCCGTGCAGAATTACCGGCTGTCAGATTCCAGTACCTATACAGAATTGACCGGAAAGATTTCTGCCGAAACCGCCCCCGCAGAGCAGGCAATGCCGCTGCTATACCGGGTCACCGGCGCTAACGGTCAGGAAATGTATTTGATGGGCACCATTCACGTGGGTGATGCAAAAACCGGTTTCCTGCCAGATGAGGTATATGATGCCTTTAATGCTTCTGATGCGCTGGCCGTGGAGGCTGACGTCATCGCTTTTGAGGAAAAAATTGAAACCGATTCCCAGCTTGCAACAAAACTCGCGGAAATCCTTACCAACCCCGGTGGCAGCGCCACAAAGGACCGTCTGGACACAAATGTTTATGACTTGGCCGTCAAATTACTGAAAGCTAGCGGCAACTACAGCAGCAGTACGGAATATATGATACCTTATGCGTGGGGATCTTCCATCGAAAATTTCTATTTGACTCTGGGCGGTCTGCGCCCGGAAAAGGGTATGGATATGCGTCTTCTGATGCTGGCAAAAGAACAAAACAAAAAGATTCTGGAAGTGGAATCTGCCCTATCCCAGTATGAAATGTTTGCAGGTTTCTCAAATGATCTGCAAGTGTTGTTGTTGGAAGAGGTGGTATCAACCAGTGTAACGGAATACTGTGAAGACGTACAAACTCTTTATGATCTGTGGTGCACCGGAGATGAGGATGCGCTGCGAGAAATTCTGCTTAATGACACCGATAACCTGATAAACGAGGAACTGTCTCTCTATCAAGAATATATAAATGCTATGGTCATTGAGCGAAACGACAACATGCTGGATGTAGCTGTTTCGTATCTAGAAAGTGAGGATACCGTTTTCTTTGCTGTAGGTCTTGCCCATCTGCTGCAGGAAAACGGCCTTGTGGACACACTCCGCGAAGCAGGCTATACCGTTGAGCAGGTTAACTATAGTTGATCTGCACCTAACTGTAACCCCATTATAAACTAATAACAGGCTTGACCGATTGGTCAAGCCTGTTGTATTAGAATATAGTTGTTATCCAATAAATCAGCCCATACAC
>JAZSRI010000122.1:0-16624 GCA_045538415.1 Faecousia sp. | reverse complement strand
TCGCATCATGGTTTCTACAACCATCTGCTTAAACTCACCGTTATATCGCTTGTTTGGTACTCCTTTTGGCATAGAAAAACACCCCATTTCTTAGTACAAGTATTATACCATACTTGTCTAACAAATGGGGTGCAGTTCACTTTTTTATATTTCCAGTAATTCCTTTTCTTCTATCTTCCAGGTAAGACCCCGGGGGTAGAAAAAGCGCAGCTTTTCCTTTGCCACAGAGATATTCACTTCCTGAGCGGTGCGCAGCTCGCCGTCCAGATTGATACTGGTAGGCCCGTCGCACACAATCCGCAGGTTATCTGTGCGGAAATGACGGATTAAGTGGGGATACTGGGCATACTTGCCGGCTTTGTACGCGCCGACGACCTGCAGCACCTTCAGCCGGGACACAGGCTCCACCAGCAGCACCTCCAGCATACCGTCACAGGGGTCTGCCGTAGGGACGGGGTTAAAGCCGCCGCCATAGAACCGGCCGTTACAGGCGCAGATAAGGGTCTTTTTCCCATCAAACCGCTGACCGTCTACCTCTACTATGTAATGCTCACTAACTCCACGGATCACGTTCACCACCGCGGAAGCGGCGTAGGCGCGAAAGCCCTGCAGCAGCGGCAGCCGCTTGTAGTTGGCTACATCTGTGCCAATCCGGGCATCCAGTCCCACAGAGCAGATGTTCAGGCTGTAATCGTCGTTGCACCGAATCAGGTCAAATTCCGCTTCCTGGGCATCCAGCAGCCGCTCCAGATCCCGGAAGGGCTCTGTTTCGTTAAAAATACGGACAAAGTCATTGCCGCTGCCACCGGCGAACATGGTCACCGCCACGTTTTGGTAACCCGCCACACCGGACACCACCTCGTTCAGCGTCCCATCGCCGCCGCAGGAATAAATCCGGTATTCCTCCCGCGACTGGGCCGCCCGGCGGGCGATCTGCCGGCACTGTCCGGGCGCGCCGGACACCTCGATCCGGTAGTCCAGCCCCCGCTCTCCACAAACCTGGGCAATCTTCTTCCGGTAGGCTTCCGTCTGGTTGCGGCTGCCGGCGGCAGGATTGATGATAAACAAATGGATCACAAAATCACTTCTTTCTCCGGCTGTTGTCGGTGAACATATAGTAGTCGCACTTGATTTTTCCGTTGTAGAATTTCCGCTTCTTGTCCGCTTTCCTGCCAAAGTAATGCTCAAACTCCGGCTCGGAGGTAATGACAAACTGTTTCCAGTTATTGGCATACTTCAGATGCCGCCCCAGGGCGCTGTACAGCCGCTGTGCGCTGTGCTGCTCCATCATCCGTTCGCCGTAGGGGGGATTGCACACCAGAATACCGGACTCACAGGGCAGGCTCATTTTGGTGGCGTCTCCATCCTTGAAGGTGACACAGTCCGCAACCCCTGCCTTTCTGGCGTTGGCAAAGGACAGGGATACACAGGATGGGTCATTGTCCGAGCCGACGATGGTATATTTTCCACTGAACTCCTTGTCCCAGGCCTCGGTCTTTGCCTGTTCCCACACCTGTTTGGGCACCCAAGGGTACGCCTCCGCCGCAAACTGCCGGTTCAGACCCGGCGCCCGGTTCTTGGCAATCAGCGCCGCCTCAATGGGAATGGTGCCGCTGCCGCAGAAGGGATCCCAGAAGTATTCCCGACCCCGGAACCGTGTCAGCTGAATCATGCCCGCCGCCAGGGTTTCATGGAGGGGTGCGTCATTGCCCACGGCCCGGTAGCCCCGCTTGTGCAGGCCCTGTCCGGAGGTATCCAGGGATAATGTCACCTGGTCATTTAAGATTGTAAAATGCAGCTGGAACTTTACCCCTGTCTCCGGCAGCCAGTTAATACCGTATTTCTCTCCCAACCGGCGGGAAGCGGCCTTCTTAATAATGGCCTGACAGTCGGACACGCTCATCAGCGTGCTGTTGAGGCAGTGACCTTTCACCGGGAACTGTCCGTCCGCGGGGATAAAATCCTCCAGATTGGTGGCAAGCACCCCCTGAAACAGCTCCTCGAAGCTCTTGGCCTGAAACTGGGCCAGTACCACCATCACCCGTTCACCGGTGCGCAGGCAGATATTTGCCCGGGCAAGAGCCTGGGTATCTCCAGTAAACAGCACCCGGCGGTCCTCCACACGGACATTTTCCATATTCAGCCGCCGCAGCTCATCGCCGGCAATGCCCTCCAGACCAAACAGGCAGGGCACAATCATTTGCAGATTTTCCATACTTCCTCCTAGCCTGAGCAATATAATTCGAACACGCCTGAGTGGGCGCCTGATTGGCTCAGACTTCCTTTTATTCATTGATGGGCGTCAGCCCATCTGCTTCATATAAGATCGCCTGACCCAATCATCCATCTCCCTCAGGTCGAAGATTTCTGAACTGTGCGGACGGCTCGAGGCGAGACGTCGCTTTGCAGACGGGCTTCGCGCCCTTCAAGAAGCGGCAACGATGCATCGGGGCGACCTCGCTGTTCAGAAACGGGTTCGGATTATATTGCTCAGGCTAGGGAATGATTTTGTTCCGTTTCAGATACCGCTCTTCCTCAGAAAACACGCAGCCGCAGTACTTCTGCATGTAAAAGTCCTGTTCCCGGGCTTTCTCCTGTCCGGCCTTGAACAGGGGGCGGAAGTCCCGGTAGAGAAATTCCACACCCCATGTTTCCCCGGCCCGGGCAGCTACCTCCATCATCAGGGCATGGTTCTGGTAGGGGCTGATAAAAAGCGACGATGTGAAGCTGTCAAAGCCCCCCTCACGGGCGGCCTTCGCCGTCTCAAACAGGCGCATTTCATAGCATTTGACACACCGATTCTGTATGTCCTGCGCAACCTCCCGGACAAAGGGGCGCAATGCGTAGTCATTTTTCTCCACAAGGGGCAATTTTACAGCCTCGGCATATTCCCGCAGGCAGTTCCGCCTTGCCCGGTACTCCGTAAAGGGGTGGATATTGGGATTGTACCAAAAACCGGTGACCTCTATATTTTCTCCCCGCAGCAGCTCCACACACTGGTTGGCGCAGGGGGCGCAGCAGATATGCAAAAGGGTTTTCATACCGTTACCTCAAAACAGTCATATTTTTGTTATTGTAGCATATTTTTTCCTTTTTCGCAAGGAAGCATTCCCTGCATCACAAAAGTTTCCGGTTGGTTGCAGGTTTCTTTTGTTTTTGCGCAGCCACAGCTGTACCATTTAGCTTGACGCAAGCCCCCTCTTTCCTGTATGATGGTACAAAAGGAGGGGTGACCTTGGACGAAATGTATATGAGACAAGCTCTGGAGCTTGCCCGGGAGGCTGCGGCTGAGGGCGAGGTGCCTGTGGGCTGTGTGATTGTCCGGGGCGACCAGGTGGTTGGCCGGGGCAGAAACCGGCGGCAGACGGAAAAAACCGCTTTGGGTCACGGGGAAATCGAGGCCATCGCCCAGGCCTGTCGGACTCTCGGGGGCTGGCGGCTGTGGGAGTGCACCCTGTATGTGACCCTGGAGCCATGCCCTATGTGCGCCGGGGCTATCATCAATGCCCGGATTCCCAGAGTTGTGATTGGAGCAAGGGATGAAAAGGGTGGCGCCTGCGGCTCTGTGTGCGACTTGTTCTCCATGGATTTTAACCACCACCCCCAGACGGTTTGGGGGGTACTGGAGGAGGAATCCCAAGCCCTGCTCACAGAGTTCTTCCGGCAGCTGCGGGTGCAGCTGCAAAGCCGTCCCAAATGGAAAAAACCAAACTGATATAAACAAAATGTGCGGTAGTGCTTATTACCGCGCATTTTCTTTTTCTGCAAAAGGAGGATTCCCATGGACTGGAACAACAAAACCCTCCGCTGCGGCGCGCTGGCGCTGGGGGCAGCGGTATTGCTGCGGCTGCTGAGCGCCTCCCCCCTTGCCGCCAAGGTGCAGGCGCTGGGGCCGGAGGATTTAGTATCCATGGTACTGTTTCTGGAAGCGGGCCGGGTGGTGACCCTGCCCGAAACTCCGCCCCAGAGTCAATCCCCGGGGGAAACCGTCCCGGAAACAGAGCCTGCCCTGCCTTCCGTGACCCACGACCCCCAGCTTCCCCTTACCTTCTCCCCCGATGACCTTGCCTTGGTAGAGGTAAACAATCTGACAAGCTACGACATAGACCCAGCGGGCATCCTGCAGCAGCCCTTAAGCTGGGACTTGACCCGGGAAGGGCCGGCGGTACTGATTCTTCACACTCACGCCACGGAGAGCTACCGGAACACAGAGGACTACGACCAAACCGCTGACTACCGCACACTGGACCCGGCCTACAATATGATTTCCGTGGGAGAGGAGCTTGCCCGGGTGCTGCGGGAGGGCGGGATTCAGGTGATTCACGACACCCGGCTGCACGACAATCCCAGCTATAACGAGGCCTACGGCAATTCCCGGCAGGCGGTGACAGAGTATCTGGAGCGCTACCCCTCCATCCGTCTGGTTCTGGATCTGCACAGGGATTCCGCCCAGGACAGTTGGGGAGAACAGATTGCCTACACCTCCACTTTGGGTGGGGAAGCGGCAGCCCAGCTGATGCTGGTGATGGGTACGGATGCGGGAGGGCTGTCCTATCCCCAGTGGCAGGAGAATCTGTCCGTGGCGCTGCGGCTGCAGACCATCCTCCAGAAAAACAACCCCGGCATCTGCCGTCCTTTGAGCCTGCGGGCCCAGCGCTACAATCAGGATCTGCACCCGGGATACCTATTGGTGGAGGTGGGGGCGGCGGGAAATCAGCGCTCCCAGGCACTCCTCGCAGCACAGGCGCTGGGGCAGGGTATTTTGGACATGGCCCGCGGCACTGTGTGGCCGGAATCAGCCACATACTAAGACCCTCGTTTTTTGACAATTTACACACTGTTTAAAAATCTCATATTGCGTATGCCGCAGTTTTCTGGTATGCTAAAAGCAGAATAAAACAAAAAGGAGGGACTATTCTATGGATTACAGCAGCCTTGCATGGCTGGCGATCCTTGTGGTGTTCATTGTGGCGGAAGCGTCCACAGTAACTGTGGTGTCCATCTGGTTTGCGGCAGGTTCTCTGGCGGCGCTGGTGGCATCCATGCTTCACGCCAAGGGTTGGCTTCAGGTGTTGGTTTTCCTTGTGGTTTCCACCGCTTGTCTGATCCTGCTGCGGCCTGTGGTGCGCAAGTTCTTTACGCCCCGCCTGCACAAAACCAACACCGACGCGCTTTTGGGCGCTCAGGGCGTGGTTACGGAGGATATTGACAATGTACGCGCCTGCGGCGCGGTGAAGCTGGGGGCCATGACCTGGACAGCCCGGTCCTCCACAGGAGAACCTATCAAAGCCAACACGCTTGTGACCGTTGAACGGATCGAGGGTGTAAAAGTATTTGTAAAAGTCAAAGAATAAGGAGGCACAGATATGGAGTATATTATCGGCATTATCATCGCGGTAATCGCCCTGATTGTGGTTATCAGCAACATTGTTGTGGTACAGCAGTCCCGGGCATATGTCATTGAGCGTCTGGGTGCGTTCCAGGCCGTGTGGGGTGTGGGCCTGCATGTGAAGATCCCCTTCATCGACAAGATTGCCCGTCGGGTGAACCTGAAGGAGCAGGTTCATGACTACCCGCCCCAGCCTGTTATCACCAAGGATAACGTAACCATGCAGATTGACACCGTGGTTTATTTCCAGATCACAGACCCCAAGCTGTACTGCTACGGCGTGGAGCAGCCCATGACCGCTATGGAAACCCTCACCGCCACCACTCTGCGTAACATCATCGGCGATCTGGAGCTGGACCAGACCCTGACCAGCCGTGACGTGATCAACACCAAGATGCGCTCCATTCTGGACGAGGCCACTGACCCCTGGGGCATCAAGGTCAACCGTGTGGAGCTGAAGAACATTCTGCCGCCTCAGGATATCCAGAGCTCCATGGAAAAGCAGATGAAGGCTGAGCGTGACCGCCGTCAGGCGATCCTGCAGGCAGAAGGCCAGAAGAAATCCGCCATCCTGATTGCCGAAGGCGAGCGGGAAGCCGCCATTTTGAAGGCTGACGCGGAAAAGCAGGCAGCCATTCTGGCAGCAGAGGCCCAGCGGGAAGCCGCCATTCTGAAGGCAGAGGGCGAGGCCCAGGCTATCCGGGCTGTGCAGCAGGCACTGGCAGATTCCATGGGCATGCTCAATGAGCAGGCACCCAATGAGCAGGTCATTAAGCTCAAGGCTGTGCAGGCCATGGAAAAGGTTGCCGACGGGCAGGCTACCAAGATTATTATCCCCTCCCAGATGCAGGGGCTGGTAGGCTTGGCAGGCGCTTTGACTGAGAGCGTCAAGGAATAAATATGTATAGCAACAGGGGCGGCCATTGACCGCCCCTGTTTTTCGTCCGCAAGGCGGACTACTAATTCGCACGAAGCTGGTCGGTACTCTTTCTTTCCCTGACCCGCCCGGGTCGGCAGTGCCGACAAACAATTCGCACCGAGCTGGTCAATAATCGTTTTTACCCTAACCCGGTAACGTTTTTGCGGAAAATCATTTTATTCTCGTAGGGGCGGTCAGTGACCGCCCGGTCCGCAAGGCGGACAGCTAATTCGCACCGAGTTGGTCGGTAATCGTTTTTGCCCTGACCCGCCCGGTGATGTTTTGCGGAAAATCATTTTATTGTCGTAGGGGCGGCCATTGGCCGCCCTTATTTTTTGGCTTGTTGCCGGAATCCGACGCGGGGGGACGGTATTTTTTCCGCATTTGGGTAGTTTTCTATTGTGTAAGCCACGTCTTTTTGGTATAATGAATAGAAAAATGATATAATGGATGTGGAATGTTTTGAAATACGGAATCTGGAATGTGTCACAGCCGAGGATGGATGCTGTGAACGCTCTGGCACAGGACGGCTACGCCCCCCTGGCCGCTATGGTACTGGCAGGCCGTGGAATGCAGACACCCCGGCAAGCCCACGAATATTTGGACTGCGACGCCCCTCTGGTTGACCCCTTCCAAATGACAGACATGGATTTGGCCGCCGGACGGGTGGGGCTTGCTGTGTCCAGAGGAGAAAAAATTGCCGTTTTCGGCGATTACGATGTGGACGGTATCACCGCCACCTGCCTGCTGACAGATTTTCTGCGCAGCTGCGGGGCGGACTGCGTCCCCTATATCCCGGGACGGCTGGAGGAGGGCTACGGCCTGCACCCCATTGCCATTGGCTACCTCCATCAGGAGGGTGTGCAGCTGATTATTACGGTGGACTGCGGCATCACCGCTCTGGAGGAAGCCCAGCTCTGCAAACAATTGGGCATGGAGCTGGTAATCACAGATCACCATGAGTGCAAACAAATTCTTCCTGAAGCTGTGGCAGTGGTGGACCCCCACCGGCCCGACGGCGGTTATCCCCACATGGACCTGTCCGGCGTGGGCGTGGCTTTCAAGCTGGCAAGCGCCCTATGCGGCAGTCAGGAGGAGATTCTGGAGCGCTACGGGGATATGGTATGTCTGGGTACGGTTGCGGACGTGATGTGCCTGCAGGGTGAGAACCGGGTATTTGTCAGCCGGGGGCTTGCCGCCATGCGGAAAAACCCCCGTCCCGGCATCGCCGCCCTGGTACGGCAGGCCGGCTGCGAGCTAAGCAGCCTTTCCGCCACTACGGTGGGCTATATGCTGTGCCCCCGGATCAATGCCGCCGGCCGCATGGGTCAGATTGAACTGGCAGTAGAGCTGTTTCTGACACAAGACCCAGCCCGGGGCGAGGCGCTGGCAAAGGCCCTTTGCGACCTGAACCGGGAGCGGCAGGCTGTGGAAGCGGAAATTTACCGGCAGGCAATCGAAATGCTGCCCCCCGGCAGCACCCCCGATGCCATTGTTCTGGCCGACGAGAGCTGGCATCAGGGTGTGGTGGGCATTGTTGCCAGCCGCATTGCGGAGGAATACTGCTGCCCCACCTTCCTCATCTGTCTGGACGGAGACCACGGCAAGGCCAGTTCCCGCAGCTACGGGGGCTTTAACCTGTTTTCCTCCCTGTCCCAGCTGTCGCCTCTGCTGGAGAGCTACGGCGGTCATGAACTGGCGGCAGGCTTCACCATTCACCGCAGTCAGATTGCTGCCTTCCGGCAGGAAATCTGCGCACTGGTGCGTCAGGCCAACGATGACGAAACCCCCATCACCGTACTGGAGGCGGATTGCGTCGTTCCCCCGGAGCTTCTGACTTTGGGCAATATCCAATCTCTGGACGCCCTGGAGCCCTGCGGCAACGGCTGCCCCAAGCCTGTGCTGGTAATGGAGGGGCTGACCGTAGAGCGCCTCACCTTGGTGGGCGGCGGCAGACATCTGCGTTTGCGGCTGCGCCGGGGTCAATACGGTTTTAACGCCATCTATTTTTCCGCAACCCCCCAGTCCGCCTCCATTGCCCAAGGTGATGTGGTGGATGTGGCTTTTGTGCCTCAAATCAACGAATTCCGGGGGGAGCAGTCTGTGCAGATGAATGTTATGGACATCCGCCCTAACTGCAAGGCCTGCTGCTCCGCGGATTGTTCCGCCTATCTATCCCTGCGGGCAGGTACCATTTCCCCTACCGCCGCGGAGGCCCTGCTGCCGGACCGGCAGACGCTGGGACTGGTATGGCGGTATTTGGCCGCCAACGGCCAGACCCTGCAGGAGACCCCCATGTGCCTGTGCCGGAAAATCGTCCGCTGGACAAATACCCCCCTGTCCCTGGGCACCATGCTCACCTGCCTGGATATATTCCGGGATGTGGGACTTGTACAGACCCAGCGGCTTCATAAAGAAATACATATCTGTCTGGTGCCCCGTCAGGACAAAGCTGACCTGACCGCAAGCCAGACCATGCAGCAGCTGCTGCAGGCAAAGGAGACCCCCTATGGAAAGCTTTGAAGAACATTATAGCTCCTTATATCAGACCCTGAACCAATACATGCCCGGCGTGGATATGGATATCATCGAGAAAGCCATTTGCTTCGCCCGGGACAAGCACAAGGACCAGAAGCGCAAGGACGGCTCGCCGTACATTATCCACCCCCTGGCCGTAGCAGAGGTGGTGGCGGAGATGGGTCTGGATTTAGACGCGGTGCTGGGCGCTCTGCTCCACGACTGTATTGAGGATACCGACACCTCCCATGACGAGATTGCCAAGCTTTTTGGCAGCGCTGCCGCCGAGCTGGTGGAGGGCGTCACCAAGCTGACCCGTGCCAATTTCTCCTCCACTGAGGAGGCTCAGATGGAAAACCTGCGGAAAATGTTCATGGCCATGTCCAAGGACATCCGGGTGGTGCTCATTAAGATTGCCGACCGTCTGCACAATATGCGCACCATGCAGTACCAGTCCCCCGCCAAGCAGATTATCAAGTGCCGGGAGACCATGGACGTCTACGCCCCCCTGGCACACCGCCTTGGTATGCAGAAGATTAAATGGGAGCTGGAGGACCTTTCCCTGCGGTATCTGGATCCCCATTCCCACGATGACATTATGCGCTACCTGTCCGACCACAGGGAAAAGGACGAGGCGTTCATGCACACCATACAGGATAAGATCACCGACCGCCTGCTGGATATGGGCATCCACAACACCACCTACGGACGGATTAAGCACGTCTACTCCATCTACCGGAAGATGAACGCTCAGGACAAAACCCTGGATGAGCTGTTTGACATTTACGCCTTCCGGGTAATCGTGGACTCCATTCCCGACTGCTACAATGTGCTGGGCCATGTCCACGACCTGTTTAATCCTGTGCCCGGGCGGTTTTAAGACTACATTTCCACCCCCAAGCCCAATATGTACCAGAGCCTGCACACCACCGTTATCGGCTCTCAGGGTATTCCCTTTGAGGTGCAGATCCGTACCTGGCAGATGCATGAGACCGCTGAGTACGGCATCGCCGCCCACTGGAAGTACAAGCAGGGCACCGGCGACGGCAACGAAAAGGATTTCGAGTGGGTTCGCCGGCTTCTGGAAAGCCAGCAGGACACAGATGCGGAAGATTATGTAAACTCCCTCAAGATTGACATGTTCGACGATGAGGTGTTCGTCTTTACCCCCAAGGGAAAGATTGTCTCCCTGCCTGCCGGCTCTACCCCCATTGATTTTGCCTATTCCATCCACTCCGGCGTGGGCAATTCCCTGGTGGGTGCCAAGGTCAACGGCAGAATCTGCAACATTGATACCTCTCTGGAAAACGGTGACATCGTAGAAATTATTACCTCCAAGAGCGCCAAGGGCCCCAGCCGGGACTGGCTGAATATCTGCAAATCCAACCAGGCCCGCACCAAAATTAAACAGTGGTTCAAGAAAGAAAAGCGGGAGGAGAACGTGATTCAGGGACGTTCCTCCTTTGAAGGGGAGATGCGCCGGGTAGGCCTGCCCCTGAGCATTACCATTGACCCGGAGGTCAGTCCCCAGCTTTTGAAAAAGCTGGCCTTTGACAGCTGGGAGGATATGTACGCCGCCATTGGCTACGGCGGTCTGACCGCTGTAAAGGCTGTGGGCCGTATCCGGGATGATATTAACCGGGCGCTGAAAAATCAGTCCAATGACAAGGCCATTGCCGGCACTACCCTGCGGCTGAGCGAGACCGATTCCAAAAAGGCCATGAACCGTCACGCCATCAACGGTGTGATTGTGGAGGATATTGACTCCTGCATGATTAAGTTCGCCAAGTGCTGTACCCCTGTGCCGGGAGATGCCATCGTGGGCTTTATTACCAAGGGCTTCGGCGTATCTGTCCACCGGGTGGACTGCCCCAATGCCCAGCAGAAGGACCATCCTATTCAGGCCGCCCGCTGGGTGCGGGTACGGTGGGCAAATCAGGACGACCAGCCCTTTGAGACCACCCTGGAGTTGGACTGCATCACCCGGGACGGTCTGCTGTTGGACGTTGCCACCGCCATGACCACCGCCCGGGCGCGGGTAAAGGAGCTTTACGGCAAGGATCTGCCGGGAGGCAGGAGTGTGTTTACGGTGCGGTTCGAGGTAAAGAACGTGTCGGAGCTGGATTCCATCCGCAACAAGCTTTTACAGGTACGGGATGTAATTGGCGCCCGCCGTGGTCAAAACTAGTCGGCAAGGCCGACAGCTAATGCGCACGGGGATGGTCAATCATCTTTTCTTCCCTGACCCGCCCGGGTCGGCTGTGCCGACAGACAATTCGCACAGGGATGGTCGGCAATCGCCTTTGCTCTGCCCGGTGACGTTCCTGTGGAATGTTATTTGCCCTATGTAGGGGCGGTCATTGACCGCCCGTGTCCGCAAGGCGGACAGCTAATTCGCACGAGGATGGTCGGTAATCGTTACGCATCCTGATTGCGCCCGGTATCGTTTTTACGGAAATGTAAATTCAATCTTGTAGGGGCGGCCATTGGCCGCCCGTATCCCTACACCATTTTTCCCTTTCAGGAGAGTTTCCATATGAGAGCTGTATTAACAAGAGTAAATTCCGCTTCCGTGGTCATCGACGGACAGACCGTGGGGAGCATTGGCAAGGGCTTTCTCATCCTGCTGGGCGTAGGCCCGGAGGATACCCCTGCCCATTGCCGGTATTTGGCGGAAAAGGCCCTGGGTCTGCGGGTTTTCGAGGATGAAAACGGCAAGATGAATCTGGGTCTTTCCGACGTAGGCGGTGAGGTGCTGGTGGTCAGCCAGTTCACCCTCTACGGCAACTGCCGCAAGGGCCGCAGACCCAGCTTTGCCGAGGCCGCCGGACCGGAACTGGGCAATCAACTGTACGAACAGTTCCTGTCGGACTGCCGGGATCTGGGCTTTCCTCCCCAGCACGGGCAGTTTGGCGCGGATATGAAGGTAATTTCTGAAAACGACGGCCCTGTCACCCTGATTCTGGACACCCAGCAGCTGATGGACAGCCCCAGAAGAAAGTGAGGCATTTATGGAGATTCTTACTCTGCCCCTTGGGGCGTATCAGACCAACTGCTATCTGGTCTTTCAGCCGGACCGGAAGGACTGCATTGTTATCGACCCCGGCTATGACCCTCACATCGTCCTGCGGCAGGCGCAGCAGGCAGGCAAGACCGTTGCCGCCGTGCTGCTGACCCACGGACATTTTGACCATGTAGGCGGCGTCCGGGGAATCGCTGAGGCCACCCACTGCCCGGTATATCTCCACGAAGGGGAGCTTTCCATGCCCGAGGGTATTACCCAAGGTCCTCTTTACTACACCGATACCTACGGCGAGGGAGATGTTCTCTCCTTGGCCGGGCTTTCTATCCGGGTACTCCATACCCCTGGTCACACCCCCGGCAGCGTTTGCCTTTGCTGCGGGGAAGCCCTGTTCTCCGGGGACACCCTGTTTTGGGGCTCCTGCGGACGCACCGACCTGCCCGGCGGAAACTGGAACACCATCCGCAAATCCCTGCTGCGGCTCAAGTCCCTGCCCGGGGACTACACCGTTTATCCCGGCCACGGAGATTCCACATCCCTGAGCCAGGAGCGGGAGCATAACCCCTATATGCGTTAATCCGCCGGCAGACCTGCCGGCGTGACCCATTCTTCAGATTCGGGGAAACCACTATGGAATTAACACTCAAAGGCCATCAGGAGCAGTACGCGGTGGAACAGCTGCAAATGTCCCTGTTTGGCACAAAAGATACCACCCAAGGGGGCACTGCCATCAGCACCCTCCACCGGGGAAAGCGCTGGCTCACCGCTGTGACCACTATTCTCCTCAACGGCAAAACCACCCGTGCCCAAAAGCGGCTGCTTGCGGACCGGGAAACGGTAAAAGCCCGGCGGCAGATTCTGCAGCAGAGCTACTATCTGGCGGCTTTGCCCCATCTGCAGGCTGTACCCGCCTGGGGCGCGCTGGCCGGTGTCCGCCCCACAAAGCTGTCCACCCGGCATTTGCTGGAGGGCGGTTCGGAGGAGAGCGCGCTGAAGCTGCTGCAGGGCACCTATTTTGTCACGGCAGAGCGGGCGAAGCTGGCGGTTGCCTGCTCCCATTCTACCGTAGCTGCTGCCAACCTCCTGCAGAAAACTGATATTTCCCTATATGTGGGCATTCCCTTCTGCCCCACCCGGTGCGCCTACTGCAGCTTCGTCAGCCGCACCGTGGGCAAACGCACCGAGCTTTTGCAGCCTTACCTGCAGGCGCTGTACAAAGAGCTTGCCTGCACAGGAAAGCTGTTGGAAAATTCCGGGCGGAAGGTGCGTAGCATTTACATAGGAGGCGGGACGCCTACCACCCTCACCAGCGCCCAGCTGGCAGGGCTTCTGGACACCATCCGGGATTCCTTTGACCTGAGCCGGTGTCTGGAATTTACCGTGGAGGGCGGACGGCCCGACACGCTGGACTTCCAGAAGCTGCGTACCATCCATGACCACGGCGCCGACCGCATGAGCATCAACCCCCAGACCATGGAGGATTCTGTGCTTAGAGCCTGCGGCCGTCCCCACACCGCACAGGACATTCTGCGCTGTTACCGGGAAGCTGTGGATGCCGGCTTTTCCGCCATCAATATGGACCTGATTGCCGGACTCCCTCAGGACAGCTATGACGGCTTCTGCCGCAGTTTGGATGCTGTCATCGACCTTGCCCCCGCCAACATCACCGTCCACACCCTTGCGCTGAAGAAGGGCGCGGACCTGTTTGAGCGGCGTGCCGCCCTCCCCGGTCAGGAGGAGGTCGCAAAAATGGTGGATTACGCCAATAATACCCTTGCAAACGCGCTTTACAAGCCCTATTATTTATACCGGCAGAAGTATATGTCCGGCAGCTTTGAAAATGTGGGCTGGAGCCGCAGCGGGATGGACTGCCTGTACAATATCTACATGATGGAAGAGCTGCACACCATCCTCTCTCTGGGTGGCGGTGGCATGAACAAGGTGAACCTCCCCGACGGGACTCTCCAGCGCTTCCACAATCCCAAATTCCCGGAGCAGTACATAGAACAAATCGACTCTGTACTGAGCCAGAAGCAGGCGCTTTTCCAGCTCCTGTAAACCACCCGGCATAAGGAGGAACAATATTGGATACACTCATTTCCGGTGTCACCATTGTGACCATGAATGAAAAAATGGATGTGCTGTTTGGCGCATACTTAGGTGTGACCCAAGGCAAAATTTCCTATATAGGCAAAACGCCCCCCAAAGAGCAGCCCCAGACCATTCTGGACGGCACCGGCATGGTGGCCATTCCCGGTCTGGTGAACTGCCATACCCATCTGGCGGACACAGGACTGCGCTCCTATACCGATGACCTGCCCCGGCAGGAGGCGCTGGAGCAGCAGCTGACCCGGACCAGCAAGCTGGACCATGAGGGCGCTAAGGCATCTGCCCTTCTGGGAATCGCCGAGTGCCTGCGGCTGGGCATCACCTCTGTCTCCGACCTGTCCTTCTTCCCGGAGGCTGTGGCGGAAGCCGCCGGAGAAAGCGGCATCCGTGCCAATGTGGCGCTGGCTGCCCAGCGGTTTATCCACCAGTATGAGGACTTTGATTTTGAAACCGATGAGCAATGCAAGCTGCTTTGCTCTGTGACAGATAAATGGCACGGCTATGACGGCGGACGGATCCGGATTGACGCGGGCATCCACAGCCAGTACACCAGCAATTTTAAACTGTGGGAAGCCCTGTCCGACTATGCCGCGGAAAAGGGGCTGGGCATGCAGCTGCACCTTGCCCAGACCCAGCAGGAAACCGACGAGTGCGTGGACCGCACCGGCCTTGGCCCGGCGGAGCTGCTGAGCTGCCACCGGTTGTTCCGGGTACCTGCCGCCGCTGTGGGCTGCGCCGTGCTGGAGGAAGCCGAGAGTAAGCTCCTTGCCAAGCACAAGGTCTCTGTTGTGGCCACCCCCATGGCCTGCGGAAAACAGGGTCTGCCCCCCACTCCCATCTGCCAGCGGGTAAAAGATGGCATGAATGTGGCGCTGGGTACCGGCGGTGCTGTGGAGGGCGGCAGCATGGACATGTTTGAGGTTATGCGTACCGCTGTCTTTGCCGAACGCTCCGCCGCCGGCAGCGCTGCTGCCCTTCCCTCCGCCGCGGCGCTGATGATGGCCACTGTATGCGGCGCCCGTGCCCAGGGCCGGGAGGGCCGCTCCGGCATGCTCAAAGAGGGCATGGACGCGGATATCGTCCTTGTGGATTTCTCCGCGCCCCATTTGATTCCCTGTCACAATGTGGTCAGCGCTCTGGTGTTCAACGCCAAGGGCGGCGATGTGGCCATGACCATGGTGGGGGGCAAAATCCTCTACCAGAACGGCAATTTCCCCACCATCGACCTGAAAGCCGTGGTGGAAACCCTGACCAACCACGCCATTGCCCGGCTGTTTGCCGACCCTAAGGAGTAACCCATTATGTCACAACCCATGAAAAAGCAAAACTTTCTCCACGGCGCGGCACTATTGGCTATGGCCACCGCAGTGGTAAAGCTCATTGGCGCGTTTTATAAGCTGCCCTTGAAAATGGCCATTGGCGACCAGGGTTACAGCTACTTCACCACCGCCTATGATATCTATTCCGTACTGCTGCTGGTGTCCACCGCCGGTCTGCCTGTGGCTATGAGCCGGATGATCAGCGCCGCCAGTTCTCTGGGGCAGTACAATGAGGTGCGGCGGATCTACAAGACCTCCCGGGGCATTTTCCTGCTGCTGGGTGTCCTTGGCTCGGCGCTGATGATCTTCGGCTGCCGGTGGCTGGCGGATATCCTGAACCAGCCCGACGCCTGGACCGCCATTTTGTGCCTTGGCCCCTGCGCCCTGCTGATGAGCGTGGTCTCCACCTACCGGGGCTTCTTCCAAGGTCAGAGTAACATGCAGCCCACCTCTGTCAGCCAGGTGCTGGAAGCCCTGTTCAAGCTGATTATAGGTTTGGCTGCCGCCTTTGCGGTGATGCGCTACACCCAGAGCATTCCTCTGGCCGCTGCCGGCGCGATTTTGGGTGTAACGGTGGGCTGTATTGCCTCGGCAGTCTACCTGCGGTGCAAGCAGGCACCTGCCTACCGGGATCTGCCCCAGACCAGCGAGAAAGTCAGTTCCTATGGTAATACCGCCAAGCGGCTGCTTGCCATTGCTGTCCCTGTAACCATCGGCGCTGCCGGCCTGCAGTTTTTAATGCTGGCGGAGAGCGGACTGTACATGGAGCGGATGATCTCCCTGTTTGACCAGCGGGTGTATCTGCCCTATCTTCTGGAGGAGGGGCTTTCCTCTCAGGGCGCTGCGGACACCGTCAAGGGTATCTACAACCTGACCCAGACCATTTTCAACATGCCCTGCGCCTTTATGACCCCCATTGCCACCTCTGTCCTGCCTGCCATCACCGCCCATCTGACTTTGGGAAACCGTGCGGCCGTGCGCTCCACAGAGGAATCCGCCGCCAGAGTCACTTCTCTTGTGGCTGTGCCCTGCGCCGTAGGCCTGTGTGTGCTGGCAGAGCCGATTATGGCCCTGTTGGGCGGCTATTCCGGCAAGCGTCTGGAGCTGGCCACCCAGCTGCTGTGTATTTTGGGCGTGGTGGTGTTTGTCAACGCCGTGGTGCAGTACACCAACGTGGTGCTGCAGAGCCATGGCAAAGCCCATGTGCCTGTGATTCACATGCTGCTGTTCGGCACTCTGAAGCTGGCGGTGGTGTATGTGCTGGTGGGCAGCCCCTCTTTCGGTATTCTGGGCGCGCGCTTTGGCGCCATCCTCAGCTATATCTGCTTTGGCGGTATGAACTCTGATCG
>JAZSRI010000147.1:0-7067 GCA_045538415.1 Faecousia sp. | reverse complement strand
CGATTTTAGTGAAAAGGGTAAAACCCCGAACGCTTTTGCATTCGGGATTTTTGGAGGTACCACCCAGATTTGTCTGCATTTTTCTTTTCGAAGAAAAAGATAAATAATTGTTCGCCTCCGTCGAGCCGTCGGCGGCAACTGTCCACCGGACAGTTGCATTTGATCCTAATTTCCCATAAATTTCTACTATACGCATCCAAAGGTCGAGGGATCGAGGGTCAAACGCTCCATAATCTCTCTTTGCGTTTTGGTAGGCGGATTCAGCAGTCGGCAGTTGTTTTCATGATGCACCGAATGGATCAGCTTCACCTTGTCCAGCTCCAGCAGTATCTTTTGAAACGTGAATTTGTGTTCGCTCATATACTCGCTTAGCTGGTTTTGCATATAGGTTCGGACGATCAGCGCAATGAATGCTGTAAACATTTTTCCTTCGGCCACTTCGTCGCTCTGCACATACAGTCTTCTCATATCAATGTCATTCTTCAGATTGTCAAAACTTTTTTCAACTACATCACGGCGGCGGTAAATCTCCAGGATCTGCGCCGTCGTTTTCTTAAAGTCCGTTTCCCCTATCAGGAAGAAGCCGCACCTGGATAATGCCTTGTTTATCGCTTCCATGTTACGTCGGTATCCCAGTCCCCCATTTTTTGTCCGGTTAATATAAAAATACCGGTCATAATGTAATTTCCGGTCCGGAGGCACTTCCATCTGGGACAGTTCCTTCTCCTGCCGCTCTATTTCTTCATACAGCCGTTCGCTTTCCGCGGTTGCCTTATAGGGATCATAGTACAAGTGTACACGCATCCGGTATCCGGTTTCTGTTACTTCATACGCTTTTCCATAGGGCTTTCCTTTACCAAGATAACACTCTGCCTGGTTTACCACTTCCCCACGGTGCTTATCGATCAATTCCATGCAAAACTTCATATGCCCTGGTATTGCAATAATAAACCGGTATCCTTTCTGCACCAGATACTGCATATTTTCTGAGGAATAAAATCCACGGTCCATAACAAACCGTGTTTTTCGGCCGGAGATCACCTCATTGTCCTCAGTCATATATTTCAAATGCGCTTTATCCGGAATGCTTCCGGGATATACCCGGTAATACAAGGGCAGTCTGCTTTCTTCGCCAAAATACATTCCCATATTGATCTGAGGCAACTTTTCTTTATCCCGGTTGTATCCCCATTCCAGGTTTTCCATATTCTTTCCATAGGAGGAAATGGATGTCACATCATAAGCCAAATACTCTGTATTCTTTTTCCGTTTCATCCAGTTGTTAAAAAAGCAGATGCGTTCATTTTCCGTGATCCCGCTAAACAGTCTGCTTATCCCTGCACTGGTCAAATGCCTTCCTCCAAAGGTTATCGTTTCCTCTGCCCAGTCCGGTAAATAATACATTACATTTCCACGCAGCATCATGTAATGGGATACCGTCAGTATCTCCTTTGCCCGTTCCTCTCCGAAATGGTCTTCCAGCAGCTTCCGCAGCCCCAAAAGCTCGCTGATTCCTGAAAATGCCGCATATGTCCCACAGCTGCGAACAAACGCAGGAAGTTCCATTTGCTTTCTCTTTTCTACATACTCGTAATAATTCCGGTTCGGGATCAGCATACCGGTTTCAGGATCCTCTTTTCCGATTGAAACCCGCTCGCTGGTAGGCTTTCCTTTTTCATTCCGGTATGCACGAATTGTATACTGTACATATACCACACCGTTCTTCTTCGCCCGTACACAATGTGCAGGCATTTCTACCAGAACGTCTTTATTTAGTGCCATGTATATCACACACTTTCTTTCTAACGTATAGTACTATTCTACTATACTTCGCAAGAAAAATCAAGTCAAAAAGTTCTGAAATAATCACATTTTCAGAGCTTTTTGACCTGTTTAATCGTGATTCCGTTCCTGTAGGCAGAATTTCAGGGAATTTAGGGTGCAGGCAAAAAAAGAGACACACCGAATGGTGTGTGTCTTTTTGGTGACCCGTACGGGAATCGAACCCATGTTACCGCCGTGAAAGGGCGGTGTCTTAACCGCTTGACCAACGGGCCTGGTAGCGGCGACCTGATTCGAACAGGTGACATACCGGGTATGAACCGGCTACTCTACCAACTGAGTTACGCCGCCATATTGGCCAACAGATTCCGGCGCCGCCGAAATCAGCTTTGTTATTATATACAGTGTTCCCCTGTTTGTCAAGCCAAATTTACTGTTTTTTTCGGAATTTTTTGGGAATACTGCCCATGAGGTGACGTAAATTTGAAACTGCTGCGCAACATTCTTTTCTTCTCCGCCGGGGGCTTGGGCTATGTGGGTCTGGAGCTTCTCTGGCGTGGGTGGAGCCATCACACCATGTTTCTGGCAGGGGGGAGCTGCTTCCTCCTGCTGGGCAAGCTGAACGAGGTACAACCCCGGCTCCCCCTTCCTTTCCGGGCCCTGGCCGGGGCCGGGATTATAACCTCTGTAGAGCTGCTCACCGGGCTGATTGCCAACCGGGACTACACTGTGTGGGACTACCGCAACTCCCCCCTGAATCTGGGAGGGCAGATTTGCCTGCCCTTCTGCCTGCTTTGGATTCCTGTAAGCGTAGGGGCCATGGGGCTGCACAAATGGCTCAGCGGACGCTTTCCTCCAGCGCCTGGCGCAAATCCTTAGCAAGTGCCATCATGGTTTCGGGTTCTGTCTTGCAACAGCGCCGGTCATAGGTCAAAAAGCCGTTGATTTCGTCCTCCACATCGCTGACCTGGGTGTATATGGCGGCGCATACGCCCCGCCTCACCGCAGGCAGCAGCTTTTGCCGGTAGAGCTTTTCTATGGCCTGAGTGTAGGCTTGCCGGGACTTGCAGGATTTGTACCCATAGGCCTTTTCGGGATTGAACAGATGTCCCTCCACCGGTAGGCAGTACCCCCCAAATTCGCTGAGTGCCAAGGGCTTTTCCGACGGCTGAAGTACCTTCCAGGAGCCAAAATACAGGTGACGGCTGTCCACATCCGTCTTTTCTCCCCGGAACCAGCCGGAGGTTGCGTCAATGATGCGGGTGTCATCCAACTTTTTCAGCCGCACGTAGGCATCATCGCTGCAGAACTGACCCCAACCCTCATTAAAAATTGTCCAGTAAAGGATACAGGGGTGGTTCTTTAGCTGCTCCACCGTCTGCTCCATGCCCCATAGGAACGCCGCCCGGCTCTTGGGGTCCCGGTGGAACTTCCTGTCATCCCGGCGCTGGAATCCCACACCGGGCAGCAGGGTATCCCGCAGGAGGCTGTACCGGGAATTATTCACCATATCCTGGAACACCACCATACCCAGCCTGTCGCAGGCATAGTAGAACTGCTCCGGCTCTACCTTAATGTGCTTGCGCAGGGTATTAAAGCCCAGCTGTTTCATCTGCAGAATATCCCGGTCAAAGAAGCTTTCCTCCGCCGGGGTGTACAGGCCGTCGCTCCAGTAGCCCTGATCCAGAACACCGTTGAAAAAATAGGGACTGCCGTTCAGACACAGCCGGGGAATACCCTTTACATTCTTTACGGTAATAGACCTCAGGGCAAAATAGCTGTCCACCCGGTCCTGTTCTGTTTTCAGCGTGAACGTATACAGGTAGGGGTCCTCCGGGCTCCAAAGCCGGGGATTTTCCGGGGTAATGGTCACCGCACCCTCCCGCAGGGGATACTGCTTACCCTCCAGAATCACCGCTCCCTCCAAGGGTGGCTGAATGGAAATCCGGACGGCGCGTTCCGTAGCACGGATATCCAGCTTTTGTACATAGCTATCCGGCACGCTCTCCAGCCATACCGTCTGCCAGATGCCGGACACCGGGGTATACCACATACCGCCCCGGGACAGGGTCTGCTTGCCATAGGGCAGCACCGGCGAGCGCAGGTCATCCAGAACCCGAACCACCAGCTGGTTTTCCCGCAAAAGTGCCGGGGTGATGTCCACGGTGAAGCTGTTGTAGCCACCCTCGTGGTGGCAAAGATGTTTTTGGTTTACATAAATATCCGCAATCTGATCCACTGCCCCAAAATGAAGCAGCACCTTTCCCCGCTGAAATCCTTCTGGCAGCGTAAATGTCCTCCGGTAAAACAGATAAGAACCGGGCTGTATTTCCATTTTCAGCCCGGAAAGCAGGCTCTCCGGGCAAAAAGGCACCAGAATTTCCCGATCAAAGATTTCCGGGATGGCACTATGTGGGGATACTCTAAATTCCCATTTGCCGTTCAGGTTTACATAAGATTCCCGCCGCATTTGTGGCCGGGGATAGCTCTGCCAGGGTTTCTCTGTTGGGGTGTGAGATGTATATAAATCCTGGAGCATGATAGTTCTCCCTTCTGCGTTCTAGAAAATAGCTGTGTATGCAACGATAGGCTGTTACAAAAAGTATAGCATGTGTCATGGTTCTTGACAAGGGAGGCACATCTTTAGGAAACAGCCGATTGCCCAAATCGTATCCACATACCGACCGAAAACGCAGCCATTTTTCCCCATAGCAAAATCCCGGAACCGCCCTCAGGACAGCTCCGGGGGTACACATTGTAAATTACCTGCCCATGGCCTGCAGCACCGCGGTGTACTCCGGCACACTGGAAATGCCGCCGGGCTTGGTGGTGGACAGGCCCGCGCTGGTGCAGGCGAAGGTCACAACTTCACGCAGCTGGGCCTGGGTGAGGGTCTGGGGGTCTTGCCCCAGTTCCAGCAGCTTCCAAAGGGCGCTGCCGCCGAAAATATCTCCGGCGCCGGTGGTGTCAACCACCTTGATTCCCGACAGGCTGGGCACCATACCGCAGGCAACCTTGTTCTTGAAATAGCAGCCATCCGGGCCGCAGGTGACAAACACCAGCTTGGTACCGAAGGTGTTCAGAATATGCTCAGCGCCCTCTTCAACACCCAGACCGAACAGGAACTCCACTTCCTCCTCGCTGATTTTCACCACATCGGCATAGTTCAGACCCCAGAGCATCTGTTTCCGGGCTTCCTCCGGGGATTTCCACAAAGGTTTCCGCAGATTGGGGTCATAGGTAATCAGCTTTCCTGCCTTTTTGGCATACTCCACCGCTTTATAAGTAGCGCTCCGGGCAGGATCATCGGTTAAAGAAAGAGTACCAAAGTGGAACACCTTGGCCTGATCAATCAGGGACAGATTCACTTCCTCCCAACTCAGGCAGGTGTCCGCGCCGGGCTTACGGGCAAAGGAGAACTCCCGGTCACCGTGCTCATCCAGAGTCACAAAAGCCATAGTGGTAAACACATCATCGGAGACCACAATTCCGGAGGTCTCGATTCCAGCCTTCTGCAAAGTGCCCAGCAGCAGTTTGCCAAAGGCATCCCCGCCCACTTTGCCCAAAAGGGCTGTCTTTCTGCCAAATTTGGTCAGCGCTGCCAGGAAATTGGCAGGCGCGCCGCCGGGATGGGCTTCCATGGTAGGATAGCCGTCCCCATCGGTGCTTTTACAGGTGAAGTCAATGAGAAGTTCGCCCAGAGCTACTACGTCCATAATCGTTCCTCCGTTTTGTTTTTCTTTCATTATAGTGGGCTTTTGCCGGGATTGCAATAGAAAACCCGGTTTTCCATAGGGATATTCACCGGGATTCTGTATATAGACAACGGCAAATTCCCGGAAAACATTGTTGACATTTCAACATCTTCCTGTTATAATCCTTAGAAGTTGAATTATCAACATTTTAGGAGGTATCCGGTTTATGATCGATAGATTTGCCCGTTTTTCCTACGCTATCACAGAAATTTCCCGGTGCTGGCACCGGATTGCGGCAGAGGAAATGGTCCGTTTTGGACTGAAAGGCCCTTATTCCGTGTATTTTACGCTCCTTTACAGGTATCCTAATGGCATATCCGCTGCCCAACTGGCGGAGCTTTCCGGGAAAGACAAGGCAGATATATCCCGGGCTATGTCTATTTTGGAAGAAAAGAAGCTTATCACCAGAGATTCCGAAAATCGGAAAGCTTACCGGGCTGCTATTCGGCTGACCCCGCTGGGGCAGGAGCTGGCTCAAAAGATTAACCAGAAGGCTCAGCTGGCAGTAGAACAGGCCAGCGCAGGCCTGAGCAATGAGAAGCGAGCCGTCTTTTACGAAGCGCTGGAACTGATCACCGCTAATCTCCAAGTTCTGAGCAAAGAGGGACTTTCCACAGGGAATGAAACCCCGATGTGACAAAGGAGCGTCATTATGATTAAAATTATTCTGGATTCCACCTCTGACTGCTTTGGCAGCAGCTTTGATATGTTCGCCCCTCTGACGGTGAGCCTTGGGGGCAGAGACTATAAGGACGGAATTGACTTGACCCCGGACCAGTTTTACCAGCAGCTCACCGCCACCAGGGAATTTCCCAAAACCTCCCAGCCCTCTCCGGAGGATTTTGCTGTTCTGTTTGAAAAAGTCAAGGCAGACGAGGATGAAGCCATCTGCTTTACCGTGTCCTCTGCCCTTAGCGGCACCTACCAAAGCGCCTGCATTGCCAAGGAACTTACCGGGTATCCCGGCATCCATATCATTGACACAAAATTGGTCTCACACCCCATCGGTATCCTTGCCGGTTATGCCGCGAAAAAAATCCGGCAGGGCTGTTCTGCCGGGGAGATTGTGGAGGAATGTGAAGCGCTGAAGGGAAAAATCCGGGTAATGGCGGGTCTTGACACGCTGGAATACCTGTACAAAGGCGGCCGGGTGAGCCGGGCAGGGGCGGCGGTAGGAGCGGTTGCCGGTATCAAGCCCATCGTTACCTTGACTCCGGAGGGCACCATCAACGCCGCCGGAAAGGCCATCGGTGTGAACCGTGCCATCAGCAACATGCTCTCCCGGCTGCAGGAGACCCCCTTGGATCCCCGGTTTCCCCTGTACACACTGTATACCCAGGGAACAGAGAATCTGGAAAAGCTGGAAGATAAGCTGGCGCAGGCCGGTTTCCCTGTGGCAGGACGGCGTCAGGTGGGCCCCACCATCGGCGCCCATGTAGGTCCTGGGGTATACGGCCTGGTCTATGTAACAGAATAAAATACCTTAATATAAAGACCCCCGGATGCGGGATCATTCCTGCATCCGGGGGT
>JAZSRI010000028.1:0-2584 GCA_045538415.1 Faecousia sp. | reverse complement strand
TACTGGTACTCTCTTGGTTTGAAGCGAGGCGGCAAACGGGTGCAGCCTGATCCCTATAAGTGGAGCAAATCCAGCATCGCCAAAATCCTTGCCAACCAAGAATACTGCGGCGACATTATCAACTTCAAAACCTACTCCAAGTCTTTCAAAAATAAGACCCGGTTGGAAAATCCGGAAGAAAACTGGGTCATTTTCAAGAATGTCCATGAGCCGATCATTGACCGGGAAACTTATGAGCAGGTGCAGAAGATGGTAGGTAAAACAAAACGCCGTGCTCCAAAAGCGGAGAACGGCGAGAAGAACATGTTTGCAGATTTGCTGTACTGCGCTGATTGCGGCAGCAAGCTGTGGTATCACATCAATACGATCAACCGGGACATTCACTTCTTCAGTTGTTCCAACTACAAGAGTGACACCAGAGGCAGCTGCGAAACCCGGCACTACATCCGTGCAGATGCCATTGAGCAGGTGGTCATGTGGGAGCTTCAGCGTATGGCGGCATTTTTGCGAAGCGATGAGGATGTGTTTGCGGAGCTACTGGCACAGAAAACCAATGCGGATATGATTGCCGAAAAGAAGTACATGGAAGCAGAACTGCAGCGGTGCATCGCCCGTAACAACAAAGTGGCAGAACTCTTTGAGAAGCTGTATGAGGACAATGTAGAAGGTAAGGTCACAGACGAATGGTTCTTGCAGCTATCCCACAAGTACGAAGTGGAGCGCATGGAGTTGAAAGAGAAAATTGCCGAACTCCGTGGCAGTATCTCTGACTTAGACTCCATGCAGACCAACAAGGATCAGTTTATCCACGCTATACGCAAGTTCATGGAGATGCAAACCTTGACTGCACCGCTGCTTCGGGAACTGATTGACCACATTGATGTGTATGAAACGGAAGGCACCGGCAAAAACCGCACCCAGCACATTATGATACACTACAAGTTCGTGGGTGTCATTGAGATCCCGGACATCGGTGACAACTACACCGTCGACACCCGCAAAGGCGTGGCTGTTGAGTATGTCACTAAGAGCGCATGAAAAATGAGCAGGCAAACTGCCTGCTCATACATAAGGGCATAAAAATCGAGTGTCCATAACTTAAGTCCGTTATGAACACTCGATATGGTTGCGGAGGCAGGGCTCGAACCTACGACCTCCGGGTTATGAGCCCGACGAGCTTCCAACTGCTCTACTCCGCGATATGGGGCGCACTTCTAAAGTGCTTGGATATTGTAACACGGCAATGTGGGTTTGTCAAGATGTTTTTCCTGCAATCTTTTAGCAGACAGTGTCGCTTTTCCGGGAATGGTGCAAGTTGACAATTTTTCGCAAAACGAATATAATAAACAGGAATCATATAGAGGGAGTTAATATTATGTATCTTGTATCCGTTTTGACAGCTTCTCCCGATCCGGCTGCTCTGCAGCTTGCGCCGTTAGAGATCGGGTTCCGTCTGCTGTGCGCCCTGATCCTCGGTCTGATCGTGGGTCTTGAGCGGGAGTACACCCACCGCCCGGCGGGTATGCGCACCCATATTCTGGTGGCCCTGGGCTCCTGTATCGTAATGCTCACCAGCCAAATGATCTTCGCCCAGTACTATCCCTATGGCGCCACCCCCGCCCCCGCCCCCCTGTCCGCCCAGGTCATCGCCGGCGTAGGCTTCCTGGGCGCAGGCACCATCCTGCGGGACGGCGCAAATGTCAAGGGTCTGACCACCGCAGCCAGCCTGTGGGGCGTTGCCTGCCTGGGCCTTGCGGTAGGCGGCGGCTATTATATGATCGCGCTGATCGGCACCATTCTGGTGATCCTGACCCTCACCGTTCTCGAGCTGCTGCAGAAGCTCCTGCTGCGTTTCAAGGGCGGTCGCCGGAACTATTCAGTGGACACCCAGGATGTGATCGCCACTATGCAGGCCATCAACACCCTGTCCCGAAGCACCTCCTGCGAGATTTCCGACCTGCAGGCTGAGAACCTGGAAAACGGTACATACCGCCTCACCTTTAATGGCGATTTCGGTCACGGACGGGCAAAGGCCCGGATCCAGGAATTTATGAACGGCTTGGTATCCCACCCCGCCACTCTGGCCGTGCGAGACCCGGAGGAAGCAGCAGGTGTTGTGTGAGGCTCTCTTGAACGATCTGGAAAAAGCCAAATCCATGCTGGGCTCCGGGGAGTACACCTGCGTTTTGTGCAAGGGTGACGCCGTGCACACCAGCCGGCACCGGGGCGTGCGGCCGCTGCTGGAACTGCTTAACACCGATGTTTCCGGGTTCTGTGCCGCGGACAAGGTGGTGGGCAGAGCCACGGCTTTCCTATACCGTCTGCTGAAGGTCCGGGCGGTCCACGGAGCGGTCATCAGTCAGGGCGCGCTGCAGGTGCTGGAAGGTAGCGGCATCGCCGTTTCCTGGGAATCCCAGGTGGATTTTATCCGCAACCGATCCGGTGATGGCCGCTGTCCAATGGAGCTGGCCACCGAAAACATTGACGACCCGAAGGAAGCGCTGGCTGCCATTCAAAAGAAATTGAAAGAATTGCAATAAAACAAGGGGTGTTGCAACACCCCTTGTTTTATTGCAATTCTTTC
>JAZSRI010000007.1:0-5095 GCA_045538415.1 Faecousia sp. | reverse complement strand
AGGAGCGCTGGTTGCCCTCATTATTGAAGATGGTCAGGAAACGGCGGCCCTTATTATCTGTGGAAACCAGCCAGTGCAGGCCATCCACGTAGCAGGGCATAGTCTTTTCCACCAGCTTGCGGACCTCTGCCTCCAGCTTGTTCAGGTCAGCGCTTTCCAGAATCTTAAGGCCCTTGCCCGCATTGGCCCGGGCGAAGCTGCCCTCGCTGGTGGCATCGATCAGGTATTCATATCTGCCGAGGGCTTCCAAAGACGCATCCTCATAGATAATGTCCACTACATCGCCAAACCGGGAATTGGTCAGCACATGACCTTCGTTGCCCGGCATCTCGCCGCTTCTGGCAAAGAACAGCTTAATCACGTCCTCAATATGGCCAAAATAGGCCTTCTCCTCAGCATTCAGGGGTGTGTTCAAATAACGATCATTGTGGACACCAAATTCATAAGGAACAAAGGGATTGGGAATTTCCACACATGTATAATCCTTCGGCAATACAATCGCAAACGGCACCACTGCCTGTACCCCCTGCAGACCCCGGGCTGTATGGATAAAGTCCTTCTTGACCTGACCATACTCGGACAGGGTGAAGTCGTTCATATCCGTGTAGCTGCAGTTCAGACCCCACTCCTCGGCCACGTAGTCGGCGCCGCTCATAAGAGAATGGTAATAGATACGGTTCTGCAGCCGGCGGGAACTGCCGCCGTTAGGACCATGGGTGGTGAAGTCATCGGTATGGGTTTCCTGAGTCAGATACCACTCATTGATAGGATCCAGATTAAAGCAAGGCATGCAGGCGAAGCCATTTCCGTTTTCATCCATCTCTGCCCGCCAGCACTCATAGTAAGTACCCCAGGTCTTTTGGGAAGCCTTTGCCATACCCCGGGCCAGCGCCACCGCAACACGCATCATGGAAATCTGGGCGCCCACCTCCGGCATGAAGGTCTTCATTCCCATCTCATCCTGAAGCTTTGTGAACAGGTAGTAGCTGTCTACAGGAAGGATGGAGTTATCGGTATCGTTTAAGCGGCGCTGGAACATCTCTCTAACCTCTGCCAGAAAGTCTGGGACAGTCTCGGCATAGGTGCGGTTCGCATAGTACTCCGGGGTATCATGGGACAGGCCCACCAAATACTCACCCTCGGGGGTAACCGCGCTCTTGCTCATCAAAAGCCTGCGCATTTGCTCCGCATTGTAAGGTCCTTTGCCGCCCATGACCTCAATCATTCTGGGCCACTCCGCGTTACGGCGGTTGGATGCGCTTTCATGCATCTGGAAGCCCAGGAACCAGTCGCCCAGCAGATTTTTGTACTCCGCGATCAGCTTCTTGTCAAACTGATAGGGATAGTAGGTAATACCGCCGGCAATACGGTCCACATAGAAAGGAATGTTATTTTCCTTAATCAGGCTGTGGAGCTTGGTACCAATGGCAGCGTAATTGTTGAACTGCCGCTCTTTGGGAACAGCGAAACAGTGCTGGATCTTAAAGCCGGAATCCTCATTGAGAAGGTCATTCTTTACCAGACCCTCAAAACACTTTTCATTGTACACATGGAAAAAACGCATTGTCATTCTCCTCCGCTTTGTAGCTGTTTATAAAACATGTACCCACTTTCTTTTTACTTGCCTTCATACAGCTGGGAAAGCAGCTCCAGCGCCCACTGAGCCAGCTGCTCTGCCGTTCCTCTGCGGTATTTGGCAGCTTCCGCCTCATAGCCGCCCTCGTCGTAGGCATCTACCGTAGGATAATATCCCTCCGTGCCGTTGGCGGTGCAGGCAGTGTAGGTCATATCAAAAGGCGATTTTGCCTTGGTCTCCAAGCCTACCCAGGTGAAGGGCTCGCCGGGGAACGCCGCCAAAGCCCACTTGCCCACAGCCAGTGCGGTCAGGTGCAGTTCCTTCCGGTCCTCCATCTTCGACATGTTCACAATACGGTTGGCTCTGGCCATGAGGGTAACCCGGTACATATCATCCACCGGCCAAATCTCGTCGTCCCGGCCTTCCTCGTGGAGCTTTGCGATAGGCTCTGCCCAGGCAAGTTCCTCCTCCGTGCCCTTGTTATATTCCACAAAAACATTCTTCTGTTCGTAGGCAACGGGAACGCCGGGGCACTCCTTGGCCACACCGTACACCGATGCGGCGGCGCAGGCGATGGCGCGGCCCATATGCCGGGACCACCCATAGCAATTGTTCACCTCTCTGGTCAGCCTTACGTCAATGTGGTTGGTGTCACCCTCTGTGCCATTTATGTACATACAAAGGGAATTATCAATGATTTTTTCAAAGTCTTTGCGGACAAAGCCGGGGAAATCCGCGGAAATTTTATTACCGGTGATGGTGTCCGCATGGGTCTGGAAATTCACAACGGCAATTTCCGGAGCGTTTTCCCGCTTGAACAGAGTCAGAGCCACCCGGTCGTCAGACGTACCCAGAGGATGCAGGATATCAGGATTCTGCCAACCCGGGTTGGTTTTGACGCTGCCGTCGTTCATGCGGTAGCGGCGGATGAAGGAGATATCCTTCAGTTCTGTCTGGGCAATGTACATCGTTGCCGGCTTCATATCATCCAGCGCCATCTGGGAAAGACCTGCCAGCTTTGACTCCAAATCCGCCACATAGCGATTCTCATCCTCTGTAAAGCCGCTGGGATCTCCCCGGAATTCAGGGCCTAAATGGGTATGGGTACAGCAGAGGAAGACCGCTTCACTGGGAATGCCTGTTCTCTCCCCGATCCTCTTTCTCATTACGTCGCACATAGTCTGGGGGATTCCGATCAGGTCTATGCTGATGACAACGGCGCTTTTTTCTCCGTCGGAAACAGCTATGGCGGTAGCCATCAGGGGATCCAAAATCCCATCGGAAATACGCTCAATGAAATAACCGGCCAGTCTTACTCCCAGGGGGGGCGTAATATCGATACGGGAAAACCCAGCTTTTAATCGCAACATTTTTAAATCCTCCAAATTTAAACATTTTCTATGCCCTATGTTAGGCAATATGTCCAATAAAAAGGTATCATATTCCCATCAGGAAATCAACTTCCTACGCACATCTTTGACGTAAGACAGTCATTTTGTGGCACATAATCATCATTTTACCGACCCCTTTCCCTTTACGGAACTCTTCCCGCTGCAAAGCGGCCGGCAACTATTTTACGCATGTCGTCTAACAAGGCAGATTGCGGCAGGACAACGTCCTGCCGCAATCCAAAACAAAAAACAAGAGGGACTACCTTTAGACGCACATTATTAACCTTTCACACCGGATGTGCTGATACCCTCCACCAGACTCTTCTGGAAGATGAAGAACATAATAAGGGTGGGGGTTATGGAGAGGATGGACATTGCCATCATCGGGCCATAGCTCGTTCCGGACTCGTCCTTGTACAAGGTCAAAGCATATGCGATAGGATACATCTCAGGCTTATTTAAGTAAATCAAAGCGGAGTAGAAATCACCCCACGCGCCAATGAAGGTCAGCACCGCCACCGTCGCCAGTACGGGCTTTACCAAAGGCAGAATAATATGCCAGAAAAGCTGGAACCAGTTGCAACCATCTATAACAGCCGCCTCATCCACGGAGCGGTTAATATTTTTCATAAACTGCATGATCATGAACACGTTAAAAGCGCCACCGCCCAGGAAGGATCCCAGGAACATAGGCCAATAGGTTCCCACCATGCCAAGATGCCGATATACCAGATAAGTAGGTACTCTCAAAACGATACCGGGCAGTGCCATAGTTCCGATCATCAGGGCAAACCAAATCTTTCTGCCTTTAAAATTGATTCGGGCGAAAGCAAACGCGGTAAGGGATGCTGAAAGGACAGTGCCGATCACTCGCAGTACGGCAACCATCATGGAATTGCGGAAAAACTTCAGGAAAGAGGTTCTGCCGATACCCTTCCAGGCAGCAACATAGTTTTGCAGGGTGGGATTTTTGGGAATCAGCTCATTGGCCGAGCTCATGACGTCCTTGGTTTCCTTAAAGGAGGCGCTGAACATCCAAAGCAGAGGGTAGATCATCACAAAGCATGCCAGTATAATAAACACATAATAAATGGTATCGGAAATTTTTTTCTGGTTCTAAGATTCATACCGTGACCCCCTTACATCTCATCCTGGTAGTACACCCAGGCGCCATTGGATTTGAACACCACAGCCGTCAGGGCCACGATCACCAGAAGCAGGAACCAGGCCATAGCGCTGGCATAACCCATTTCCATGGATTTGAACGCTATATTATATTGATATAGGCCGAAATACAGCGTGGATTTCAGCGGACCGCCACCGGTAATCAGGAACGCGGAGCTGAACGCCTGCATAGAGCCGATAATGCCGTTAACCAGGTTGAAGAAAACACTGCCGGTAATCATGGGGAATGTAATCTTCCAGAAGCTCCTGGTCTTGCTGGCGCCGTCAATTTCTGCTGCTTCCAGCAGGTTCTTGGGCACATCCCGGATAGCCGCCAGGAAGATCAGCATGCCGGAGCCAAACTGCCAGACACCCAGCAGAATCAGAATGTACAGGGCTACCCTGGGATCAGCCAGCCATTTTACTGTGGGCAGACCAATGCTCTCCAGAATCTGATTGATGGCGCCGTTGTTGCCCCAAATTCTACCCCAGGTCAGCGCCACAGCAACACCGCCGCCCACCAGGGTAGGAACATAGAAGCAGGTCCGGATCAGCCGCATAAACTTCTTAGCCTTGGACAGAAGAACTGCCACAAACAGCTGGAAGAACAGCTTCACAGGAACCTGGATCAGGGCGAACTTGCAGGTCACCTTAAAGGAATGCCAGAAATCGGGATCCTCGGTAAGCATCTCCACATAGTTTTTGATGCCAATCCACTTTGGAGGGGTAAGAACATTATAGCTTGTAAATGACAGATACAGAGAGTAAATAAACGGATACAGCGTAAAAACGAAAAAGCCTATTAACCAGGGCGTCAGGAACATGTAGCCGGAGAGATTGGTCTTGGCACGGGGACTCAGCGTTCTTCCTCTGGTGTTCACCCTCTTATCTGTGGAATTTTTTACCATAAAAACGCTCCATTCTAGAACTGACCGGTGGATACCACCGGTCAGTCGTGTACAAA
>JAZSRI010000045.1:0-2609 GCA_045538415.1 Faecousia sp. | reverse complement strand
CAGTATATTCAAACCCATATCGGTATCGGCTACCGGATGTTGAAATTGGAATAATAACAAGACGCAGGTAGCCTCACAAAAGGCACCTGCGTTTTGTGCTAAAATTTACATTTTATCTCCATTCTGTGCTGGCATCCATGGTAAAATAAAGTTATAAAGGAGTGATTGTGTATGAACATAGCGAAAATAATGATCCCGCGTGCCTGCACGGTCTTTCTAAACGAAAAGCAGACTGTACGACAAGGATGGGAGGTTATGACGCGAAACGGTTATACTGCCATTCCTGTTCTGGATGCAGACCAGCATTACATTGGATGTGTTAGTGAAGGCGATTTCCTGCGCCACATTCTCGATACCGGCTCACTGGATAAGATGGATATGGAAAACCACAGAGTCAGAGAGCTCGTTCGCCGGGATTTCTGTCCCCCTATTAGCATTGATGCAGATGAAGCGAAAGTAGTTTCCGCCGCACTGAACCAGAACTTTGTCCCGATCATCGACAGCAGAAATACACTCTGTGGCATCCTGACCCGTCGTGGAGTCATCGCCTATTTGGCAGAAAAACAAGGAATCGAACCTAAAGAGTAATACATACTCTTCAATAGCAAGGGGGCTATGCTATGAAAATCCAATTTATCGGAGCGACCCATGAGGTCACCGGAAGCTGCACACTGCTGGAGGTGTGCGGTAAGAAGTACTTGGTGGACTGCGGTATGGAGCAGGGCATCGACGTTTTTGAAAATGTTCCAATCCCTGTGCCCGCAAACACTATTGAGGCCGTGTTTCTGACCCATGCCCATATCGACCATTCCGGCATGCTGCCCAAGCTCTACAAGGATGGTTTCCGAGGCTCAATCTACGCAACCACAACCACCTGCGACCTGTGTAATATTATGCTACGGGATTCTGCCCACATTCAGGAATCCGAAGCAGAGTGGCAGAACCGGAAGGCACAGCGCGCAGGTGATGATTTGGTCACGCCAGTTTATACTATGGCAGATGCCATTGGTGCAATCTCTCGTTTCCGCCCCTGTGAGTACGGGCAGGAGATCCAGGCGGAGGAAGGAATCGTTGTCCGGTTCTCGGATATCGGCCACCTGCTGGGCTCTGCCTGCATTGAGTTGTGGCTGACAGAAGACGGCGTTACCAAGAAGATCGTATTCAGCGGTGATGTGGGCAACATCAATCAGCCTTTAATTAAAGACCCTCTGCCAGTGGAAGAAACGGACTACCTTGTTCTGGAATCCACCTATGGTAACCGGCTCCACGAAAAGCCCGGCAATACCGTTGGAGAGCTTGCAGATGTGCTGCAGCGGACCTTTGACCGGGGCGGCAATGTGGTGATCCCGTCCTTTGCAGTTGGCAGAACACAGGAGATGCTGTATGCTATCCGGCAGATCAAGCAGGAGGGAATGGTCAAGGGACACGACGGATTCCCAGTTTATGTAGACAGTCCTCTGGCTGTGGAAGCAACGGGAATCTTCCTACAGTGCGACCAAAACTGCTTCGATGAAGAAACCGCAGCACTGGTCAAGCAAGGGATCAATCCCATCTGGTTTGACGATATCTGCCTTTCTGTTAGCTCTGATGAATCCAAACAGATCAACTTTGACAAACGCCCCAAGGTGATTCTGTCAGCCAGCGGCATGTGTGAAGCAGGCCGTATTCGCCATCACCTCAAACACAACCTTTGGGGAGAGGAAAACACCATTCTGTTTGCAGGCTATCAAGCAGAGGGCTCCCTTGGCAGGAAGCTCCAGGACGGCGCACAATATGTCCGCTTGTTCGGTGAGGATATTACTGTCAATGCGGAGATCGCCGCACCCCACGGCACCAGCGGTCACGCAGACCAAGCGGGACTCTTGCGTTGGTTGGCGGGCTTTAAGGAGAAACCGCAGATGGTATTCGTCAATCATGGCGACGATGCTGCTTGCATCGTGTTTCGGAAGCTGTTGACTCAGATGGGTTACTATGCTGAAGCGCCCTACAGCGGAACGGAATATGACTTGATCACTGGCAGAATGACTGTCTATGCAGATTCCAAGCCTATTCAGCGCGAGCAGATATCCAAAGGCTCTGCCAGAGCACGGGCAGTCTATGGTGACCTTCTTGCAGCCGCAGAAGCACTTCTCGCCTTTGTCAAGACCTGCAAAGGCCGTACTAATAAGGACAACGCAAAGTTAGCCTCTCAGATCCGCAATCTGATTGAAAAGTGGAAATAGCAGAAAAGCTCTTTGGAAAAAATTACCCAGCTAAGCCAATTAAGGTTTAGCTGGGTTAATTACTTCAGTATACATAAATATGACGATGTGCCACGGCTCATATTAGCATGCTATGGTAAGCGATTATAGTACATTTTTGTATGAGAAAACATAGCCGTGTCGGTTTCTGTGTCGGTTTCTGGGGTGGGTACCATATGGGGTAAAAAAGAAGAAAGCCTAAAACCCGTTGGGGTTCTAGGCTTTTTCGTGGAGCTGCTAGCCAGATTTGAACTGGCGACCTCATCCTTACCAAGGATGCGCTCTACCGACTGAGCTATAGCAGCATTTGCTGACAGCTTTGCCATTATACCGCAGAGGGTGTTGGTTGTCAAGTGTTTTTTGAAAAAT
>JAZSRI010000068.1:0-7026 GCA_045538415.1 Faecousia sp. | reverse complement strand
GCCTGATGAGCAGCCGCCTGCTGTGGTAACTGCTTCCTATAAATCCAGTAAGGCAGCAATTGTAATCACCTTTTCCGAAAAGGTCCTGGGTGCTTCTGACACAAAGGCTTATAAAGTAATAGGTCCCAATGGCACAGCGGTGGCAGTGTCCGGTGTTTACTACTCCGAAAGTGAAGATGTATACGAGCTTCGACTTGCAGATACAGTCTGGAACGGTTCTTACACGATTTCTTTTTCCGGAATTACAGATGCTTCCCAAGAAGCCAATCCCTTGAGCGGGGAAGAGACTGTTCTGATAGACGAAGGTGTTGAACCTACAACACCGGAGGGCATCACTGGTGACACCGGCGAGCAAAAGAACAAATCGCAGTTGCTGCTCTGGGGCATTGTGGTGGGAGTGGCGCTAATAATTCTGATTGCTGTTCTTATCGTTGTGTTGATCGTGGCTTCCAGAAAAAAGTCTCAGGAAGAGGATAAGCAACCGTTGAACACACCGGATTCTGAGGTCTACGAATATGCCCAGAGCGATGCCAATGTGATCAAGCATCACATAAAAGCTGATAGTTCTGTCCGGATTCGTTTGCGTATCATAACCGGAAAAACATCCGAACAGAATATCGATACGAACCTGGTCAGCAGTCTGATTATAGGCCGCTCTGATGCTTGTGATATTTACATTGATGACACAAAGATGTCGCGCCAGCATTTTGTCTTGGAGAACGACAGCGGAGAACTGTATATTATGGATCTGCAGTCCCGCAATGGTACTATGCTGAACGGTATCCGTATCAGCAGCCGCCATGCGCTGCATAGCGGGGACCGGATTCTGGCAGGACTATCTGAAATCATTATTACAGTTACAGGTAGGTGAAAAGCGTGCTCCGATACGAAAATTGCCCCAACTGTTTCGCGCCTATGAGTGGGACTGCGATTTGTCCAAGTTGTGGCAATGATCACACAAAAAACAAGCAGTATCCCGGGATCTTGCCTGCGTTTACCCTTCTCAACAACAGATATCTTCTGGGCAGAGTTTTAGGTAAAGGCGGATTTGGAATTACATATGTTGCAAAAGATATTATCTCTAATAAAATCTGTGCGGTAAAGGAGTATATGCCTTCTGAGTATTCCTCTCGCAGCAATGGAACCATGAGTATTACACCTTATGACAACGATAAGGCTCGTTATGTTTTTGAGCATGGCAGAGAGAAGTTTAAGCTGGAGGCACAGACACTTATGCGTCTACGCCATAATCCGGTGGTTGTCGATATTCTGGATTACTTTTATCAAAACAACACTGCTTATTTGGTAATGGAGTTTCTGGACGGCGATGACCTGCGGAAGATGGCAAGAAAAAATGGCGGTAAGCTCGATCCTGAATTTACCAAACAGGTATTTGTAACCATTGCCAGTTCCCTGATGGAAGTACATAACCTGAATATTCTGCACCGGGATATCAGTCCGGAGAATATCATCGTTACCAGAGATGGGCAGGTTAAATTGATCGATTTTGGCGCGGCACGAAATTATGTTAGCACACAAAATAAGGGGATGTCTATTCTTCTGAAAGTGGGATTTGCACCGCCTGAGCAGTATGATTCCAAGGGCTGTCAGGGGCCCTGGAGCGATATTTATGCACTGTGTGCCACATTTTATAATTTGGTGTCCGGCAAGGCACTGATGGATGCTATGTTCCGCTATAGAGGCGCTGAGCAACCGTCCTTGCAGGCGTTGGGTTGTCCGGTGAGTCCCAAAACCTCTGCTGTGATCCAGCGCGGTATGGAGCTGGACTATCGGCGAAGATATAAAAACTTTAAGGAACTGTTGGACGATATTGATATCAGTGTTGGATCACAGTCCTCTAAATCACCGAGAAAGTCGCCCACGGATATGCGCAGCAATACAGAGGGAAGGACGCAAACGGGAGAACGGATTCAAAGAGGAAGTCCCCCACCGTCCTCACAACCAATGAAGCAGCTTTATGTTGCGGCGGTAATGGGAAATTCTCTCTGCAACCGGGTGTATATAAATCCAGGAGATATCTTTAAGATAGGGCGCTCTATGCAGAGCTGTCAGTATGCGGTATCGGGCGATACCAACATCAGCCGGATCCACTGCTACCTGCGTGTTGATGGGGGCAGGCTTCTGCTGACAGATTCTTCTTCCAATGGTACATTTTTTGAAAATGGGATGCGCCTAGAAAAGAATAAGGAGTATGCCATTAATCCTGGTACAAAATTTTATTTAGCGACAAGAAATCACATGTTTGTCGTAAATGTTTAGAAAGGACATAGCCAATGACAAACGGAGGATATGATTTGCCGAATGATGATATGGAGGACCTTCATACAGTCATGATCGACGCGGATGAGATGCAGGTGTATGTGGGAATCTCATCGGTTATAGGCAGACGACACGAACAGCAGGACGCTGTAAAGGCAGACTCTGACTATGCCTTTGCGGAAGAAGGTCGGGGAATTGCGGTATTGTGCGACGGCATGGGCGGACTGTCCGGAGGTGAACGGGCGAGCAAGCTGTGCTCAGATACGGTCTATGACGCCTTTCATGAGATGCCCGATGGAATCTCGATTTCTCAGTTCTATGCAGAGTGTATCAGTCGGGCGGACGAGGCAGTTTCAGCGCTGAAAAGCGATGCCGGCACGCCGTTGAATGCCGGGACTACGATGGTAAGTGTAGTCATAGAGGATGGTATGCTGCATTGGGCATCGGTAGGCGATAGCCGGATCTATATTCAGCGAGGCGGCGAAATCGCATGCCTGACCCATGATCATAATCTGTTGATGCTGCTCAACGAGAAGGTTAAGCGTGGCGAAATAACACAGACAGAGGCTGACAACGATCCGAAGAAGGAAGCCCTCATCAGCTATATTGGGGTAGGCGGTGTGCGTTATGTTGACAGAAACAGCAGACCTATGCAACTGCAGAACGGTGACCATATTATTCTGTGCAGCGATGGCTTGTATCGTACTGTTACAGAAAGGGAAATGGCACAGATCGTCCGCTGTTTTGCCGGAGAGGCAGAAAGCGCAGCTGAAGCACTCACGCAGCTAGCGCTGAGTAAGCGCAACCCGCATCAGGATAATACCTCAGTGATTGTCCTGGAGTACAGAAAATAAGGTAATTGCAATATTTGATTATTAATATTGTTTTTACATAAAAAATTTAGACAAGGAGCGTAAGAAAGAATGAACTTAACCAGATGCGAAAACGGCCACTTCTATGATGCGGAGCGGTTTGATGAGTGTCCTCACTGCAATCAGACTACTATCAGTACCGTAATGCAGAACACAGAGGGTGAAAGCCAGTACACAAAGCCCTTGACCGAGGCAGTTAGTGAGTCTTCTGTCATTGAAGATGACGGCGCAAAGACTATTGGCTACTTTGGCGGCATTTCCAACGAGCCTGTTGTGGGCTGGCTGGTGTCCATTGAGGGCAGCACCTTCGGCATGGACTTCAAGCTGAAGACCGGCAGAAACTTTATTGGCAGAGCACCTGATATGGATGTCAGCCTGACTGGCGATTCCTCCATTTCCCGTGACAAGCACGCCATTATCCTTTATGAGCCCAGAGGTAATGTATTCTTGGTACAGCCCGGCGACGCAAAGGAGCTGTTCTACCTGAATGACAAGGTCGTCTTGGGTGCGACCGAGATCAATGCGTATGATGTCCTGTCTCTGGGTAACACCAAGCTGCTGTTTATCCCCTGCTGTTCTGACAAGTTCAACTGGGACAGCGTTAAGCCTAAGGAGCAGGAAAAATAAATTTAAAGAAAGGAAGAAACGTTTTGGAAAAGATTAAAAACCGTGATTTTCGGTACTACTGCGCATCGCAGGTGCTTCTGTCTGTCAGCATCGTAGCGCTGATCGTATTCGCACTGCTGTCTATGATTCCTGTGATCAATATCGTCATGGGTTTTGTTTATGTTGTTTGTTCAATCGCAGCCGGTTTGGCAACGGTGTTCTTTAGCATCTACAAGATCTATTTTTACTATCAGCTGTCCTTGGATGTAGATGCCGTCTGTTATGGTGATGGTGTGGAGTCTAAGAGCTATCTGTTCGTTCTGGCGCTTAATACAGTCACCTTCGGTATTTACGGAAAATACTGGGTCTATAAGCTGGCTCAGCGTCTTCAGGCAAATGCTCCCCGCTACGGCTACAAGATGATCGTTGGCGGTAAGGATATCTTGGTGCTGGATTTGTTCAGCAACGGCATGATTTCCGCTTGGGAGTTTGTGCGCAATATGAACAAGATTGCAAAGGAATACAATAAGAGCGGGGCCCCGGAGTATGTGGGAGGTGCAGTGTAATGAAAATTGAGAAGAGAACGCTTCCTAAGTATATCCTTCTGAACTGCCTGACACTCGGCATTTATGGTTTTGTTGTCGCGCGACAGATGGAGCAGGATATCAATAGCTTATGTAAAGGAGATCATCAGCGGCCCGGTGTTAGTTATACGATGGCATGGCTGATCGCAAAGCTGCCTATCGTTGGTACAATCTACTACCTCTACTGGTGGTATCAGCAGGCAAACCGTCTGAAGCTCAATGCGCATCGTTATGGTATTAATGTTAAGGAAAGCGGAACGGATGTGTTCCTGATGAGAACTGTGCTTGAGGCTCCTTTGGTACTGTTCACTGTGCTGTCTGTTGTAGGCGCGTTCCTGGCACCGGCTGTGCTGGCGCTGCTGTTTGTGTGGTTTGCACCTGTAATTTCTGCCATTATTATGGGTGTGGCGGCGATCGTGCTGCTGTTGTTCCCTGCTGAACTGTCTGCCGGTGCGATTTTCTCCATGTACTACATCATGAAAAATCTGAATCGCTATGCGGATGTTTCCCGCAGCGGTGCAGCTGAATTTGATCCCATGGCATACGAGTACTATCCCTGTGTAGCAGTTAAGTATCCTGCTATGGTTGGCGGTGTTGCTGCTCCTGTTAAGGAAGAAGTCAATGTTGAGCCGCCTGAAGAGTCTCGGACCTCTCTGAAGTTAGGTGGTGTTCTGGTAGGCGAGAAGGGCACCTGTGCGGGCTACAAGTTTGACCTGAATCCCGGTGAAGAGATCATCATTGGTAAGGATGCAAAGGTTGCCAGTGTTGTGATCGATCCTGCTTACAAGGAGATCAGCCGCAAGCATGTGGGCGTTACCTATGATATCGTCCGTGACCAGTACTGTGTTGTGGACTACTCCTCCAATGGCACCTGGGCAAACGGCAGCAAGCTGACTGCCGGTAAGGCAGTATACCTGCCTCATGGCACAGAGCTTGAACTGGCAAACGCGAAGAATAGATTCCTGTTAGGTTGATTCCAACGCAACAAACACTCATCACGGGGCTGCCGGATGTGGGCAATTCCCACGTTCGGCAGCCCTTTCGTACATAAAGGAGAGAAGATTATGAAAAGATGGCTTGCTGCCATTTTGGCAGTATTTATGACATTGACCCTCTGTGCTTGTGAGTTCAGTATCGGTTCTTTGCAGGATATCGGCTCCACAAAGCAGACTGAAGGCAAAGAAGAAAATGAGAATCAGCAGACTGAAACTACTGAGCAAACCAACCCGCCCAAACAAGCTGTAACGCTTTCGGACGACTGGAAGGATTTCACGTTTGAACTGGACGGTGAAGTGTACCAGCTGCCCTGTTCTTACCAGACCTTTGTGGCCAATGGATGGAAGATTGATGAGAATAGAAGTGACATTAGCGAAAACACAGAGATTGCGGGTTATACAAGAGCATATGTATACCTAACCAACGGTGCGGTGCGCTTCTATGCAGCCTTGATCAACATGAGCGGCAATATGCGCTTGGCAAAGGATTGTAATATTGGCGGTATTACTGTGGAAGCCAGCGATAATCTGGGCCTGAAAATTGCTAAAGGCATTACGTGCTCCTCCGCCAAGGACGATGTGGAAGCTGCCTTTGGCGTTCCCACCAGCGCCAGCAACTACGAAGATTATAGTAGCCTGCGGTATGAGGCAGATTCCTATGTGACCATGTCCTTCTATATCTATACCAAAGATACAACAAACAACGAAATTACACTGCAGTGCTTTGTGGCTACTGAGGAGGATAAAACGGTGGCAAGTACAGACAGACCTGCATACCTCAATGATTATGTTGCGCCTGAGACCCTGGCTGAAGACGTGACTGCTACCCAGTTTGAACTGGATGGCGTATTGTACCAGCTGCCCTGCCCAGTGGATGAATTTACAAAGAATGGTTGGTCAATCACCAGCGATTATATCGGTTCTCTGGGAGCAGGTAATAAAGAGAGTGGTATGACCCTGACTAAAGGTGATGCAAAGATTTCACTTTCTCTGATTAACCTTGCAAAAATTGAGGTTACGAGTGTCAACTGTGCGGTCTACGAGGTTGATTTCTCTTACTACGACCTTGATGAGGTGGCTGACGACTATGTGAAGTTTGCAGGCGGTCTGGATATGGGTTCCAATCTGCAGGCAATTGAAAAAGCCTGTGCCGAATTTGATAAATACGAAGGCAGCAGTTCTGTATCCTTTACAGAGGAGTCCGAAGATTACAGCACTAGCGTTAAGTACAGCTGGTACACAGAGGATGAACAACTCTATGTGACCATCAAGAATAGCAATTGGGAGTATTAATACCGGTTACCTGCCCGGCTTGTCCGGGCAGGTAAAGGTTCTTTGACAAGCAGGTGATACTGTTCTCCAGAGAATAACAGGAAGGCTGTTCTTTGGAGAATAATATCAGAAAACATAAAAGAGGTAGAAATGAAAAAACTAGTGAGATTGATAGCGCTGATGTTAGTACTTGCCACGATGGCAATGCTTTTAATGGGCTGTGGCAGCTTTTTAAAAAGTGATGAAGAACAAATCAGGGATAGATTAGATGCGTTTGAGTCCGCCTGCAACAGCGGCGATTTAGATGGTGCGCTGGATTGCTTGGACAAATCCAGCCGCAATACATATAGCGCAATGTTTGACCTTGGGAATGTGCTTTTTGGCGGCCTAACAGGCATCGAAATTGATATTCGGGAT
>JAZSRI010000069.1:0-4047 GCA_045538415.1 Faecousia sp. | reverse complement strand
GGTTCTATGTCAATAGTTGGGGTAGAGCCAAAATAGAACAATTACGGGATCGTGTCGGAGCGGAAGCTCCGGCACGATTTTTACATATTACAGAAAAGGATTCTCTTTCTTAGATTACCGAAGTTACGCATACCATAAGTCACGCGTTTTAAGACCTTAGTTTTGTTGTTGCAGCCTTCGATATAGCCGTTTGTCCAGGGAACATCCATAGAATTGAGGATCTCCTGGAACCAGTTGTGGTAAGCTTTTGTACAATCAGCATACTCTGGGAGCTCCATTGCCTCCACAGAGAAAAGCCAATCTGCAAGCCGCTGCTTGCCTTCAGCAGAGGATTTGGATCGGATCACAGTAAGGAACTCGTTTTTAATGCGGTAAGCGTCTGCAAGTTTGGGGGCGATATCAAACATAAGGGAAAGTCTGTCCATCTCTTCGGCTGTTAGTTTCTCTGTTCGTTTCATCAGTAGGTTCCTGGACTTTTTAAAATACCTCCTGAAGCGAGTGGAAAGCTTGCTTTGCTCATTCTTTCTGACCTTCTCCATGGCCCAGTAAACCTGCCGAATCACATGGTACTTATCAGCGACAATGGTCGCCTGTGGGAAGCATATCTTTGCAACCTGTCGAAAGTGTGGATTCATGTCACAAACAAAGCATTTCACATCTGTTTTGTTGGCAAATTGAGAGAAATATCGTATTAAATCATTCTCAAAGCGATTCGGAAGAACATCTAAAACAACTCTCTCCTTTGGATCAACAACGATACTGTTGTATTTCTGCCCGCCTGAATTACCCTTGAATTCGTCCAGAGAAATCACCTCTGGGAGTTTGGAAAGCTTCTTATTGAACAGATTGAAATAACGCATGGCAGTTACGCCGGAGATATTAAACCGGCAGCCGATTTCTTTTGCTGAAACGGTCTTTTTGAAAGCAAAGACGATATCAGCGACGAGCCTGCTGGTAACTCTGTAGTAACGAGGGAGAAAGGCATTCTTTTCAAAGAATCGTTTGCCACATTCGCAACGATATCGACGCTTACGCAGGTGTAGGAAGGTATCTCTGGCGAGGGGAATGTCCTTGACAACTTGCATACGGTAATCGTGTACACGGTCTGTCTCCGCCCCACAGCAGGGACAGACATGCTTACGACGGGGCAATTCAATCGAAATGTGAAGCTGGTCAGAAATATTTTCTACCTTTGTTATAATTACATCTTCCAAATTAAGAAATTCTGCGGTATAATCTTTCATGAGCATAGAGGCCTCCTTTGGAATGTGGTAGGGGTACTTTCATTGTAAAGGATTTTGTCTCTATGCTCAACTTATTTTTATGACTTTGGGGTCAGGCTCATTAAGCCTGACCCCAACATTTATTATAGAACCTTCTAAAAAACGATCCGAAAAACAGATCCCTGCCCACCCCGATCAGGGGAGGGCAGGGATTTGCTGTTTGAATGGCAAGTCAGTCGGTTGCTTCCTGTGTTCCCGGGAACTGGCTTCGGTACTGGGAGGGGGTCATGCCGGTGGCCTGCTTGAATTTTCTGCCGAAACTGGAGTGTGCCAGATAGCCTACCGCGAAGCTGATTTCCTCCAGGGACATCTGGGTTTCCCGGAGCAGCTGCTGCGCCTTTTCCAGCCGCATCTGCCAGACGCATTCGGTAAAGCCGATTCCCATTTCTTCCTTGAACAGAGTACTCATCCGGGAGTCGCTGACGTGGTAGGCGCTGGCCAGGACGGAGATAGAGAAATTCGCATCGCAGAAGTTGTTTTCCACCATCTTCCGCAGGGGCGTGGTATGCAGCAGTTGATCCATGGCCTCCGTTTCATAGAAGAACAGCAGCTCGTTGATCAGGGACATCAGTTCCTTGAAATCCTGGATGTGCTGGATATCCCGGCATTGGCGAACCGCCCTGGAAAAGACCTCTGCGTAGGTGTCAAATTCGATATGGGCCTTGCTCATGGAGTTTGTGATGACAGTGAGGCAGTCCAGAATGATGCAGCTGAGAAAGTAACCCGGCTCACCGTCAAAATGGGAGAGCAGTGATTCCACGTGATCCCTGGCCTGGGCAAACTGCTTTTCTGTCAGAAGGCTGGAGAGCTGCCCTAACTCATCATGGGGATAGGCACAACGTTGAAGGTACCGATCCAGAGATTTCCGATACTGGGCCAGCGTTTGCTCCAGCTGCGCTTTCTGATCGCTGAGGGCGGAATAGTTCTTGGAAATCAGCTCCAGATAATTCTGATGCCGCCCGGTTTCGTGCCCAAGATTTTTCGCAAGCCGCTGCAGGGGCCGGTAGGTGAAGAGCATAGCCACATACACCACCAGGATACCCAGAACGCTCAGCCCCAAAAGACTGAAAAAGGCCTTCATAAATGCCTGGTCCACCTGATGGGACAGATAATCCCCGGAGATTACCGCCGCCACACGGAAACCACTGGGGAGGGCATCGGACAGCAGTATGGAGTTGCCGTCAGTAAGGGAAACCATTGTCTGTCCGTTATATGCTTCCGCTATCCGGGAAGCATATTCGCCCATGCCGTAGCCTGTAACGCAATTCCCCTGGGCATCCAGGAGCACCACGGCAGGGACCTCTTCGGACAAAAGCCCTTTCAGCCGTTCCCGGATCACCTGGGTATCCAGAATGTACAGATAAAGATACCGCGCGCCGTTCTGATGTGGCGGAAAATAGATCAGATAGGAATCCCCACCCTTATGAAGCCAGATCAGCTGCCCCGATGAGACATTGAGCCAGGGCTGTGGGTCAAAGACCGTTTTTTTGTTATTGGAATTGGTCAGTATGAACTGACCGTCCACATAATCGGTGTACAGACCGGAGGAAAACGTGTGGTCATTGTGGAACGAGTGCAGCACGATGGTATTAAGCAGAAGGCAGGAATTGGCATACTGGTTCAGTTCCCTGACGGCACCGCTGAGGTATCTGCCATCCGTCATATAGGCTGCGATGACGATATCGGAATTGGATACGATCATGCTGTCGATCAGCGAAAGAAAGATGACTTCGTTTTCCAGATTGTCACGGACGGCGGAAAGCTGGCTTCGGATCCGCTCCTGCTGCTGGGAGCCGTAGGCCTCCGACAGCTGGGTGCGGAGGATCAGAAAAAAGGCGGACATCAGCACCGTGAAGATCAGAAAGTAAGAAAGGAGGTATTTTAAAAAGGTAGAAAGCTTTTTTGACTTTGGTAAAAACATCCAACGCGCCCCCGAATTCTCAGTAACTGTCATACATTATATAACAGGGGAAAGGAAAAAACAAACGGCAAAATCTTCATTTCCTCAAAGAAACCGTCAAACCAGGCAGACTTTGGCTTCGGCAGAATCCATAATATGCCAAAACTTTGGGGCGTGAATATATGGTAGATTGACGGAAGAGACGGGGAAATGATAGACTGAAAACGGATCAGCGGAGCGCGCGCCGCCGATCCGCCAAAATTAAAGAAAAAATGGAGGCATAACACATGAAAAAGATCCTCGCACTGGTCCTTGCTTTCGTGATGCTGCTGTCCGTTCTGGCAGCCTGCGATACCAACAAGCCCAGCAACACCAAGCCCCAGGAAACCAAGCCTGCCGAGACCAAGCCCGGCGAAACCCAGCCTCAGGAAACCGAAGCCCCCGGCATTACTTTCCCTCTGGCTGAGACTCTGGAAGTGAGCATCATGTATGTTAACGGCAATGTCTCTTTCCCCATTGCTGAGAACTACACCTGGAACAAGCTCCAGGAGCTGGCCAACATCAAGTTTAATACCCTCGAATTTGCCGGCACAGAAACCAAGGAGAAGGGCACCCTGCTGCTCTCCGGTGGCGATTATCCCCAGGTCCTCTTTAAATGCAACCAGCTCGATTTAAATAAGTTTGGTGCTGACGGCATTCTGATTGAATTGGATGATTTGATCCGGGAATGCTGCCCCAATTTGAGTGCAGTTCTGGACGAACGAGGCTGGGGTGCCATCAAATCTCCCAATGGCCACATCTACTCCATTCCCCAGATTGTCTATCCCCGTCAGGACGGTGGTACATGTAGCTGGATCAACACCA
>JAZSRI010000042.1:0-2446 GCA_045538415.1 Faecousia sp. | reverse complement strand
GCTGTGGCTATGGTCGGCTGTAACAACCCCAAGGTTCGTCCCGACACCGCCCACATCGGTCTGATGAAGAAGATGCTGGAGAACGACATCATCGTCATCACCACCGGCTGCTCCGCGCAGGCTGCCGCAAAGGCCGGCCTGATGGATCCCGTACAGGCTAAGGAATACTGCGGCGCGGGTCTGAAGCGTGTGTGCGAGCTGGCAAACATTCCTCCCGTACTGCACATGGGCTCCTGTGTTGATATCTCCCGTATGATGGTTCTGGCATCCGATATTGCCAAGGACTGGGGCATCAACATTTCTCAGGTTCCCGTGGTTGGCTGCGCTCCCGAGTGGATGTCCGAGAAGGCTGTCTCTATCGGTAACTACGTTGTTGCTACCGGCATCGAGACCTTCCTGGGCGTGGATCCCTACTCCAAGGGCTCTACCGAAGTCACCGAGCTGCTGCAGGGCGAAAACGGCATCAACCAGTGGGTTGAGGCTAAGTTCGTTGTTGACACTGACATCGAGCGTCTGGGTGACAAGATGATCGCCTGCATTGAAGCCAAGCGCGCTGCCCTGGGCATTTGATAACTTAGTTTACGAGGTCTTTTTCCAATGAAAGTAGCGATTACCGGCAAGGGCGGCGTGGGCAAAACCACCCTGTCGTCCACCCTGGCAAGACTTTACGCCGACGAAGGACGTACCGTTCTGGCCGCCGATGTGGATCCGGATGCCAATCTGGGACTGGCCTTTGGGTTTTCCCAAGAGGAGGTAGACCAGATCGTCCCCATCTCCAAAATGCGCACTCTTGTGCAGGAGCGCACCGGCGCCAATGCCGCGAACCAGTTCTACAAGCTCAACCCCTATGTGGCTGACATTCCGGAAACCTTTTCCAAGGATATCAACGGTGTGAAGCTGCTGGTGATGGGCACTGTGGATGTGGGCGGCAGCGGATGTGTCTGTCCGGAGCATGTGATGCTCAAATCCATCCTGTCCGCCCTGACCTACCGCAAAAACGATGTGGTGATCATGGACATGGAGGCCGGACTGGAACATCTGGGACGGGGCACCGCGGCCAATATGGACCAGTTTATTGTGGTCATAGAGCCCGGCGCCCGGTCAGTGCAGACCTACCGCAACGTCAAGCGTCTGGCAAAGGATCTGGGTGTGAAGCGTGTGCGTGTGGTGGCCAATAAGGTGCGGGACCGGCAGGATGAGGACTTTATCCGTTCCGTCATCCCGGCTGAGGACCTGCTTGGCTGTATCCACTACAACGCTGAGATTATTGACGCGGACCGGCAGGGCAAGTCTCCCTACGATTTCAGCCCCACGGCAATCGAAGAAATCAGGAAAATCAAGGCGATATTAGATTGCGACGAATAATTATAGGAGGAAATATCGTGACACTTTTTGATAGAGTTTTTGGCGGTAACGATTACAACTACGAGCGTACCGTAGCTGCCATTGACGCAGCCATCGCCGCTTACGGCGAAGCCGAGCCCGTAGCATTCCCCAACACCGCCTACAATCTGCCCTGCTACTACAGTATCACCGGTAAGAAGATCAACACTCTGGGTGAACTGAAGGCAGCCATGGACAATGACATTAAGCCCATGATGACCCGCAACCCCCGCCTGCAGGATGCTTTCGACAGTGGTATCGCTTCTGCCCTGTGCGCGGAGTTTTTGGAAGTTCTGAAGTACCTGCATGGCGCTCAGCCCTATTCCGAGCCTGAGATGGGCTTCCTGACCGACGCCTTCGTGCGTAATCTGGGTCTGCCCCTGGTTATCTATGATATCCCCGGCGTTGCCGCAATCATCGGCGGTGCGGACGATCCCGCTGAGACCGTGGCTCTGGTCAAGTCCTACCAGAATCAGGGTATTCTGGTTTCCCTGACCGGTGATGCCATTAAGCACTGCGTTGACGCTGGCATGAACCTGGGCGAAGGCGTCCGTGTGGTTCCCCTGGGCTACGAGATGCAGTCTGTCATCCACATCGTTTCCGTTGCTCTGCGTGCCGCGCTGATCTTCGGCAACATCACCCCCGGCGACACCAAGGCTCTGTATGCTTACACCATGGAGCGTGTCCGTGCTTTCGTTAACGCCTACAAGCCCCTGTCCGACGAGATCGTTTCCTACGGTGCCGGCGCTATCCAGCTGGGCTTCCCCGTTATTTCCAACGAGACTGAGAACATGTTCCGTGTTCCCAAGTCCCTGATCCAGCAGCTGGATACCAGCAAATGGAATGCCACCTCTCTGGAGGCCCGCGGCATCAAGCTGAAGATCACCAAGATCGACATCCCCGTTTCCTACGCTACCGCTTTCGAAGGCGAAATTATCCGCCGCGGCGATATGCAGGTGGAAGTGGACGGCTCCCGTGTGGACTGCTTCGAGCTGGTTCAGACCAGAACCGCCGCCGAAGTGGAGGACCACAAGATCACCGTTATCGGTCCGGAGATCGACGA
>JAZSRI010000016.1:0-6907 GCA_045538415.1 Faecousia sp. | reverse complement strand
TAATGCGCACGAGGCTGGCCGGTAATCGTTACGCATCCTGATTGTGCCCGGTGACGTTTTTGCAGAGCGTAATTTTACGTATGTAGGGGCGATCAGTGATCGCCCGCAAGGCGGGCATCTAATGCGCACGAGGCTGGCCGGTAATCGTTACGCATCCTGATTGTGCCCGGTGACGTTTTTGCAGAGCGTAATTTTACGTATGTAGGGGCGATCAGTGATCGCCCGCAAGGCGGGCATCTAATGCGCACGAAGATGGTCGGTAATCGTTACGCATCCTGATTGTGCCCGGTAACGTTTTTGCGGAGCGTAATTTTATGTATGTAGGGGCGATCAGTGATCGCCCGGGTCGGCAAGGCCGACAGCTAATGCGCACCGGGTTGGTCTGTAATCTTCCCTTCCCTAACCCGCCCGGGTCGACAGTGCCGACAAACAATTCGCACGGGGTTGGTCTATAATCGTTTTTGCCCTGACCCGCCCGGTGACGTTCCTGCGGAAGTATAGTTACTATAGATAAGAGCGTGTCCGCAAGGCGGACAGATAATACCCCTACAATCATAACCACCGGCCGTGCCGGTGGTATGCACAGGCCCCCTTAGGGCCTTTAACCTGCCAAGCCTATAGGCTCATCGAATTTACTTTCGCTTGCATGTAGTGCCCCACCACCGCAGATGCGGTTAGGTGCGCACAAAGGCCCCCTTGTGCAAAGGGGGCTGTCACCGCATTGCGGTGACTGGGGGATTGTCACTATGAGAACAACCCCTCCACCCAGTGTGCGCACTGGGCACCTCCCCTTACACAGGGGAGGCTTGACCCTGCGGCGGGATTGGGCATAGCGAAAGCTTTTTGGAACCCCCAGCCGTGCTGGGGATTTTCTTGTATTAAAAAAGAAGGCTTCCAAATGGAAGCCTTCAGGTTTTCTTAATAAACTTTTCTTTGCATTTTGGGCAGGTAATGGCGATTTTTCCTTTGCCTCTGGGTACCCGGATTTGCTGCCGGCACCGGGGGCAATCGTAATAGCGGTGCTCCCTGTCTTTGAACCGCTGCACCAGACCCAGGAATTTCCGGTTCTCCTGATAACGCTTGTAGGTATTGCGGGACAAAGACCGGAAAATCGCCCAGCCCATGAGCACGTAAGCGCCCACCGTCAGCGCCAGGTTCACTGCTGCAGCCTTTATAAATAAAGATACCAAACACAGCACCACACCGGCACCAAGAATTGCTGTATTGAGTTTATCCGTGCCGTAGCGGCCCATCATAAAATGCCGCAGGGTACTACCCAGTTTCTGTCCGATCTGCCGGAACCAGCCTCCATTGGAATTCATACACTATCCCCTTGCCTGTTTGGGTTCTTTATCCTTATTATATTGCAAAAAAGCCGAATTTCAACCGCCAGCCCCATTTGTTTACGGAAAGTTAGCAATTAGACAGTTTTCCGGCCAGCCAGGGGAGAACTTCCTCAAAATTAGCCCCAAAGGGAGTGGTCTGGGGTGTGGACATCAGCACACGCTCCACAAACTCCGCCGCCAGGATGGCTGCCTGCTCCAGGGATTTTCCCAGAGTGAGGGCACCCATGGTCACCGCGCAGAACATATCTCCTGTGCCGTGGGAACGGCGGGGAATCCGCCCGGTGCGGTAGGAGAATTTCCCCCCATCTTTATAGCAGCCCACAAAGCCGGTGGTTTCTATATCCCAATCTATGCCGGTAATCACAACACCCTTGGCGCCGAAGTCCATTAAGCCGGACAGCAGCCGGTCAAGATACTCTTCGTCCGGGACCTCCCGGTAGGGAATCCCTGTCAGCAGCGCCGCCTCTGTCAGGTTGGGCAGCAGGTAGTCACCCCGGCGGCACAGCATTGCCATGGCCTGTACATTCTCCGGGCCCATGCCGCTGTACAGCTTTCCGTGATCGCCCATGGCAGGATCGATCACCGTCACCGCGGGAAACAGCTCAATCACCTGCGCCACCTGCCGGGCCTGCTGGGGGTCGGACAGATAGCCCACGCTGATTCCGTCAAATTCTGCCCCAATCTTCTTCCAGTGCTCCCCAATACTCACCAGCTCCCCGGTGAAGCTGCGGCACACAGGCTCAGGGAAAGCGGTATGGGTGGACATGACCGCCGTGGGCAGCGCCCCGGCGCTGAGCCCCATTACCGACAGGATGGGCAGCGCCACCGTAAGGCTGCATTTTCCCAAGCAGGAAAGGTCCTGAATAGACACGACCCGTTTCATAAGTTTACTCCTGGTTTCTCTTTTTCATCAGTTCCCGCATGCGCTGGCTGTGGTCCAGAATCCGCTTGCGGATACGCAGGCTCTTGGGGGTGCACTCCAATAGCTCATCATCTGCCAAAAATTCCAGACACTGCTCCAGAGAGAACACCTTAGGGCTCACCAGCCGCAGGGCTTCATCCGAGCCGGAGGCACGCATATTGGTCAGCTGCTTGCGCTTGCACACGTTTACATTCATATCCTCGTTGCGGCTGCAGATACCCACCACCATGCCGGCATACACCGGTGTTCCGGGGCCGATGAACAGGGCACCTCGCTCCTGAGCGGCATGGAGGCCATAGGTCACAGCCTCACCGGTTTCAAAGGAGATAAGAGAGCCGGTAAGCCGGCGCTCCACCTCGCCTTTCATGGGGGCATAGCTTTCCAGCACCGAGGACATAATGCCCTCGCCACGGGTATCTGTGAGGAATTCACTGCGGTAGCCAAACAGGCCACGGGAGGGAACTAAAAACTCCAGACGGTAACGGTTGCCCATAGGGGTCATGGACAGCAGGTCGCCCTTGCGGCGGCCCATTTTTTCAATCACAGAACCCATGCACTCCTCCGGCACGTCCGCTACCATCCGCTCGATGGGCTCACAGACCTTGCCGTCGATTTCTTTGGTTAGGACTCTGGGGGTGGAAACGGAGAATTCATAGCCCTCCCGGCGCATGGTCTCCATGAGAATGGACAGGTGCATCTCGCCACGGCCTGCCACATTGAAAGCGTCGCTGCCCTGCTCGGTGACATGCAGAGATACATCCTTCAGCAGTTCCTTTTCCAGCCGGTCACGGATGTTCCGGGAGGTGACGTACTTGCCCTCCCGCCCGGCAAAGGGGGAGTCGTTCACTGCGAAGGTCATTTCAATGGTGGGGTCGGAAATCTTCACAAAGGGCAGCGGCTCCACTGTGTCATTGGCGCACAGGGTGCGGCCGATAGTAATATCCGCCATGCCGGACAGGGCCACGATTTCGCCGGCGGATGCCTCCTGCACCGGCTGTTTGCCCAGACCGTCGTAGGTGTACAGCGCCACCACCTTGCCTTTCTTGGCAAAAGCGTTGTCGTGGAAATCGCAGATGGTCACTTCCTGATTCACACGGATGGTGCCCCGCTCAATGCGGCCCACCGCGATACGGCCCACATAATCATTGTAGTCGATGGAGGACACCAGCAGCTGCAGAGGCTCCCGAGGATTGCCCTGGGGCGCGGGAACATAGTTGACAATGGTCTCAAACAGGGGCACCAGATCCACGCCTGGCTCGTCCGGGCCGTAGGAAGCTGTACCGTGTCGGCCGGAACAGAACACCGTGGGGGAGTTAAACTGCTCGTCAGTGGCGTCCAGCTCCAGCAGCAGTTCCAGCACCTCGTCCATCACCTCATGGATACGGGCGTCGGGCTTGTCCACCTTGTTCACCGCCACAATCACCTTGTGACCCAGCTCCAGGGCCTTCTGCAGCACAAAGCGGGTCTGGGGCATGGGACCCTCGGCAGCGTCCACCAGCAAAATGACACCGTTGACCATTTTCAGGATCCGCTCCACCTCGCCGCCGAAATCGGCGTGGCCGGGGGTGTCCACAATGTTGATTTTATAATCCTTATACATAACCGCCGTGTTCTTGGCCAGGATGGTGATGCCACGCTCCCGCTCCAGATCCCCCGAGTCCATGACCCGGTCCACGGTGGTCTGATTTTCCCTGTAAATTCCGCCCTGCTTGAGCATCTCGTCCACCAGCGTGGTTTTGCCATGGTCAACGTGGGCGATGATTGCTACATTGCGAATGTTTTCCTGTAATGCCATAGTGATGACTCCTTCTGTATGGGATAACAAAATATTGAAAAGACCTGTAAATTTTGAGAAAAGGCCACACTTTCCTATTTTAGAAAATATAACACATGCCCAAAAGGAATGCAACGGATTTGGTAAAATTTTATGAAAAAATATCGCTTTTCCTGCCTTATCCTGTGCTTGACCCCTTGGGGTTACTGTGCTATTATATACAGTAACATACTATCCGCTTTTGGGTACGGAGGCAGTCACCGTGGCAAAAAAAGTCTTTTCCTATCTGTTCATCATATTTCTGGGATTGATGCTGGCACTGAGCTATCAGCTGTTCGTATTCCCCAACAATTTTGCCCCGGCTGGACTGAACGGTATTTTTACCATGATCCAGTACCTGTTTGATTTTAAGCTCAGTAATGCCAGCATTCTTCTGAATATCCCGCTGTTTATTCTGGTGTTTTTTAAGGTATCCCGTCCCTTTGCTATCCGGGCGATGGTATTTTTGCTGTCCTTCTCCGGATTTCTGTCCCTGCTGGATATGGTGGATTTGAGCGCCTTTGTTTATTCCACCACCATCAGCACCCTGCTGGGGCCTGTGGTTGCGGGCATGATTTCCGGTGTTGGCGGATATTATATGCACCAGATGGGTTCCTGTATGGGCGGCACGGAGTATATCGCCAAGCTGATCCACAAGAAAAATCCCAGCTTCAATCTGTTTACCATTATGTTTTCCCTGAATGTGGCAGTTGCGCTGCTGTCTTATTTTGTTTATGATTACAAGATAGAGCCGGTGCTGCTGTGCATTATTTACAGCTACATGTCCTCCACCATCCGGGATAATATGAACCGCAAACACCAGAGCGCCCTGCGCTGTGAGATTATTACCAGCCACGGCACGGAACTGGGTCAGGCAATTATTGATCATCTGCACCATTCCGTCACCCTTCTCCCCGGCACCGGATTGTACTCCGGCAGTGCCAAGGACGTGCTGGTGTGTATCGTCAACCCCTCTCAGCTGAACGAACTGACCAAGCTGGTAAACCGCTATCCCGGCAGCTTCGTCACAGTCAGTCAGGTAAACACAGTGGTTGGCAATTTCAAGCGGCTGGACAGCCGCAGCAAGCCGGAGAAAGAGCTTTTCGATGCCGGCGTAACCGTAAAAAAATAAAATCATCTATATAAAATGCAGGAGGTAATTTCCCATGGCCTACTATTATCCCGAACCCAGCCACACCTTCAGTGAGTATCTTCTCATCCCCGGCTATACTTCCGAAGCGCACATTCCCGACAATGTCAGCCTGCGTACCCCCCTGACCAAGTACCGTAAGGGCGTGGAAGAGCCTGCTATCAGCCTGAATATTCCCATGACCTCTGCTATTATGCAGTCCGTGTCCAACGATTCTCTGGCCATCGCTCTGGCAAAAGAGGGCGGTCTGAGCTTCATCTTCGGTTCTCAGTCCATCGAGTCCCAGGCAGCCATGGTCGCCAAGGTCAAGGGCTACAAGGCAGGCTTTGTGGTCTCCGCCTCCAACCTGACCCCCGATGCCACTCTGGCAGATGTGCTGGCGCTGAAGGAAGAAAACGGTTTCTCCACCGTGGCCATCACCGATGACGGCACTGCTACCGGCAAGCTGCTGGGCATCGTCACCGGCCGGGATTACCGTGTTTCCCGTATGGACGGCACCGAGAAGGTCTCCACCTTCATGACCCCTCTGGAAAAGCTGATTACCGCTCCCGCCGGCACCACGCTGAAGGAAGCTAACGACATCATCTGGGAGCATAAGCTCAACAGCCTGCCCATTGTGGATGCTGAGGGCAAGCTTATGTACTTCGTTTTCCGCAAGGACTACGCCTCCCATAAGGCCAACCCCCTGGAACTGTTAGACAGCAAGAAGCGCTATCTGGTGGGCGCTGGCATCAACACCCGTGACTATGCCCAGCGCATCCCCGCCCTGTTGGCTGCCGGTGCGGACTGTCTGTGCATTGACTCCTCCGAGGGTTACTCCTGCTGGCAGAAGAACACCATCGCATGGGTGCGTGAAACTTATGGCGACACCGTGAAGATTGGCGCGGGCAATGTGGTGGACCGGGAGGGCTTCCGGTTCCTGGCGGAGTGCGGCGCGGACTTCGTAAAGGTGGGTATCGGCGGCGGTTCCATCTGCATCACCCGTGAGACCAAGGGCATCGGCCGGGGACAGGCTACTGCCCTGATTGAGGTTGCCGCGGCCCGTGACGAATATTTCAAGGAGACCGGCATTTATGTTCCCATCTGCTCCGACGGCGGCATCGTTCATGATTACCACATGACTCTGGCTCTGGCCATGGGCGCGGATTTCTTGATGCTGGGCCGTTACTTCGCCCGGTTCGACGAGTCTCCTACTCCCAAGGTCATGGTCAACGGCGCTTATATGAAGGAGTACTGGGGTGAGGGCAGCAACCGTGCCCGGAACTGGCAGCGCTATGACCTGGGCGGCAAGACCAAGCTCAGCTTTGAAGAGGGCGTGGACTCCTACGTGACCTACGCCGGTTCTCTCCATGACAATGTGGAGGCAAGCCTCTATAAGGTCAAGTCCACCATGTGCAACTGCGGTATGCTCACCATCGAGGAGCTCCAGCGGGACGCCAAGCTGACCCTTGTGTCCTCCGTGTCCATCGTGGAAGGCGGCGCCCACGACGTCACCCTGAGAAGCACAACCAGCGCAAAATAAAAAAATATCCAACTGTTTTTGGGAAATCTCGGCATCCTCTAAACCCCGAAAAAGGGCAAAGTTAGGCATCCTCTGAGAACCCAAGAAATAATAAGAATTTAAGACCTTGTGTAGCACACATTTTCCGTGCTACATAAGGTCTTTTTTTATTCTT
>JAZSRI010000019.1:0-4125 GCA_045538415.1 Faecousia sp. | reverse complement strand
GATTTCCGCTGCCCCGTATGTAGAGTTCCCGCTTCCAAGTTTGTAGAGCAGAAGGGCGAGCAGAAGCTGGCCGCTGTCCATGAGTACGGCGTTTACGCACAGACCGTTAAGAACAACCCCGACATCCCCGAGGAGGACAAGAAGTACATCTTCGATCAGCTGATGGCTAACTTCAACGGCGAGTGCGCCGAGGTTGGTATGTACCTGTGCATGGCCCGCATTGCGCACCGTGAGGGTCTGCCCGAGGTAGGCCTGTACTGGGAGAAGGCCGCATACGAGGAAGCAGAGCACGCGGCAAAGTTCGCGGAATTGCTGGGCGAGGATCTGGAGCCCAACATGAAGGCTGCCACCAAGGACAATTTGGCATGGCGTGTGGACTGCGAGTTCGGCGCAACTCAGGGCAAGTTCGACCTGGCTGCCTGCGCGAAGAAGTACGGTCTGGACGCTATCCACGACACCGTCCACGAGATGGCTCGTGACGAGGCCCGGCACGGTGTTGCATTAAAGGGCATGCTGGAGAGATATTTTAAATAAGCGTTAATCCGACGATGAAAACTGCCGCCGGTTCCCCTGCCGGGGACCGGCGGCTTAACCATAGAAAGGAGTTTTTTATGAACGAAAAAATCGCGAAACTGCTGAATCAGCAGATAAATAAGGAATTATACAGTGCCTACCTGTATCTGGACATTTCCAACTACTATGATGAAATGGATCTGGACGGCTACGCCAATTACTACATGGTTCAGGCTCAGGAGGAGCGGGATCACGCTCTGCTGTTTATGAAATATATGCAGAATAACGGCCTGGAGGTCACTCTGGAAGCTATTGATAAGCCGGATAAGACTTACCAGTCTGTGCTGGAGCCGTTGGAGGTTGCCGCGGAGCATGAGCGCTACGTAACTGCTCTGATCAATGAAATCTACCACCAGTGCCACGAGGGCAAGGACTACCGTACCATGAAATTTTTGGACTGGTTTGTGGATGAGCAGATGGAAGAGGAGGACAATGCCGATTCCATGATTAGCCGCTATAGGCTTTTTGGAGCTGACCCCAAGGGGCTGTACCTGTTGGATCAGGAGTATGCCGCCCGTGTCTATGCCGCGCCCACACTGGTTTTGTAATATTTAGGAGGACACACAATGAAAATTCGTATCCAAAATGATATTGTAGAATTTACCCCTGAGCATGCGGCGGAGGCAGCGGAGCTGGAGGCCCTGTGGATTAAAATGGGCAATTGCTTGGGAAATACCAAGTCTTTGCAGCCCATCGGCACCTATGTCCCTGCGGAGAATAAGACCGCAACCTTCCACATTGAAGGTCTCAGCCAGCAGGAGAAGAAGGAAATTCCACAGGTTCGTGCCCCTTATGACACCGATGTCTACTGTGTCACTTGCAACAAGACCGTGCAGGTAGCCAAGGGGGAAGTGATCCCCTTCTGCTGCGGCAGACTGATGGAAATTCTGGACTGAAAAACATACACCCCCCTGCCGGCGCGTTTGCCCGGCAGGGGGTGTTTTTTGGGAGGGGCTGGACGGCCTGCACTGGGATGGTCGGAAGGCACTTGCCTTTTTCCGGCTGGTACACTATAATAATAGAAATATTCATAACATGGGAGTTCTGTATGGAAAACTATTTTGAACCGGTGATGACCCCGGCGCAGGTGAAAGCCATTTCCAGTGTAGGCCTTGCCCACGTGGGGGATGGGGTCTACGAGCTGCTTTGCAGAACCTATCTGTGCGCCGCGGGGAAGACCACTGTCCACAACCTGCACAAGCTGTCGGTGGAGCTGGTAAAAGCATCTTCCCAGGCAAAATTTGCCGATAAAATCCGCCCTCTGTTCACCCCGGAGGAGGAAGACTATTTCCGACGGGGTAAGAACGCCCATACCCATGCCGCTCCCAAATCCGCAAGTCCGGCTGAGTATGCCAGAGCAACGGGGTTAGAGGCGCTGTTCGGGGCGCTGTACCTGCTGGGCCGGCGGGAAAGACTCAATGAACTGTTTCACATGATGATGGAAGAGGAACTGTAAATGGCATTTGACGCGTTTTTTCTAAAAGCGGTTCTGGCAGAGGTGAGGGAAAGCTGCGCCCACGGCCGGGTGGAGAAAATCCACCAGCCCAGCCGGGATACGGTGATTCTGCACCTAAAGACCCAAGAGGGCCGGCAGAAGCTGATCTTTGTGGTCAGCCCCACCGCGCCCCGGCTACATCTGACCGCTGCCAGCCCGGAAAATCCCACACAGCCCCCAATGTTTTGCATGCTCCTGCGCAAGCATTTAAGCGGCGCCCGTCTGGCGGAAATCTCCCAGCCCCCTATGGAGCGGTGCGCCACCTTTACCTTCGACTGTATCGATGAGATGGGCGACAGCGTCCAGAAAAAGCTGGTGGCGGAGCTGATGGGCAGAACCTGCAACCTGTACCTGCTGGACCCGGAGGGTCGGATTATCGACTGCCTGCGCCGGGTGGGTCTGGACGAGACCACCAAACGACCCGCCCTGCCGGGAATGTACTACCAGATGCCGGAGAAAGTGGAAAAGGCTGACCCGGAACAGCCACAAGATTATGTAAACCTATTAACGCTTCCCGGAGCGGATGAACTGGCCCAGCGGCTGATGGACAGCCTTGGGGGACTTTCCCCCCTGGTGTGCCGGGAGGCGGCGCTGTTTGCCGCCGGAGCTACGGATGCCCGGCTGGGGGGTATGGACATCCCCACTGTGGCAGAGAAGCTGGCTCTTTTCTTCCGGGAGCAGATTGGAAACCCCCAGCCTTGGTACTACGCCCTGCCGGACGGTACGCCTAAGCAGTTTGCTTTCTGCCCCATCCATCAGTACGGCATGTGCGCCCGGGCGGACTCCTTCGGCGCTCTGCTGGACAGCTATTACGTGGTGCGGGACCGGAAAGATGCCATGCGGCAGAAAAGCCAGTCGGTGCGCAAGACGGTGACCAACCTCTGCCAGCGGCTGACCAGAAAGCTGGCAATACAGGAAAAGGAGCTGACGGCTACCTTTGACCGGGAACGGCTGCGGCAGCTGGGGGATATCCTTACCGCCAATATTCACAGAATCCAAAAGGGACAGACCTCGGTGACGGTGGAGGATTTCTACGACGAAAATATGTCCCAGATTCAGGTGGAAATATCTCCAATCCTGTCTCCCCAGCAGAACGCGGCGAAGTTTTATAAGGACTACGCCAGAATGAAAAACGCGGAAAAGGAGCTGACCCGGCAGATTGAGCTGGGCGAAAGCGAGCTGTCCTATTTAAAGAGCGTGCTGGAGGAATTGGACCGGGCGGAGACGGACGCGGAGTTGGAGGAAATCCGTCAGGAGCTGCAGCAGGGAGGCTACCTGCGGCAGGATGCTGGAAAACGGCGTATGAAGCAGGCAAAGCTTGCCCCCATGCGCTTTGAGTCTACCGACGGATATCCCATTTATGTGGGACGGAACAACCGGCAGAACGATGAACTGACCTTCAAACTGGCCCGGAAGGATGACCTGTGGCTCCATGCCTCCAAGGTTCACGGCAGCCACGTGATTATCGCCTGCGCCGGCGTGACCCCGCCGGACGATACCGTCACCCAGGCGGCGCAGCTGGCGGCCTATTATGCCGAGACCGGCAGCGGCAGGAATATCCCTGTGGATGTGACAGCGGTGAAGCAGGTGAAAAAACCGCCCCATGGAAAGCCGGGCATGGTCATTTACCATACCTACCGGACGGTAATTGCCAACCCCTACCGGGATATTGTGGTAGATCCGCTGAACGCGGAGAAAAAGGACGGGGATCTGTAAGTGGCAAAAAGCCATCCATATTCCCAATCGTTATTGAAAGCCAGAATAAAAGGGGCTGTTGCAAAGTAAAGCAACAGCCCCTAAAATTTGCAAGAGCTACACCCTATGGATGTAGGGGCGGTCATTGACCGCCCGAAATATTTCAAAAGTTTTATTTCGCAAAAACGTTACCGGGTCAGGGCAAGGAAGATTATCGGCCAGCCCTGTGCGCATTATCCGTCAGTATTGCCGACCCGGGCGGGTCAGGGCAAGGAAGATTATCGACCAACCCGGTGCGTATTAGCCGTCCGCCTTGCGGGCGGTCAATGACCGCCCCTACAAGAAAGAAATTACACTTCCGC
>JAZSRI010000149.1:0-19480 GCA_045538415.1 Faecousia sp. | reverse complement strand
AAAACACAGGAAGCAGAGGCTTATACTGTAGAAGAAATCCGGCACATCTGGAATTGCCTATCCCAGGAACCGCTAAAATGGCGGGCAATGATCCGTCTGCTGATCGATACAGGCATCCGCCGGGGCGAGTGTTGCGGACTGCAGTGGAAGAATGTGGACTTTGCCAAGAACACTATCACCATCTGCGGCAACCTCTGCTATACCCCGGACAAGGGCATCTATCTGGATACCCCCAAGAACGGACGGAGCCGTACCATTGATGTGGATCCGCAAATCATTGCGCTGTTGCGCGAGCTTCGTCTTGAACAAAGCAGAAGGGCTATCAGCCAATATGTATTTACCCAGGAAGATAGCCCCGAGCCTATCCATCCCCAAAGTCCGGCGCGTTACCTGCAAAACTTTGCAAGGAAATACGGCGTCCAGGGTCTGCACCCTCACAAGCTCCGGCACAGCTTTGCCAGTATTGCCATCACCAACGGTGCAGATATTGCCAGTGTATCGGAAAAGCTGGGGCATACCGATAAAGCTGTTACGCTGCGGATGTATACCCACGCCGATCAAGAGAGCATAAAACGGGCAAGTCAGATATTTAGAGACGCTATCAGGCAGACGTAGAAACCGACACAAAACCGACACGGGCCATAAAAAACCGACACAAAACACCCACCGCAAGCTACAGCAAGCAGCGTTAGGCAAATCCGAAAAGTCGTTGATACACAAGGGTTTTATTCAATAATTTACGATAAGAGGCGCAATGCAAAACGGCTTCCAAGATAGTTGGTAAGGATGAGGTCGCCAGTTTAAATCTGGCCCATGGGTGCTGTGCTGCCAGTGGCAGATGCAGCAGCGCCCATGGTTGTGCAGCGGTCGGCAGATGAGGAAGCCGCACCGCCAGCGACGAAAATGCCGGACACCGCAAACCGGAGAGCAGCATAAACCGCCAACGGCTGCCACCATATCATACAGCCATCCCAACTGGGATGGCTGATTTTTTTGTACTGCGGAAGATTTTTCTTGCTAGATATCTGGGTGTCTTGTGTTTGGGGTTAAACTATGCTATGATGAACAGAAGAAAATTGTGGGGGAATAGATTTGAAGAAGAGAGTCGGTTTGACCGTTGGTATCCTGTTGGCAGTGCTTGTTTTGTCGGCGGTGTTTGTGGGTATATCCTACTCCAGACAAGCCGTTGGATTCTTAAACAGGGCCGGATGGGAAAACGACGAACAGGGTCAGTGGTTTTATCTGGACTATTGGGGCCGACCCTTGTCCGGTTGGCAGGAGATTGATGGGAAAACCTATTATTTCTCCATAGATACCGGGGAAATGGCCACCGGTTGGCTCATGCTGGAGGATGCTGTTTACTATCTGGATGAGAATGGAAACCCTACTACCGGTTGGCAAAGGATCAATGGCAAGGACTACTACCTGCAGCCTGATGGCACATTGGCAGTAGGCTGGCAGGAAATTGAGGGTATCACCTGCTATCTGGGCGAGAATGGCGCAAAACGGACAGGTTGGCAGGAAATTGATGGAAAGCACTACTTTTTCCACAGCGATGGAGAGGTTGCGGTAGGTTGGGTATATATTCTGGGCAAACGCCACTACTTTCTGGAAGATGGAAGTGCCTGCTCCGGCTGGGTCGAGCATGCTGGCGGAAGGTACTACTTGGATAATTCCGGACAGGTGCAGACCGGATGGGTGGATACGGACGACGGTCGGTACTACTTGGGTTATGACGGCAAGGAACAGACCGGGTGGATAAAAGTGGATGGAAAGTCTTATTATCTGTCGGACAGCGGCGTGTTGGATCCCGGCTGGTACCTCTTTGACGGCACCTATTACCGGATAGATGACTGTGGCGCGCTGGTCACAGGAGATGCGGCGGCATTGGCTGCGGATCAGGATTTTCCCATCGATGAGCGCTGCGCCATCGTGCTGAGCAAAGACAACCCTGTGCCGGAGGATTGGGAAGTGTTCCCCGTCCTGTTTGAGGATGATTGGAGCATTGATGTACGCTGCTACACAGAACTGCTGCAAATGCTTGCAGACTGCAGGGCTGAGGGTATCAAGTGCGGTATCAACTCCGCCTACCGCTCCACTCAGGAGCAGCAGGAGATTTGGGACAATCGGGTAATCAGCTATCAAAAGGCGGGAATGACAGAGGAAGCCGCAGTGAAGAAAGTGCGCAGGGAAGTTGCAATCCCCGGCTATAGCGAGCATCAGCTGGGCTTTGCCGTGGATATTGACGGGTTTCAAGCCCATGCCTGGATGGCAAAAAACAGCTGGAGATATGGCTTTATTCAGCGGTATCCCCAGAACAAGCAGGCGGTGACCGGCACGATATACGAACCGTGGCACTTCCGGTTCGTAGGCAAGGAACTGGCAAAGGAACTGTATGAAAGCGGCCTCTGCATGGAGGAATACTTTGGGCAGTAATCTGCCGGGAGGAAACATGGATACTTTAAAAATCCAAACAAACAGGGAGGCGGGGATTGACCTGTTCCGCTGCCTTGGGCTGCTGTTTGTCAATGGTTTGCACAGTTTTCTGTACAACGGTTTTTACTACCTCCCCCAAGAGGGGATGTGGGTATGGCTGGCAAACAGCGTCCGCTGGCTGTTCTATGGCTGCAACGGAATGTTCATGCTGATGACCGGATACCTGAAATCCGACAAACCATGGAATAAACACTATTACAAGGGCCTCTTGACGGTTATTGTGGGATACCTGCTGACCTGTGTGATTTCTTATCCCATCCGCTATTTCTTCCTTGGGGAAAAGGACGCTCTTAGCGTCTGGGTTCAGCGGCTGTTGACGTTCAGTAACTATGCCTGGTATGTGGAAATGTATATTGGGCTGATTTTGGTTAGCCCCTTTATCAATGTGGCGTTTGCTCGTATTACAGATCATCGTGGGATTCTGGCATTGACAGGATCGATGATACTTGTGTCTGCGCTGCCAACAGCCTTTACAATTTCCGGGCCTGACGGGGGATACAGCCTGTTTCCCGATTATTGGAAAAGCCTGTACCCCATAACCCTTTATGTAATCGGTGCTGCTATCAAACGGCTGCGTCCCAAAGTGCCGGCATGGGGTGGCATTGGCGGCGCTTGCCTTGTTGCGATGGGGCTGGGATTTGTGTCCATGCTCACTGCCACAGATGGTTTTAGCAGCGGCTTTACCCAGGGGTACGGAGGTTTTTGGATCACACTGATGGTGACATCGTTGTTTCTGGGCATATATCGCCTGCCTGTGGGCGGAAAGTTTGGCAAGCTTTTGGGCTGGATATCCGGGGGCGTGTTTGAGGGATTTATCCTTTCACGGCTGTTGGATGTGTGGGTGTATGGTCTGGTGCCCCAGTGGCATACGCCACGGATGTACCCGCTGATGTTCCTGTGTGTTACAACCGGTGTGTTTGTAATTTCCCTGTTGGCAGGTAAGTGTGTCCATACATTGGCGGTGAAAATCGTAAAAAAGAGAGGGTAAAATACCCTCTCTTTTCTATTGCTTCTTTTGTTACTTCTTGATGGCGTTGAGCATCTGGTTCAGTGCCAGCTTGTCCTTCATGGAGATGGAATCACCGGCCATCTTCAGAGCGTCGCTCAAACGCATGTTCCGCATAAAGCCAAGCATCTCCTCGCTCATCTGACCCATGCTGGACATCATCTCGTTGTTACCCATGGCAGACTTCATCAGATTGCCCAAAATGGCTCCGGTCTGAGGATGATCCATCAGATCGCCCATCTTGTCCTTGATAGAGAAGGCATCCTTGGGATACTTAAAGGCTTTTTTCATAGCCACCAGCTCGGGATCGTCAAACCAGTTCACGCCCTGGTTGCCATCTGGCAGATCATAGGAGTAGTCGTGCTCCGCTACACCGCACAGGGTGATCTCATTGGCCTTTACCTCGCCGCTGTATGCGGTGACCGTGTTAGCGCCGTCGTTCAGTGCCACATTCTCAAACACGATCATATGGTCAACTGCCGCCTTGGTCGCCACGTCCTTGCCATTGACCACCAGAGTGACTTTATCGCAGTTGGTGTAGACAATCACATTGCGCTCACCGGGCGCACGGTTGACAAAGCGGCCGCCGGAAATGAATACCATGGGCTCGGGATTCCACCATGCTTTGTAGACATAGAAGGCATCCTTTTTGGTTTTGCGGTCATAGGTAATCAGACCCTTGTTGTTGCGGCCCTGCACACCGCCCTCGTTACGGGCATCGGCTGCAAAGTCGAAGCAGTTCCACTGGTGGGTAGCCCACAGATAGGGACGGGCGGCAAAGGTCTTGAGCATTTCCTGATGGTAGTGGTTGGCATATTCTTCGGTGTAGTCATGGTTTTCCGGCTCTGCGGTGTGCCAGGAAAGAATGTTCTCCGCGCCGTACTCAGAAACACCCAGACACTTGTCCGGATGCAGGGCGTGGAACTTGTCCAGCCAGGGACCGTTGTCCTCTACATCGCCGCCGTACCAGCCAAAGTAGTGATTGTAGGAGACCACGTCGGTGATGAAGTTGTGTTCGGAATCCATGGGGGTCATAGATACCTGAGCCATGGTGGTCAGTCTGCTGGGATCCATGGACTTTGCCAGTTCGTGCAGGTCCCGCAGGTTCTGCCGCAGATCCTCCCGGTCGGCACCGATGAGAATCTCGTTGGAAATGCCCCAGAAGAAGATGGCGGGGTGGTTGTAGTTCTGAGCAACCAACTCGGTCATCTGGGAAATGGTGTTCTCATAGGCTTCCTCACCGGGAATATACTGGGAGATGAAGGGAATCTCAGCCCACAGCACAAAACCGGTCTTGTCGCACAGGTCATAGAAATACTGGTCATGCTGATAGTGGGCAAGGCGGATGGTGTTGGCACCAAGCTCTTTGATCAGGGCGGCATCTTCCTCGTGGTCTGCCTTGGAGATAGCCCAGCCCTTGTCCAGGCGGTCCTGATGGCGGCTTACGCCGTGGAGGGGAACGTTCTTGCCGTTGAGCCAGAAGCCGGTGTTGGGATCCACATGGAAGGAGCGGTAGCCGTACTGGACGGTTACAGTGTCCTGCACCTGGCCGTCTGAGACAATGGAGGCCTCACAGGTGTACAGATAGGGATCTGCCAGACCGTTCCACAGGTGGGGGTTCTTTACATCGATCAGCACATGGGTATGGCCCATAGCCTCCGTTTCCTCACTGCCAACCACGATACCTTCCGCGTCCTTAAGAACCACCTTCAGGGTGCAGCCCTCAGCGTTCACAGGGAACAGGTCAACACGGGTCTTACCTACATTGTGGGGGGTGACAAACACAGCATTGGTACCGTCCATCAGCAGATCAAAGTGTGCCTCATTTACCTCAATAAAGTTCACGTCCCGGTACAGGCCGCCGTAGAAGGTAAAGTCCGCATTCTGGGGATAAATGTCGCTTTTGGCATTGGTTACTACCACAGTCAGCACATTGCCCTCAGCCTGCATGGCATCGGTCAGGTCGAAGCGGAAAGTGGAGAAACCGCCCTTGTGGGTGCCCAGTTCACGGCCGTTGCAGTAAACGGTGGCAACGTGGTTTGCTCCCTGTAATTCGATATACTGTCTTTTTCCGGCAGTGGGGTTGGGCAGCTCGATTTGATAGGTGCCCATGCCGCGCCAGTAGTTGTTGCCGCCGTCCTGGCCGTCCAGCGCGTTCCAGGTATGGGGCAGAGCTACTGCTGCAAGGGCTTCCCCCTGCTTGGCAAACAGGGCAGAGGTCATAAGTGTCTTAGTAGGCATGTTGTGTCGTTCCTTTCAAAACATATTTTTTCACATACAATATACCATGCTTGTTTATAAAAGGCAACAAATAGTGTGGATTTCGGAATATTTCACAATAAAATGAGGGGGTTTTTGATATGCTGTGTCCCAGAAAGATATATTTGGTGCAGTTGCCGCAGCCCACAGAAATTCCAGATACACTTTGCCTTGACAGGGGGAATTTGTATGATTATACTAAAAGCAGGTATTTCGATACATAAATAACGAAAAGGAAGTGTAGTTGCCATGGATGCCAAGTATGAAGCTTTATTTACGCCCTGGAAGGTGGGCAATGTGGAGATTAAAAACCGCATTGTCCTGTGCCCTATGGGCGGTACATCCCTGTTTGGCTGGTTTGAACTGACCGGCTGCAAGTTCGACAAGGAAGCGGCGAATTTCTTCCTGGAGCGCGCAAAAAACAATGTAGGTCTGATCATTCCCGGCATTGCCCCCCTGCGGGACACTTTCTGGGGCAAGTGGCTGTGGCAGAATCCCAAAATGTTTGAGGACCTGAAGGCCTTTATGGACGAGATCCATAAGACCGGCGCTAAGCTCTTTATCCAGCTGACTGCCGGTATGGGCAGATCCTGGGCCATCACCGAGCTGGTAGCGCCTCTGCATAAGAATAAATTTACCCGCGCGCTGGTTAAGCCTGTGCTGGACACCAGCCATGAGCTGGCCAGCCCCTCCCCGCTGCCCTCCCGCTGGGATCCGGAGATCACTACCCCGGAAATGACCATAGAGCAGATCCACGAGATCATTGAGGCCTTTGCCAAGACCGCGAAGCTTTGCAAAGACGCGGGCGTGGATGGTGTGGAGGTTCACGCGGTTCACGAGGGTTATTTGCTGGACCAGTTCGCCATGGAGTGGACAAACAAGCGTACTGACCGGTACGGCGGCTCTTTTGAGAACCGCTTCCGCTTCCCCGTGGAAGTAGTGCAGGCCATTAAAGAGGCCTGTGGTCAGGATTTCCCGGTTTCTCTGCGTTATTCCGTGGAGTCCAAGGTTAAGGGCTTCCGGGAGGGCGCTGTACCCGGTGAGATTTATAAAGAAGCAGGCCGCTGCATGGAAGAATCGGAGAAGGCCGCCAAGTACCTGCAGGATGCCGGTTATGATATGCTCAACGCGGATAACGGCACCTATGATTCCTGGTACTGGGCCCATCCGCCTATGTACATGCCCCAGAACTGCAATTTGGAGGATGTTTCCCACATTAAGAAGTTTGTGGATATTCCCGTGGTTTGCGCCGGCCGTATGGAGCCGGAGGTGGGCGCAAAGGCGGTTGCGGAGGGTAAGATCGACGCCATGGGCGTTGCCCGCCAGTTCCTGGTAGACCCCCAGTGGGTCACCAAGCTGATCGAGGAGCGGCTGGAGGACATCAAGCCCTGTATCTGCTGCCACAACGGCTGCTTCAACTTCTCCTCCTCCAAGGGCCATGCCAATACCCAGGACCTGACGGATACCATGGGTCTTGCCCGCTGCGCTATCAATGCCCAGACCATGCAGACCGGCAAGCACTACATTAAGCCTGCCAAGAAGGCAAAGCACATTGCGGTCATCGGCGGCGGCATCGGCGGTATGGAAACAGCCATTGTCTGCGCCAAGCGGGGACACAAGGTCACCCTGTATGAAAAGTCCGATAAACTGGGAGGCGTGTTCATTGCCGCGGCAGCGCCTTCCTTCAAGGAAAAGGACCGGGAGTTGATTGCCTGGTATCGCCGTGAAATTACCAAGTACCCCAGCATTGAGGTGAAGCTGAATTCCGAGGTAAAGGAGATCAGCGCCATCGATGCCGATGAGGTGGTGGTAGCCACCGGCTCCAAGCCCAACCGGATTCCTGTGCCCGGTGTGGACAAGACCGTTCAGGCCATTGACTTCCTGCTGGGCAATGCTCAGGCGGGTCAGAATGTGACCATTATCGGCGGCGGCCTGACGGGCTGTGAAATCGCCTATGAACTGTACCTGCAGGGGAAGAACCCCACCATCGTGGAAATGCAGGACGATCTGATTACCACCCCCGGCATTTGTCTTGCCAACACCAGCTTCCTGCGTGATTTCTTTAAGGTCAACAAGGTTCCCGTCCATCTGGAAACCGCTGTGTGTGCCATTGAGGACGACGGCGTTGTGGTGAAGGGTAAAGACGGCGTGGAATTTAAGATTGCTGCCGACAGTGTCATCCTGTCCACCGGTTATAAGCCCATGCCCCTTGGGGAAAAAGGCCGGCATGTGCACATGGTGGGTGACTGCGCCAAGGTGGGCAACCTGCGTACGGTTATCTGGCAGGCATGGGATGTGGCAATGAAGCTGTAATGGCGTGCCCCGGAGCTCTATAAAGACTGTAAAGGAGTATGTTTATGTACTTAACCGATGAACAACAGGCCATTTTGGATGGCAGCCAGGGTCAGACCATGGCAAAGGTCTGGAAGACCCTGGTAATGTATGGTGAGGCCTTCGGCGCGGACAAAATGGTGCCTGTCACCAGCGGGTATAACCATCTGGTCACATCCTTCGGCCTGAAAATGATGAAGCCGGTGTTTGACCTGATGCAGCAGCTGATCGACGCGGGGGTGGCATCCGGACAGAAATTCTCTGTGGATCCCCGGCCTGTGGATAAAAATGTACCTGCAAATCTGCTGCAGAACATTATTTTCAACAAAATCATGTATGCAACCCAGGACTATTATGAGGATCAGCTGCAGCAGCTGGGGCTGATGGATAAGGATGCCTTCACCTGCGCTTGCTATCTGGACCAGGTTGGTAATAAGCCCAAGAAGGGCGAAGTGCTCAGCTGGGCAGAGTCCTCTGCAGTGGTGTATGCCAACTCTGTGCTGGGCGCCCGCTGCAACCGCAACTCCGGCATTATGGACATTATGGGCTCCATTGCCGGGTATGTTCCCAATTTTGGTCTGCTGACAGATGAGGGACGTAAGGCTACCTGGATCGTAAAGGTAGAGACTACCCAAAAGCCGGAAGCACAGCTGCTGGGCTCCGCCATCGGCATGAAGGTCATGGAGGATGTGCCCTATATCACCGGCCTTAGTAAATGGCTGGGCACAGAACTGAACGATGAAAACTGCGCCTACCTGAAGGACTTTGGCGCTGCCACCGCCTCCAACGGCGCTGTGGGTCTGTACCATGTGGAAAATCTCACCCCGGAAGCCAAGGAACAGGGCGCGGGTCTGATTGCCGAGGGTGCTAAGGTGTATGTGATCGATGATCAGGAGATTCAGCGGGTCAAAGATAACTATCCTGTTATGTGGAAAAATCCCGATGCCAAGCCAAAACTGTGCTTTGTTGGCTGCCCCCATATGAGTCTGCAGCAGCTGATAACCTGGACGGAAAATGTGGAAGAGGGCCTGAAGGCTGCCGGCAACAAGAAGGTGCTGATTCCTACGGTGTTCACCACCGCGCCTGCGGTAAAGGCAGAGTTTGAAAAGACGGAATATGCTAAGCGTCTGAAAGATACAGGTGTGATCCTGTCTTATATCTGCCCGCTGATGTACATGAATAACCCGCTGTGCAAGGCTATGCCGGTTATGACCTCCTCCAACAAACTGCGCACCTATACCACCGCCCGGTATTATACAGAAGAAGAAATCCTGCACAAGATCACGAAAGGAGGCAACTGAGTATGAGAGAGTTTAAAGGACGTGTCATTGCTCCCGGTACAGTGACCGCGGAGGCAGTTGTCTCTCACTACGGCTTCAATACCCTGGCATCTTTGCAGGGCGCGCTGCAGTTTGGGGATAAAAAAGCTACCTGCGGTGACCAGAATAACCCTGACCTGCACGGCAAGGAGTTGGCGGGAAAGGCGTTGTGCCTGCCCCAGACCATTGGCTCTACCACCGGCGGAGTGGTCATCTACTGCGCCTGCGCTATGGAGCGCCAGCCTGCCTGTATGCTGTTTTCCAATCCCATCGATTCTCTGGCGGCGGCAGGCTCCATTCTGGCATCCGTGTGGCTGCCGGATGTAAAAATGCCCGTGGTAGACAGCCTGGGCGAGGAATTTTTAAACTACGTTCAGCACGGCATGACCATCACTGTTGAGGAAGATGGCACTGTCCGGGTAGAGTAAACAAAGGTTAATAAAAAGAGGCACGTATTCCAAAGCCCCTGGGGCAAAGGAATACGTGCCTTATCCTATTTGCGGTTATTAAGACGGATATTTGCGGTTGCCGCTTACAGCAGGGGAATTCCCGCTTCCTCACAGGCGGCCACAGTCTGGGCATCCCATACACTGGACTGGACTTCGCCAATGTGGGCGCAGCCCAGCATCAGCAGGCACAGACGGCTCTGGCCGATACCGCCGCCAATGGTCAGGGGCAGCTGGCCGCTAAGGAGCATTTTGTGGAAGGGAAGTTCCCGGCGGTCATTACAGCCGGAAAGGGTCAGCTGCCGGTCCATGGATTCCGGGTCTACACGGATGCCCATGGAGGAGATTTCCAGCGCCCGGTCCAGCACCTCATCCCAGAAGAAAATATCGCAGTTAAGCTGCCAGTCATCGTAGTCGGGGGCTCTGCCGCCGTGGGGCTTGCCGGAACGCAGCTTTCCGCCAATCTGCATAATGCAGGCGGTGTGGTGCTCCCGCACATAGGCGGTCTCTCTCTGGTCACCGGTCAGGTCGGGGTACATGTCTTCCAACTCTTGGGTGGTAATGAAGCTGACCTCTCGCTGCAGGTCCACACGCAGTTGGGGGAAACGTACATGAAGCCGGTCGTTGGTATTGCAGATGGCCCGGACAATGGCGTTTACAATCAGTTTCAGGTAGTCAAGGTTTCGGTTTTGGGCGGTAATGACCTTTTCCCAGTCCCACTGGTCAACGTAAATGGAATGAATATTATCCAGTTCCTCATCCCGGCGGATGGCGTTCATGTCGGTGTACAGACCGCCGCCGATGGAAAAATTGTACCGCTTCAAAGCCAGCCGCTTCCACTTTGCCAGGGAGTGGACTACCTGCGCGTCCGTACCCACAGCGGGAATGTCAAAGCTGACCGCCCGTTCAAAGCCATTCAGGTCATCGTTCAGACCGGACTCTTTGGTGACGAACAGCGGAGCGGAAACACGCTTAAGATTCAGCGCGGAAGCAAATTCCTCCTGAAAATTCTGTTTGATGTAGGCAATGGCGCGCTGGGTGTCGTAAGCATCCAGCACGGGCTGATAGTCTTTGGGAATGTAAATACGATTCATAAAAACCATCCTTTCGCAGGGGAATTATAGAATCCATTTTATGGATTTTTTTCATAAAATCAAGTGTAAATCCAAATTATCACCCTGTAATAGGAGCACTTTGGTTATTTTCATAAAAATAGCACCGCCATAGGCGGTGCCATTAGATTAGTTACCAAAACCAAAGGGAAACTGGGGAAAGCCTTGGGAGGATTGCTGCTGTTGCTGTTGGGGTTCCTCTTCCTCAATGGCGGCCTGAATTTTCTCACCCACGGTAATGCTCAGCTGGGTGGTTTTGCCCTGGCGGTATACTTCCAGCTCCAGAACATCCCCCACCTGCGCTTCACCTACAATGCGCACAAGGTCGCCGCTGCCGGTAATGGCTGTGCCATTGACATGGGTAATAATGTCATTGACCTGCAGACCGGCCTGCTGCGCGGGGCTCTCCTCTGTAATGCCCCTGACCGCCGCCCCTTCCGGCAGACCGTAGCTCTGGGTTTCCTTGCTCACGTCAGATACGGATACGCCGATATAAGGCTTGGAGATATAGCCCTTCTCAATGATGCTCTGGATAATACCCCACACATCGTTGATAGGAATGGCAAAGGCGATGTTATCGATGGACGCGCCGCTTCCGGAACTGCCGGAATACTTGGCGTTGGTGATGCCGATGACCTCACCGTACAGGTTAAACAGCGCTCCGCCGGAATTGCCGGAGTTGATGGCGCAATCGGTCTGGAACAGTTCCATGGTCACACCGGAGGACATGGTCACTTCCCGGTTCATGGCGCTGACAGTGCCTGCGGTCAGGGAGAAGGTCAGCTCGCCCAAGGGGTTGCCGATGGCGACCACACTGTCGCCTACGTTCATATTGTCGGAGTCTCCCAGAATCACCGGGACAAGGTCTGTCGCGTCCACCTTCAGCACGGCGATGTCATTGGAGGCGTCATAGCCAATCAGCTCCGCGTCATAGGTGGTGCCGTCATACAAAGAAACGGTGATGGAATCGGAACCTTCAATGACGTGGTGGTTTGTCAGGATATACCCATCGGCTGTGATGATAAACCCGGAGCCGGAGGCGGCAGAGGTGGTCTGGTAGCCCCAGAAATTGGTGGTGACGGAGGTGGTAATGCCCACTGTGGAGTTGACGTTGGCAGCGTACACCTCAGCCGGGGTCATTAACTGCCCTGCGGGGATCTGGACCATATCCAGCACAGCATTCTCCCGCTGCCCTTGAAGCACCTGAGAATGCTCCTGATGCGCAGGGGATTCTTTATATGTGCCCATTGCCAGATACACACCGCCGGCACCCAGTGCACCGCCCAGCAGCGCGCAAACCAGCGCCAGCGCAATGATGCCCCGGGCAGACAGGGTTCTCTTTTCCTTAGGCTTTGGATGGTCGGGTTGGGGCTCCTGACCCCAAGGATTCCAGTTGTTGTAATTGTCATTGTTGTCTTGATACATAGTGTTTCACTCCTTTTGGTAGTATTTTACCGCATAAGGCTGAATCAATGCTGAAATTATGAAAAACGGAATATGAACGTTTTGTAAAAAAGAGTATTTCAGCTTTATTTAAGATTCGTATTCTATTATAATGGCAGTAACAGTTACAGGAGGTTCCTATGAAAATTCTGATTATTGAAGATGAGAAACTGCTGGCAGATTCTTTAAAGGAAAGTTTATCCAGAAGAGGCTTTCAGGTGGAGGTGGTGTATGATGGTATATCAGGAGCGGATTACGCGCTTTTAGGTGTGTATGACCTTTTGATTCTGGATGTGATGATGCCCGGTATGGACGGTTATCAGGTGGCAAAGCAGGTACGGGCAAAGCGGTGCAATACACCCATTTTAATGCTCACAGCCCGCTCCTCTCTGGAGGACAGAATTGCCGGACTGAACGCCGGCGCGGACTATTATTTAACCAAGCCCTTTGATTCCCGGGAACTGCTTGCCTGTATCAACGCTCTTTTGCGCAGGCAGGGGGGACAGGTGGACGAGCTTACTTACGGAAATACGGCGCTGGATTTGGCAACGGGTATGCTGATCTGCGGGGAGGACTCTCTGCGGCTTTCCGCCCGGGAATTTGACGTGATGCGCTTTTTGCTGCAAAGCCGGGAAAAACACCTGTCAAAGGAAGTGCTTTTGGCCCGGGTATGGGGATATGATTCCAACGCTGTGGACAACCATGTGGAAGTGTATGTGGGTTTTCTGCGGAAGAAACTGGGCGCGATTGGGTCAAATGTGCGCATCGTCTCTGTCCGCCGTCTGGGGTATCATTTGGAGGTGGCAGAGGATGCTGAAAAGGCTGCGAAATAAATTTCTTCTGGTGACCATGGTGCTGTCGAGCATTATGCTGGTCATTATCTTCAGCCTGGTGTATCATTTTACAAAGACCGATTTGGATGAACAGAGTCTCCGGGTTGCCCAAAGCGCGGCCCGGTCGGCCCTGGAATTATCAGGGCCGGGAAACAGGGCAGAGGAGGGACTGCCTGCCTTTACGGTGAAAATCAATATTTTTGGCGGGCTGACCATATCCGGGCAAAGTTATTATGATCTTACGAATGAAGACTTTGTGTTGGAAATTGTCCAACTGGCGCAGCAGACGGACAGCCAGACCGGAATTTTGGAGCAGTACCACTTGCGTTTCTACCAGGAACCGGGTTGTATCGCTTTTGTTGATGTGTCGGCGCAGGAAGCAACCCTGCGGGGTCTGGTGCAGAGCAGTTTGATGATTGGGCTAATCAGTCTTGTGCTGCTGTACCTGATTGCGTTTCTGTTTGCCCGGTGGGCAGTCAGGCCGGTGGAGCAGGCGTGGGAACAGCAAAGGCAGTTTGTATCGGACGCCTCCCACGAACTGAAAACACCACTGACAGTGATTATGAGCAACGCCGAACTGCTGCAGAACCAGCCGGAGGAAGCGGAAAAATACAGCCGAAATATTCTGACAACCTCCCGGCAGATGCGCCGGCTGGTGGAGGGCCTTTTGGAGCTTGCCCGGGCGGATAACGGGCAGGTAAAGAACCATTTTGCTCCGGTGAGTCTTAGTAAACTGGTGGAAGATATCTGCCTTGCATTTGAGGCGGTGTTTTTTGAGAACGGTCAGCAGCTGCAAAGCAGGATTCAGCCGGACGTTCTGGTGATGGGTAATGCCCAATATCTGTACCAGGTTGTGGATGTACTTCTTGACAATGCCAGAAAGTACGGCGATTCGGGCAATGTCATTTTGCAGCTGGAACGGCAGGGAAACCAGTGTGTGCTCTCCGTGTTCAGCCCCGGCGAACCCATCCGTGGGGAGGAACTGAAGCACATTTTCCGGCGTTTCTACCGGGCGGATAAGGTTCGCAGCGGCGGTGAGGGCTTTGGTCTGGGTTTGTCCATTGCAAAGAGCGTGGTGCAGGAGCATGGGGGAAGAATTTGGGCAGAAAGCAGAGAGTATGGAAACTGTTTCTTTGTCCAACTGCCTGTTTTAAAGGAAAAAAGATAGCTTTTCCTGAAGAAGGCTGTTATACTGAAACAGGAAAACATAAGTGGGGGAAGCCTACAGGGAAAACCAAAGACTGACTTCATCAGTACAAGCCCTTCCCACTTTAAAATAATACCTGTATACCCAATGTAAGAATAAAAAGTGAGCAGAAAAACTTATGAACAACAAAGAATTGATCCAAAAGACACGGCTGTTTCTGTTTGATCAGGATGGCACACTGTATCTTGGCAGCCGGCTGTATGAGTTTACCATTCCTCTGCTGGAGAAGATCCGTGCCACCGGACGGCGGTATATGTTTATGACCAACAATTCCTCCAAAAGTGTGGCGGACTATATTAAGAAACTGGAAAAAATGGGGATCGGGGCAGACCGGGAGGATTTTATCACCTCATCTCAGGCAACCGCGTACTATTTAAAAAAACACCATCCGGGAAAAACGCTCTATGTGTGCGGCACCAACTCCCTTGTTCAGGAGTTGGAAAGTCAGGGCTTTCCGGTTACCACAGACCTTGAAAAGGTAGAGTGTGTGGTCATGGGTTTTGACACGGAGCTGACCTTCCGGAAATTGGAGGATGTGAGCAAGCTTTTGCTGACCCGGAAGGATATTCCCTACATCGCTACGAATCCGGATTTGGTGTGCCCCACAGAGTACGGCAGTGTACCCGATTGCGGCAGCGTATGTCAGATGATTTACAATGCCACAGGCCGCAGGCCCGTGGTCATCGGCAAGCCCAGCCCCTTGATGCCGGAGCTTGCCATGGAGCACACCGGGTTTTCCCGGGAGGAAACGGCAGTGGTAGGCGACCGGATCTATACAGATGTGAAGTCCGGACTGAACGCCGGTATCACCAGCATTTTGGTGCTCAGCGGTGAGACAACCCCCCAGATTCTGGAAGCCTCGGAGGATAAGCCTCATCTGGTGCTGCAGAATTGCGGCGAACTTCTGCAGATGTTGTGAGAGTGTCCGCCGTGGAAAGAAAAATGCCCGCCTGCCCTTGACAGATATGGGCCTGTATGCTATAATTCCTTAAACCGTTGAGGAAGAGTGAGTAAGCTCTGTTTCCTCTTTTATAGAGAGCCGCTGCCGGTGGAAATGCGGTAAAGAGCACAGCGCCCAATGGACTTCCGAGGGCAATCGGAAAGGGGTCAGTCCCTGAGTATGTGCGCCGGAGCCGAGAACTCCGTGAACAAAGCTCAGCATGTGTTGGCATGCGAAAAGTGGGCGCGTTTCGCGTCAAGCCGGGTGGCACCGCAGGATAGTATCCTGTCCCAGCTCTAATCTGGGACAGGTTTTTTTATTGACCTGCTCCCACAAGAAAGAAAGGAGCAAACATCATGGAAAACAAGATCCCCTACAAAATTTATCTGGAAGAAAGCGAAATGCCCCGGGCGTGGTACAACCTCCGGGCGGATATGGTAAATAAGCCCGCTCCGCTTTTGAATCCTGTGACCCACAAGCCTATGACTGCCCAGGAGCTTGGGGAAGTGTTCTGCGATGAACTGGCGGCACAGGAATTGGATGAAACCACTGCCTATATTGAAATTCCGGCAGAAATCCGGGATTTCTATAAGATGTACCGTCCCTCTCCTTTGGTCAGAGCGTACTGCCTGGAGGAAAAGCTCCAGACACCCGCCAAAATTTACTATAAATTTGAGGGCAATAATACCTCCGGCTCTCATAAGCTGAACTCTGCCATCGCCCAGGCCTACTACGCCAAGAAGCAGGGTCTGAAAGGTGTCACCACCGAGACCGGCGCCGGCCAGTGGGGCACAGCGCTGAGCATGGCCTGTGCGTATCTGGGTCTGGATTGCAAGGTGTACATGGTGAAGGTTTCCTATGAGCAGAAGCCCTTCCGCCGGGAGGTTATGCGCACCTACGGCGCTTCCGTCACCCCCAGTCCCTCTATGGATACTCAGGTGGGCAGAAAAATCCTGCAGGAGCATCCCGGCACCGGCGGCAGCCTGGGTTGTGCCATTTCTGAGGCGGTGGAGGCTGCTGCTTCCAATGAGGGTTACCGCTATGTACTGGGCAGCGTCCTCAATCAGGTAATGCTGCACCAGACCATCATCGGTCTGGAAACCAAGGCGGCGCTGGATAAGTACAATATCACCCCCGATATTATCATCGGCTGTGCAGGCGGCGGCTCCAATCTGGGCGGCCTGATCGCCCCCTTTATGGGCGAGAAGATCAAGGGAAATGCGGATTACCGGATCATCGCTGTGGAGCCGGAAACCTGCCCCAGCCTTACAAGAGGTGTCTTTGCCTATGACTATTGCGACACCGGTAAGGTCTGTCCTCTGGCAAAGATGTACACGCTGGGCAGCGGCTTTATTCCTGCCGGAACCCATGCTGGCGGCCTGCGCTATCACGGCATGAGCCCCATTCTCTCCCAATTGTACGCAGACGGGCTGATGGAGGCGGTGACCGTTTCCCAGACAGAGGTGTTCCAGGCAGCAGAGGAATTTGCCCGGGTGGAGGGCATCCTACCCGCTCCCGAGAGCTCCCATGCCATCAAAATTGCCATGGACGAGGCTAAACGCTGCAAGGAAACCGGCGAGGAGAAGACCATTGTATTCGGTCTGACCGGCACTGGTTACTTTGATATGTTTGCCTATGAGCGTTTCCATGACGGCAACATGGTCAATTACAGACCCACCGAGGAAGAACTGGCCGCGGGCCGTGCAAAGCTTCCTGTAATTGACTGAGCTGCAAAAACAAAACCCGGGTATAAAGGGCGGTAGTCATAAAACAGTTACAGTCCCGGCAGAGAAGTCTCCCGGGACTGTTCTTGTATATACTGCGGCCATGTGATAGAACGGATGGAACAATTAGACAAACTTGAAGTTGATGAGGTGCAAGCATGAAGCATCCTGAAAAATGGAGAAATACAGAAGACCCTTACTCTTTGCCATATAAGAAATTTTCTTTATTGGAGGTAATTGGGTATCCTCATGCTGGCAACGATGTTTTTCAAGTAAAAGGTATATATGAACAACAAGAAGTTGAAGCGTATATAAAAGTAGCACGGCAGTTAGGGGCAGATATAGAAAACGAAATTAACACCATAAATGCCATTAATTGCGAACTTGCTCCATCTATTATCGATTATGATGAGGAAAAACATTTTTGTGTTTCCCTTGCAAAGCAAGGAGAACGGTTATCTACTATTGTAGGAGATAATTCCAATCACATTTCGTTAGATTATCTATACGAATATGGACAGACACTTGCTAAGCTACACACAATAGAAGGAACATTTCTCGAAGTAAAAGACCGTAGATTTTTTCATATACCAGAAAAGCAGTATTTTTCAGAACTCCATATCGAATTTGTTTATGAGTATTTAATTGCAAATCAACCGCAGACAATCAATAAGTGTTTCTGCCATGGAGATTTTCACTATGCCAATATTCTTTGGCAGGAAAAACATATATCTGCCATATTGGATTTTGAATTATCTGGTTGGGGAAATAAAGAATTTGATATCGCGTGGGCAGTGATTCTTCGCCCTGGGCAGAAGTTTATGAATACAGAGAAGGAAATATTCCTGTTTCGGGATGGTTATCTATCTGTTGGAAACTGCAACTGGGATTATGTGAAATATTATATGGTACTCATATATTCATACTTTTACAGAGTTGGTAAAGAAGATGCAGCATATCAATCATACATCAAGGATGTGTTCATTGATTGCTGCAAAAACAACACGTATATTGATTCTATGTAATCAAATGCATATAAGAACGCACTTTTATACATCATTAAGTGTAGTGCGTAATGTGTGGTTATGCACCGCGCAAAAGCCTCCCTCTGATGAGGGAGGTGGGAAAAATCTTTGATTTTTGACGGAGGGAGAGAAAATGAAAGACTACAACAAAGAGAATATCCCTCTGGCTAAGGTTTTGCGGAAAAATATGACCCCTTGGGAACGGAAACTGTGGTATGATTTTTTACGCGACTATCCGGTGCGTTTTCAAAGGCAAAAAGCCATTGGAAACTATATCGCAGACTTTTATTGCGCCAAGGCGAGGTTGATCATTGAACTTGACGGTGGAGGGCACTATACACCGGAGCAGGCTAGAAAAGATGAACAGCGGACCAATGAGATGAACGCCATGAATCTAACAGTAGTTAGGATTTGTAATTTAGATATTGACCGAAATTTCCGAAGTGTATGTGAGTATGTTGATCGTTTGGTGCAAAATTCTCTCCCTCAGTCAGCTTCGCTGACAGCTCCCTCATCAGAGGGAGCCTTGGATACTGCTGTATCGAAACAATAAGCAAAAATCCTCCCTATGAGAAATCACACAGGGAGGATTGACTGTTTTACGGACACCTGCCTAACCCCGGGTTTTTTGCGCAAATCGTTACAGAAGGTTTACAAATGAACCATTGATATAACAAAAATAAGGTGTTAGACTATAATAAGTATAATTTCGTTTTTGTGCAGTCAGGAGATATGTATGCCTAAATTTTCTGTTAAAAAACCACTTACCGTGTTTGTGGCTGTGATTGCGGTGCTGGTGCTTGGTGTGATTGCCTATCTGAAGATGACACCGGACCTGCTTCCCAACATGAATTTTCCCTATGTGATCGTTGTGACCACATATCCCGGCGCAAGCCCGGAGAAGGTGGAGGAGGAAGTCTCCAAACCCATGGAGCAGTCCATGTCCACGCTGGAGCACATCAAACAGGTCAGTTCTACCTCCAGTGAGAATGTGAGTACAGTCATACTGGAGTTTGAAGAGGCTGTGAATATGGATACCATTGGCGTGGATATCCAGCAGCAGATTGTCACCTTGTCCGCAGGATGGGATGATATGGTGGGGACACCGTATGTGATGAAGATTAACCCCTCTATGCTCCCTGTGGAGGTGGCGGCCTTGTCTGTGGAGGGGCTGGACACCATTGCCCTGACAGATTTCTTGAATGATACCCTGATGAACGAACTGGAGGGTATCCCCGGCGTGGCCCGGATTACGTCTACAGGTATGATTCAGCAGCAGCTGCATGTGGTGCTGGATCAGAGCAAGATTGACCGGGTGAACCGGAAAATTGCTGACGCT
>JAZSRI010000112.1:0-28279 GCA_045538415.1 Faecousia sp. | reverse complement strand
TGGCACACAGAACGACATGGCTACGATCCGACTTCAGCCGGCGGCGGTAACGCTCTGCTGATGCCCATGACCGAGTTCTCTCTGGGTCTGACCGGTGACATCAACGACATCATCAACGCACACAACCTGGCTATGGTTGCTTTGACTGCACGTATGCAGCACGAGCGTAACAACACCGACGAGTGGCTGGCTGCAAAGGGCCTGAAGCGTCTGGACATCGACCCCAAGCGCGTGGAGATGGGCTGGATTATCGACTTCTGCGCACAGAGCCTTCGTAACATCATCATCGGTATCGGCGGCCGTCTGGACGGCTTCATGATGGAGTCCAAGTTCGGCATCGCTGTCGGCTCCGAGCTGATGGCCATCCTGGCTGTTGCCAAGGACCTGAAGGACCTGCGCGAGCGTATCGGCAAGGTCGTTGTGGCTTACTCCCGTACCGGTGAGCCTGTCACCTGTGAGGATCTGGACGTTGCCGGCGCTATGGCCGCTTGGATGCGTAACGCCATCAACCCCACCATGTGCTACTCCGTGGAGCATCAGCCCGTGCTGATCCACGCCGGTCCCTTTGCTAACATTGCTATCGGCCAGTCCTCTGTTATCGCTGACCGTCTGGCTCTGAAGCTGTTTGATTACCATGTCACCGAGTCCGGCTTCGCTGCCGACATCGGCTTCGAGAAGTTCTGGAACGTTAAGACCCGTCTGTCCGGCCTGACTCCCAACGTTTCCGTTCTGGTTGCTACCGTCCGCAGCCTGAAGATGCACGGCGGCGGCCCCAAGGTCACTCCCGGCGCCCCCCTGCCCAAAGAATACACCGAGGAGAACCTGGAACTGCTGGAGAAGGGTACCTGCAACCTGTTCCACCATGTGAACACCATCAAGAAGTCCGGCATCAACCCCGTGGTCTGCATCAACCGTTTCTACACCGATACCGACGCGGAAATCGCTCTGCTGAAGAAGCTGTGTGCTGAGCGCGGTGTCCGCTGCGCTGAGTCCAACCACTGGCGTTACGGCGGCGAGGGCGCTGCTGAACTGGCTCGCGTTGTTGTGGAAGCTTGTGAGGATCCCGTGGACATCAAGTTCCTGTACGATCTGGAGATGCCCCTGCGTCAGCGCGTTGAGCTGATCGCTAAGGAAGTCTACGGCGCTGACGGCGTTATCTGGCAGCCCCTGGCTGTGCAGAAGGCAGAGCGCTTCGAGTCCGATCCCAAGTACGCTGACTACTGCACCATGATGGTTAAGACCCACCTGTCCCTGACCGACGATCCCACCAAGAAGGGCGTTCCCACCGGTTGGAAGCTCACCATCCGTGACATTCTGGAGTACGGCGGCGCCAAGTTCCTGTGCCCCATGGCTGGCACCATCTCCATGATGCCCGGTACTGCTGCTGACCCCGCATACCGCCGCGTGGATATCGACACCGAGACCGGTAAGGTTTCCGGCCTGTTCTAATTCCAAACTAACTTCAAAAGCACAGGCGGATTCCCGCCTGTGCTTTTGGGGCATATATTGCACTGTAAAAAACCTGTCGTTTTGGGCCGGTTCGGAGCCTGACGCGGGAAGCCCCCGGCGGCAGCACCACCCCGGGAACCTGCCGCGCCAGGCTTCGCCCTCCCTACAAAGACAAGAATGGAGAACAATTTTATGGATATGACTATGGAAACCTGCCGGAAATTTGTGGAAGTTCTGGCATCTGACGCCCCCGCTCCCGGCGGCGGCGGCGCTGCCGCTCTGGTTGGCGCCATCGGCACCGCTCTGGGCAACATGGTGGGCTCCCTCACCGTCGGCAAGAAGAAGTACGCCGATGTGGAAGCAGAAATCATCGACCTGAAGGCTAAGTGCGACGCTCTGCAGAAGGAGCTGCTGGATCAGGTGGAGGCCGATGAGGTCAATTTCCTGCCCCTGGCAAAGGCCTACGGTATCCCCAAGGACGACCCCACCCGGGATCAGGTTATGGAAGAAGCTACCCTGATCGCCTGCTCCACCCCCATGAAGATCATGGAGCTGTGCTGCCAGGCCATTGAGTACATTGCTGTGTTTGCTGCCAAGGGCAGCCGTCTGGCTGTGTCCGACGCTGGCTGCGGCGCTGTTTGCTGCAAGGCCGCTCTGCAGGCTGCTTCCCTGAATGTGTTCATCAACACCAAAACCCTGAAGAACCGTCAGACCGCTCAGGAGCTGAATGACAAAGCGCTGGGCATGATGGCCAAGTACTGCGCCATGGCTGATGAGATCTTCGATTCCGTCAAGGCCGGCTTTGGTGTCTGATTCCCAAGGGCGACTATTGGGTATGGTTACATATTGGAAATAAATAATATTTTTGAAGGAGTATTTTACTATGGCTAAGAGATTACTGGGCAAGGAAGTCAACGAGGCTCTGGTTGCCGCTCTGCAGGCCCGTACCGCCGCTCTGCGGGAGAAGGGCGTTGTCCCCACTCTGGGCATTATCCGCGTTGGCGCGAACCCCTCTGACCTGTCCTACGAAAAGGGCGCTACCACCAAGGGCGAGCAGGTCGGTGTAGAAGTGAAGAAGTTTGAGCTGCCTGAGGACGCTACCAAGGAGCAGGTCCTGGCTATGATTGATCAGGTCAATGCCGACGATTCCATCCACGGCGTTCTGATGTTCCGCCCCCTGCCCAAGCACCTGAAGAATGACCAGAACGAGATCTGCAACCGTCTGGACCCCAAGAAGGACGTGGACTGCATGCCCCATCTGTCCAACGCCGGCGTTTTCGAGGGCCGTGACGATCTGGGCTACGCACCCTGCACCCCCGCTGCCTGCATGGAGATCCTGGATCACTACGGCATCGACTGCAAGGGTAAGAACGCCGTTGTGATCGGCCGCAGCCTGGTGGTTGGCAAGCCCGCCGCTATGATGCTGATGCAGAAGAACGCCACCGTCACCGTATGCCACACCAAGACTGTGGACACCGCCGCTATCTGCAAGCAGGCAGACATCATCATCTCTGCTGCAGGTGTTCTGAAGTCTCTGACTGCTGACTATGTCCGTCCCGGTCAGGTGGTCATCGACGTTTCCATGAACTGGGACGCCGAGAAGACCACTGCCAAGGGCAAGGGCAGCATGTCCGGCGACGCCATCTTCGATGAGGTGGAACCCATCGTTGATGCCATCACCCCCGTTCCCGGTGGTGTTGGCGCCGTTACCACCAGTGTGCTGATGAAGCACGTGGTTGAGGCTGCTGAGAAGGCTTAATTGCATAAATTTTCGGGAGACCGCGTCAGCGGTCTCCTCTTTTGTATCCGACAGTCTTGCTCCTATAAATTTTGCACAAAGAAACAGAATTGATAATCAAATCTTTGGTAGGAATTGCTCTTGAAGTGCAAATCAATTGGTGATATGATACGGCGGGTTTGCGTCCAAACCGCAACTGTTATTATTAACCGTGAAGAAGGCGTTTTTTGTGGAAGTTTATTTAATCTGTCTTGCGGTAGCTCTTATAGGTGGGCTGCTGCTGTCCCGCCTGACAAAGCTGGTGAATCTACCGGCTGTTACCGCGTATCTGGTGGCCGGTCTTCTGATTGGGCCCTTCTGTCTGGGTATGCTGAAAATTCCCGGGCTGGGTTTTAATTCCCTGGAGCAGGTGGAAGGCTTTAGCGCCATCACCCAGACCGCTCTGGGCTTCATTGCCTTTACCATCGGCAACGAGTTCCGCCTGAGCCAGCTGAAGGCCACAGGGCGCAAAGCCATTATTATTGGTATTTTACAGGCAGTGCTCACCACCGTGCTGGTAGATATTGTACTGATAGGTTTGCACCTGTGCATGCCGGACACCCTCTCCCTGCCCGCTGCCATCACTCTTGGCGCTATCGCCTCCGCCACTGCCCCCGCCGCCACGCTGATGGTGGTCCGGCAGTATAAGGCTGACGGCCCTCTGACCCGGCTGCTGCTGTTGGTGGTTGCCATTGATGACGCGGTAGGTCTTTTGCTGTTCTCTGTTTCCTACGGCGTGGCCACCGCCCTGTCCAATGGGCAGGTGAGCATTCTTGGGGTAGTGGTAGAGCCCCTTGTGGAGATCGTTCTGTCCCTGGGTCTGGGCTGCATTATGGGCTGGCTGCTGAACTGGGTGGAGCAGTTTTTCCATTCCCGCAGTAAGCGTATGACCATATCCGTGGCTTTCGTGCTGCTGACAGTGGGGCTTAGTACCCTGTCCTTTGAGATTGCAGGGGTCCACTGCGGTTTTTCTCTGCTGCTGGTGTGCATGATGACGGGCACTATTTTCTGCAATATCTGCTCCACCTCTGAGGAGCTGATGAGCCGTGTGGATGGCTGGACCATGCCCCTGAACGTGCTGTTTTTTGTAATCTCCGGTGCGGAACTGGATCTGCAGGTGCTGATGAGTCCCGTGACCATACTGGTAGGTGTGGTGTATATTCTTGCCCGGTCTTTGGGTAAGTACTTTGGTTCGGCGTATAGCTGCCGCCTGACAAAGCAGCCCGATCCCATTACTAAGAACCTTGGCATCACCCTGCTCCCCCAAGCAGGTGTGGCTCTGGGCATGGCACTGACTGCGGGAGCATTGCCCAATGGCGCATTGGTACGCAATGTGGTGCTGTTTGCTGTGCTCGTGTATGAACTGGTTGGCCCGGCACTGACCAAGCGTTCCCTTACCGCGGTTGGGGAAATCCGGCCGGATGAGCGGACCAGCGCCAGACAGCACAATGTCCCCAAGGGCACCTGATGGGAAGCCTCCCATCAGCGCCCTTTCCTGCTGGGTTTTCCCCCTTTTTCTATTGACAAAAGGGAAGTTTTCCAATACAATATAGGTACTATCTTACATGACTGACGGTTTTCGCGAAGTAACGCGGGGAAGTGTAAGAGTTTTGTGCCGGCCGTCTGGGCAATTCAGTTTTCGCGGAACTGGATTGCCCTTTTTTGGTATAATAAAAAAGTCGAGGTGCGTTATGAAAAAGATCAAGACCCTCAGTGAAAGCAGCTTTCTGAAGCTGTTGTTCGCCTTTTTGTCCTGCTGCTTTATTGTCGCCGCTGTTTGCATGCCTGACAGGAACAGCATGTTCACCGGTTTGTGGAACATTCTGTCCCAGCCCAGCAAAATCTCCGCCAACTATTTTGCCATGGGCGGTTATGCTGCCACCTTCCTGAATATGGGTCTGGTGGGTCTTATCTGCCTGGGGCTTTTTGTTGTGTTTAAAGGCACACCCAATAACGTCTCCACGTTGGCCGTGATCCTCACCATTGGCTTCGGCTCTTGGGGTATCAACATTCTCAATATGTGGCCCAGCGTTTTCGGCGTTATGCTCTACTGCCTGGTGAAGAAAGAAAAGCTGGGCGGACAGGTGAACGCCATGCTCTTCTCCACCGGCATTGCCCCCCTGATCACCGACCTGCTGATCCGTTATCCCCATGCGGAAACGGTGGGCTTTAACCTGCCCGGTGTGCTGCTGGCACTGGCTGTTGGCGCTGTGATCGGTTTCTTCCTCCCCGCAGGCCTTGCCCATTCCCCCAAGGTACATAAAGGCTTTGACCTCTACTCTGCCGCTCTGCCTGTGGGAATGACCGCGTTCTTCCTGAACGCCACTCTGTACAAGACTATGGGCGTTTCTCTGCCCAGCGCCATGGATACCCTGATGGAAGGTTCCATGAAAATTGCCTCTCAGGCAACCGTCAACATCTTCTGCTGCGTGGTGTTCGGCCTGTGCATTATCCTTGCCCTGCTGCTGGGCTGCACCCCCAAGGATTACTGGAAGCTGCTGCGGGATCCTGCCCTGGTAACCAATTTCTCCTCCACCTACGGCAATGCCACATTCCTTATGAACGTGGGTGTATACGGCCTGTTTATTCTGGGCTACTATAACCTGATTGGCGCCACCTTTAACGGCGTGACCTTCGGCATCATCTTCTGTATGCTGGCCTGCTGCAATTCCGGCTCTCACCCCGGAAACGTGTGGCCCATTATGCTGGGTTACGTGGTGGCATCCACCGTGTGCGGCTGGATTTCTCCTCTGCTGGGCGGCAATTTCACCCTCGGTATCAATGCCCAGGCCATCTGTGTAGGCCTGTGCTACGCCAACGGTCTGAGCCCCATTGCTGACAAGTACGGCTGGCAGTATGGTTTCATTGCTGCCGTGATGCACTATCTGCTGGTCACCAGCGTTCCCACCCTCCACGGCGGCTTCTGCCTGTACAACGGCGGTTTCACCGCGGCGCTGATCTGCCTGATTCTGGTGCCCGAGCTGGAAAAGTTCTTCCGCACCAAGGACGAGCGCAAAGCGCTGAAAGCCTGATTCTTCGCACATTCACCCCCCAAAGACCCAAATGATGGTCTTTGGGGGGCTTTTTCTTTTGGAATAGGGGGCAATTTAACAAAAAACTCTATATTTTTACCGGGATGTGTGCTATAATGGTTAAAATATTGCCACCAGCAAAAGGAGCGTACATCATGGGATTGATCACAAAGCTGTTTGGTTCCCGTTCCCAACGGGAGCTGAAAAAGATACAGCCTCTGGTAGATAACATTCTTGCCCTGGAAGAAGAATACAAAGCCCTCTCCGAGCAGGAGCTGAAGGGAAAGACCTCCCTGTTCAAAGAGCGTCTTGCCGCGGGAGAAACGCTGGATGACCTGCTGCCGGAAGCCTTTGCCGCCATCCGGGAGGCCGCCTGGCGGGTGCTGGGTATGCGGCCGTACCCTGTGCAGCTCATCGGCGGTATCGTCCTGCACCAGGGCCGCATCGCGGAAATGAAAACCGGTGAAGGCAAAACCCTGGTAGCCATTCTGCCCTGCTACTTAAATGCCCTTGGGGGAAAAGGCGTCCATGTGGTCACCGTCAACGACTACCTTGCCAAGCGTGACTCGGAGTGGATGGGCAAGGTACACCGGTACATGGGTCTTTCCGTGGGTCTTGTGATCCCCGGCATGAAGCCGGCAGAACGCCGGGAGGCCTATGCCGCGGACATTACCTACTGCACCAACAACGAGCTGGGCTTTGACTACCTGCGGGATAATATGGCTATCTACAAGTCCGAGCTTGTGCAGCGGGGCCACTATTTCGCCATTGTGGACGAGGTAGACTCCATCCTCATTGACGAAGCCCGTACCCCCCTGATTATCTCCGGCAAGGGTGAGGACTCCTCCCAGCTATATGAGCAGGCGGACAGGTTTGTGTCCGGTCTGCGCAAGCAGGTCTTTGCCAAAACCGACGAAAAAGAAGTTCAGGACGATTACGACTGCGACTACATCGTGGACGAAAAGTCCAGAAGCGTAAGCCTTACCGCCTCCGGCATTGCCAAGGCGGAGCGGTTCTTCGGCATTGAAAATCTGGCCGACACTGAGAACACCACCTTGTCCCACCATATCAACCAGGCCATGAAGGCCCGGGGCATTATGAAAAAGGACATTGACTACGTGATTAAGGACGGTCAGGTAATCATCGTGGACGAGTTCACCGGCCGGCTTATGTACGGCAGACGGTACAGCGAGGGCCTGCACCAGGCTATTGAAGCCAAGGAAAAAGTAACCGTGGCCGGCGAGAGCAAGACCCTTGCCACCATTACGTTCCAGAATTTCTTCCGGCTGTACGATAAGCTCTCCGGCATGACCGGCACCGCCCTGACAGAAGAGGAAGAATTTGGCGCCATTTACCGGCTGGATGTGGTGGAGATTCCCACCAACCGTCCTGTTCTGAGAATCGATCAGCCGGATGTGGTGTACAAGACCGAGGCCGGCAAGTTCCGGGCTATTATCCAGCAGGTAATTGCCTGCCACCAAAAGGGTCAGCCTGTACTGGTGGGTACTGTATCCATTGAAAAAAGTGAGGTGCTCAGCAAGCTTCTCAAGCGGGCGGGCGTCCCTCACAACGTGCTCAACGCCAAGTTCCACGAGCAGGAAGCCCAGATCGTTGCCCAGGCGGGCAAGTTTGGGGCTGTGACCATCGCCACCAACATGGCAGGCCGTGGTACAGATATTGTGCTGGGCGGCAACGCCGAGTACATGGCCATGACCCAATTGCGGAAAAAGGACATTCCCGAGGAGCTCCTGCAGCAGGCCAACGCTTACTCAGAGACCGATGATGCCGAAATTCTGGCCATCCGGGCAGAATACGAGCAGCTCCTTTCCGGTTTCCGGGCAGAGCTTGCGGAGGAAGCCCAGAAGGTTCGTCAGGCCGGCGGCCTGTTCATCATCGGCACGGAACGCCACGAGTCCCGGCGTATCGACAACCAGCTCCGGGGACGTTCCGGCCGCCAGGGCGACCCGGGCGAAAGCCGGTTCTATCTGAGCCTGCAGGACGACCTGATGCGGCTGTTCTCTTCGGACCGGGTGATGGCTATGATGGATTCTCTGGGTCTGGATGAGGACACCCCCATCGACGCTAAGATTCTCTCTAACGCTGTGGAAAACGCCCAGAAGAGTGTGGAAAGCCGGAATTTCCGTTCCAGAAAGAGCGTTCTGGAATATGACAACGTGATGAACACCCAGCGTGAGGTGATCTACGCCCAGCGGCAGAAGGTGCTGGACGGCGAGGACCTGCGGGAGAATATGATGAACATGCTCCGGGGTGTGGTGGATTCGGCCGTGTCCGACGGACTGAGCCATACCGGCGGTGTGGCAGACAGCGCCTCCGTTGCGGCCATTTTGAGCCAGTTTGACGGCATCTATTTCCCCAAGGGCGCTTACACTGCGCCTCAAGGCGAACTGAATGCCCAAACCCTCAGCGACAGTATCTACGAGCTGGCAGCTGAGTATTACCGGAAAAAGGAAGCTGCCTATACGCCTGCGGTCATGCGGGAGCTGGAGCGGGTGGTCATGCTCCGGGTAGTAGACGAATACTGGATGGATAACATCGATGCCATGGACGAGCTGAAGCAGGGCATCGGTCTGCGGGCTTACGGCCAGCACGACCCGGTGATCGCCTATAAAGAAGAGGGCTACGAGATGTTCCAGGCCATGATCCAGGCCATCCGGGAGCAGACCATCCGCCGTATGTTCCTGGTGCAGCTGACTCCCCGTCAGGAGGTCAAGCGGCAGAAGGTAGCCAAGGAGCTGTCCACCGGCAGCGCTGATAAAACCGTGAAGTCCCAGCCTGTCCGGGTACAGAAAAAGGCCGGGCCCAACGATCCCTGCCCCTGCGGCAGCGGCAAAAAATACAAAAAATGCTGCCGGGATAAGGATATCGCCGCCGGCATGGAAAGCTGACTATGAACATCATTCACAAGAAAACCGGCACGCTGGATTATCTCACGTCGGAAAATATATCCTGCATCCACTGCTTTACCACCCGTATGGGCGGCGTGAGTACAGATCATCTGGCATCGCTGAATCTGGGTGCCCACCGGGGAGATAACCCGGAGAATGTGCTGGAAAATTATAAGATTCTAAGCCGGGCCATAGGTTTTGACCTTGAGAAACTGGTGCTGACCCACCAGACCCATACGGACATCGTCCGGGCTGTGGGCAGCAAGGACGCCAACTTTTTCACCGATTCCCACCGGGGTCCGGAATGTGATGCCCTGATTACCAATGAACCGGGGGTGACTCTGGCGGTATTTACCGCTGACTGTACTCCTATTTTGTTCCACGACCCCGTTACCGGGGCGGTGGGTGCGGCCCACGCCGGCTGGAAGGGTACCGCCGCGGACATTGCAGGAAAAACTGTCCGGGCTATGCAAGACCACTTTGGCTGCCGTCCGCAGGATATCCGGTGCGCCATCGGCCCTAACATTGGCGCCTGCTGTTTCCAGACGGATAGAGATGTCCCCCAGGCAATGGAAGCTGTTTTGGGCAGCGAAGCACAGACCTGCATCCGCCAGGCAGGAGAAAAATACTATGTGGATCTGAAAAAGATCAACGCTCTGCTTCTGAAGCGGGCAGGGGTGGAACACATTGCCATCAGCGAGGAATGTACCATGTGCAGCCACCACCTCTACTGGTCCCACCGGGCAACCAACGGCTTGCGCGGCTCTCAGGGCGCTTTTATTACAAGACAGGAGGGCTTACGATGAAACGAGTATTGGCTTTAACCCTGTGCCTGTGTCTGTTGCTGTCGGGCTGCTCCGGAAACTACCCACAACCCCACACACCCACAGGAGACGCTCTGGAGTCGGACAACGAACCCACTGCTCCCCACATTCTGGAGGCAGACCCGGAGGGCGTGCCTCTGGTGATGGCCTACTATCAGGATATTACCATGAATCCCTACAAGTGTACGGATTTTACCAACCGGGCGCTGTTTTCCCTGCTGTACCAGGGACTTTTCTCCATTGACCGCAGCTATAATGTAATCCCCCAGCTGTGTAAAAACTACCGGGTGTCCCGGGATATGCGAACCTACACCTTCTACATTGAGCAGGCAACCTTCAGCGATAACACCTATGTGACTGCTGAGGATGTGGTTGCCAGCCTCCACGCGGCGTGGGAGAGCCCCTACTACAGCGGCAGATTCACCTATTTTAATACCATTGAACTGTCCGAGGACGGGGGCATCACCATTTCCCTGCACACACCCTACGAAAATCTGCCCCTGCTGCTTGATATTCCCATTCTGAAAAAAGACCAGCTGGAATCGGACCGCCCCTTGGGTACCGGCCCCTATGTCCTCTACGACGGACTCAATGGGGGAACCCTGCGCAAGCGGCTCAATTGGTGGGCTTCCGGCAGCGGCCTGTTCTCTCAAGACAGCATCAAGCTGGTTGCAGCTCAGTCCGCCACCCACATCCGGGACAACTTTGAATTTTATGACGTCAGTCTGGTGTGCGCCGACCCCGGTTCTGACCGGTATGTGGATTACCGGTGCGACTATGAACTGTGGGACTGCGAAAACGGCATGTTTACCTATCTTGGCTGCTCTGCCAGCAGCGACGTGTTCGCCAGCCCGGAAATGCGGGCAGCTTTGACCTACGCCATTGACCGTGATACCTTGGTAAAGGACTATTACCGGGGTTTTGCCCGCAGCGCCAGCTTGCCCTGTTCCCCCCTGTCCCCCTATTACAGTCAGGCGTTGGCCAGCAAATATGCCTATGATCCCGAGAAATTTGCCCAAGCCGTGCAGGATGCCGGGCTCACCGGTGCCAAGACAACCTTGCTGGTAAACAGCGATGACTCCCTGCGTGTCCGGGTTGCCCGTTCCATTGCCAAAATGCTGGAGGAGGGCGGTCTGGTGGTCACCATGAAGGAAGTCAGCGGGCAGGAATATAACGACGCCCTGTTAATGCGGGTATTTGACCTGTATCTGGGACAGACAAAACTCTCTCCCAATATGGATCTAACGCCTTTCTTCTCCATTTACCGGGAACTGAGCCAGGGCGGTCTGTTTGACGATGACCTCTTGCACCTATGCCAGCAGGCGCTGGAAAACCACGGCAACTATTATACCCTCCACAAAGCAGTCATGGATAACTCCCGGCTGTGCCCGGTGCTCATCGGCAGTTACTCCATTTACGCCACCCGGGGTATGCTCACAGAGCTCTCCCCCGCCAGGGATAACCTCTTCTCCTACACCCTTGGAAAACCATGGACAGTATCCTTCTGGAATCTCCCTCTGGGGAACCTTCCGACGGGGAATAACTAACAGTTGCAAAATCTTAACTGTTTTGATATAATAGGTCAAACTGTATAGAGAAAGGATCCTTTTCATGAAACGTTTACTTGCAATCATTCTTGTTTTATGCCTTCTTCTGTGCGCCTGCGGCAAGGAGGAAACTCCGGAAACCTCCGCGCCTGCAGCCGAAGTTCCCACCACAAATGCGCCCACAACAGAAGCTCCCACCACAGAAGCCCCTACTGTGGAAACCACAGAAGCTACTGAGCCTGCTCTGCCTGTCCATCCCCTGACCGGTGAGACCCTCAGTGAGCCTTATGTTGGCTGGCCCACCGCCTCTACTATCAACAACTCTTCCGCGGCTCTGCCCCACCACGGCATTACTCAGGCCGATTGGTTCTTTGAAATTGAGACTGAGGGCGGCACCACCAGAGGTCTTGCTATCTTCACCGATCTGGAGAACATCGCGACCATCGGACCGGTGCGCAGCGCCCGTACTTACCTGATCAGCCTCTCCGCCTCCTTCAACGCACCTCTGGCACACTGCGGCGGCAGCTATATGGCCTCTGACCATATGCATGCCCTGAATCAGGTTCTGGAAGATTACCGGGATATCGACGAGTTCGCCTATGGCTCCTTCTTCTTCCGCGATAAGGACCGCTCTGCCCGGGGTTACTCCTATGAGCATACCCTGTTCACCACCGGTGAGAAGCTGAAAGCCGCTATGGAGCACAAGGGTTACTACGACACCGTGGATGAAAACGGTCTGGACTACGGTTATACCTTCCAGAACGATGTGGATCTGGGAGGCGACAAGGCCAACAAGATTGAGATCACCTTCCGGGGCGGCAAGGACACCAACATGACCTATAATGAGACCACCGGTCTTTACGAAGCTGCCCAGTACGGTGGCACCTGGATCGACGGCAACAACAACGAGACCCTGTGCTTCGAGAACGTGGTGGTGCTGTATGCCCAGCAGACCAAGCTGCGCAATAAATATGACCACTCCGTGTATGAACTCTACGGCGAAGGCACCGGTTATCTGGCCATCAACGGACAGATCGTTCCCATCAAGTGGGCCCGTGAAGACGTGCATCAGCCCTTCTCCTTCTTCCTGGAGGACGGCTCTGAGGCTATCTTAGGTGTAGGCCATACCTACTGTGCTGTCATCGACATGACCGGCTCTGTAACCTTCGGTTAATGTGAATAAGAATGAAAAATCCCTCCCTGTCCATACTAGACATGGGAGGGATTTTTATGCGAAAAGAAGAAAAAGAGGAAAAACGGCAAATCTCCTGGGATGTGGTAGACCCCAAGCCCCCGGTGATCCGCTCCGGGCATCTGGAGAGCCGGGTACAGCACACAACCCAGCAGCAGACCGGTACGAATAGGCCGGATTGTACTCTGTGACCGTCAGGGCAGGATAACCGTTTCCACACCGGGAACATCCATGTTTGACAGGATACGCAGCGGCTCTCCGGTGACGGGATGCTGGAACTGTAGTTCTCTGGCGCACAGCAGCTGGGTCTGCAGCCCCAGTTTTTCCGAAATGGCGGCGCAATCCGCTGTGGTATATTGGGGATCTCCCAAAATTGGGAATCCCCTGTACAGACAGTGCAGCCGCAGCTGATGGGTGCGTCCCGTCACCGGGCGCAGGCGGAGCTTGCAGATTCCACTGCCCCGCTGCAGCACCTGAAACTCCGTCAGGGACGGTTTTCCCTGAGGGCTGACCGTCCGCAGCAGGCTGGGCAGGGGGAGGCGGGCAATGGGCGCGTCAATCACACCCCTGTCCTCCTCCGGACCGCCCCAAGTCAGGGCATGGTAAATCTTACAAAAGCCCCCGGCTGCGTGCTGGGCATTGAGCTTAGCATGGATATGGGCATTTTTTGCAAGCAGTACCACCCCAAAGGTATCCCGGTCCAGCCGGGTAATGGGATGAAACGCGCTTTTTTGCCCGGATCTTTTGTAATAGCCCAGTACCCGGTTTGCCAGCGTGCCGGTGATTCGCACCCGGGAGGGGTGGATCAGCATACCGGCAGGCTTGTCCACCGCCAGAATATGCTCGTCCTCATACAGGACGGTCAGTTCCCCGTCCTCTGCCGGATACGCCGGCTCCTCATCCTCCAGAGGAACAGTAATGACATCCCCTACCCGGACAGGATAATCCGTATGTCTTGCCACGCCGTTGACAAACAGCTTGTCCTGCCATTTCAGCCGGTTCATAAGCCCGCTGGACATACCCAGTTCCTTTTTTAAAAAACTGGACAGGCGGCCCTCCCGCTGGGCTGTATGCCGTAGTTCCATGTGTTTTCCTCCATAAAAAACAGGCTCCGCCAACGCGGAGCCTGTAAAAGGTCTTACTTCAGAGCAGCCTTAGCCTGTTCCACAACAGCGGCGAACGCGGTGTTGTCCTGGATAGCCATCTCGGACAGGCTCTTACGGTTCATCTGGATACCAGCCTTCTTGATACCGTTCATGAAGGTGGAGTAGTTCATGCCGTAGGGAGCAACTGCAGCGGAGATACGGGTGATCCACAGTCTGCGGTAGTCGCGCTTCTTCAGCTTACGGCCAACATATGCGTAGTTGCCGGACTTCATGACAGCCTGCTTGGCCATCTTGAAATGTCTGGACTTAGAACCCCAGTAGCCCTTAGCCAGCTTCAGGGTAGCGTTTCTTCTCTTGCGCGTCATCATTGCGCCTTTGACTCTTGCCATTTCTCAATATCCTCCTAGAGCTTATTTGTAAGGGATCATCTTCTTGACGACTGCTACGTTGGTCTCATCAGCATAAGCAGTGGTGCGCAGACGACGGGTACGCTTGGTATCCTTCTTGGTGAGGATATGGCTCTTGTAAGCGCGGGCTCTCTTGACCTTACCGGACTTGGTCAGGTTAAATCTCTTCTTAGCACCGCTATGGGTTTTCAGCTTGGGCATAATTGGATCTCCTTCCGTATCTTTGGTAATACAAAATAAATTGTTTTACTTGCTGTTCTTGGGGGCCAGGAACATACCCATGAAGCGGCCCTCCAGCTTGGGATTCTTTTCCATGGCGGCAATCTCCGCGCAGGCCTCGGCAAAATCCATCAGAAGCTTCTCGCCCAGATTGGTATGTGCCATCTCACGGCCGCGGAAACGTACGCTCACCTTTACCCGGTTTCCTTCTTTCAGGAACTTTTGGGCATTCTTCACCTTAGTGTTAAAGTCGTTAGTGTCAATACTGGGGCTCATGCGGATCTCTTTCACTTCCACAACCCGCTGATTCTTCTTGGCTTCCTTCTCCCGCTTCTTCTGGTCGAAGCAGAACTTGGAATAGTCCATAATCTTACACACGGGGGGGACCGCATTGGGAGAAATCTTCACCAGATCCAGTTCCTGCTGTTCCGCCAGTTCATTGGCCTGGGCGGCAGACATGATACCCAACTGGGCACCGTCAGCACCGATTACACGGATCTCATTGTCACGGATCTCTTCGTTGAGCTGATGATCTAACTTGGCTATGGTAAGCACCTCCAAAAAATAGAACCCTTGGCAACGGAAATTGCCAAAAATAAAAGCGGATGGCAGTCCATCCGCATACTCACAACATACCCCTATGACCAGGGAAAAGAAGGAATATTAACCGTTTTGCAGCTTGCTTACGGTGAGGCGGATGTTCAGCCTTCTTTATTACCCCGGTATTTTAACACAGGTTTTCCTTCTTGTCAATAGGTTTTTTTCGGAAATTTTCCCGAAAAGCCCCTGTTTTCGAAATTTTAGGGGGCGGGATTGCCCGCCCCCTGATGGTTTTTGCTTAGTACATGCCGGCGCCTGCGGCAGCTGCGTTCATAGCAGCGTCAGCGGCAGGATTGGGCTGGTCTGCTACCAGGCTCTCGGTGGTGAGGACACAGGCAGCGATGGAAGCGGCATTCTCCAAAGAGGAGCGGGTCACCTTGGTGGGATCCACGATGCCGTTAGTGATCATGTCCATATACTCCTCGGTGTAGGCGTTGTAGCCGAAGCCCACCTTTCCGGAGGTGCGGATCTTCTCGTAGACCACGCTTCCGTCCACGCCCGCGTTCTGGGCGATCTGGCGGATGGGGGCCTGCAGAGCGGTAGCGATGATCTTGGCGCCGGTCTTCTCGTCGCCGGTCAGGGTTGCAACCAGCTGCTCCACAGCTTCAATGGCGTTGACCTGAGCGGTACCGCCGCCGGCCACGATACCTTCTTCAACAGCGGCGCGGGTAGCGTTCAGCGCATCCTCCACACGCAGCTTCTTTTCCTTCATGGCAACCTCAGTCTGGGCGCCAACCTTGATAACTGCTACGCCGCCGGACAGCTTTGCCAGACGCTCCTGCAGCTTCTCACGGTCATAGTCGGAGGTGGTGGTGGCAATGGAGGCGCGGATCTGCTGGGCGCGGCCCTGGATGGCCTCGGCAGTGCCGTCACCGTCAACGATGGTGGTGGTGTCCTTGGCTACCACGATCTGGCGGCAGTGGCCCAGATCGGTCAGCTGGGTCTGGTTCAGCTCCATGTTCAGCTGGCTGGAGATAACAGTACCGCCGGTGAGGATGGCGATATCCTGCAGCATTTCCTTGCGGCGGTCGCCAAAGCCGGGCGCCTTTACGCAAACAACGTTGAAGTTGCCCCGCAGACGGTTCACCAGCAGGGTTGCCAGTGCGTCGCCTTCCACATCCTCAGCCACGATCATCAGCTTCTTGCCGGCCTTGACCACAGGCTCCAGAATGGGCAGGATCTCCTGAATGGAGACGATCTTCTTATCGGTGATCAGGATATAAGCATCATCCAGAATGGCTTCCATCTTGTCGGTATCGGTGACCATGTAGGGGGAGATATAGCCCCGGTCGAACTGCATGCCCTCAACCACGTCAAGGCCGGTCTCAGCGGTCTTGCTCTCTTCGATGGTGATGACACCCTCGGTGCCCACCTTCTCCATGGCCTCAGCGATCAGAGCGCCGATGGCTTCATCGCCGGAGGAGACAGTACCGACTCTTGCGATGTCAGCAGAGCCGTTGACAGGAACGGAATGCTCCTTGAAAGCGGCAACAGCGGTAGCAACAGCCTTCTCAATGCCCTTGCGCATGACCATGGGGTTCGCGCCGGCAGACAGGTTCTTCAGACCCTCACGGGTGATGGCCTGTGCCAGAACGGTAGCAGTGGTGGTGCCGTCACCGGCAACATCGTTGGTCTTGGTAGCCACTTCACGGATCAGCTGGGCGCCCATGTTCTCAAAGGCATCCTCCAGCTCCACTTCCTTGGCAATGGTCACACCGTCATTGGTGACCAGGGGAGCGCCGAACTTCTTGCCCAGCACCACGTTGCGGCCCTTGGGGCCCAGGGTAACCTTAACGGTATCGGCCAGCTGGTCAATACCGGACTGCAGCTTCTTGCGAGCTTCCTCGCCGTAAACAATCATCTTTGCCATGATAAATACTCCTTATTTCGATTAGTCGGTGATGACACCCAGAATCTCATCCTGCTTGACGAACTTATAGTCCACACCGTCCAGCTTGATGTCGCTGCCAACGAAGCTGGCAATGACAACCTTGTCGCCGGGCTTAACGGTAACGGTCACGTCCTTGGTGCCGGGGCCTGCGGAAACAACTTCATAAATGCCGGACTTTTCCTTGGTGGTAGTGGCCAGGATAATGCCGGAAGCGGTGGTCTCCTCTGCCTCTGCGGCCTTGAGCAGAATGTTGTCTGCCATGGGTTTGAGTTTCATAACGTATCCTCCATATACTTACTGTATTTTAGATCGCAGCACAGGCTGCACATATCTACGAAACATTTAGCACTCTTTTCTTTTGAGTGCTAACAGCTATATAATAGCCTAAGGCTTCAAAAAAAGCAAGACTTATTTGCGGAAAATCTATGAAATTTTTGTAAAACCCTCCATTGGTTAGTTTTCCCTATTTTTATTCCTGCCAAACAGGAGCTATGCGCTAAAACGCTTTCAAAAATTCCTTGCGATATTGTGGGGGCAGTCACTGTCACAGGAAAGAACCCCCAGAGCTGATTCAGCTCTGGGGGTTACATTTTTTATCAGCACAGTTTGGCGCCGGCGGGAATGGCATCATCCACCATCAAAAGATTCAGCTTTTCCTCTCCCCGCTCTGTATGCACGGCGGAGATGAGCATGCCGTTGGACTCCTTGCCCATCATCTTTCTGGGCGGCAGGTTGGTGATGGCCACCAGGGTCTTGCCGATCAGTTCCTGGGGCTTGTAGTACTTGGCGATGCCGGAAAGGATCTGCCGGGGTGTGCCGGAACCGTCGTCCAGGGTGAACTGGAGCAGCTTGTCGGACTTTTTCACGTTCTGGCAGTCCAGCACCTTCACAGCGCGGAAATCGGACTTGCAGAAGGTGTCAAAATCCACCTTTTCCTCGGTGTAGGGCTCGATTTCCAGAGGGGGCAGAGCAGCCTTGGCCTTAGCAGCGTTAAACGCGTCGATCTCCGCCAGCTTCTTTTCCATGTCCAGACGGGCAAACAGAATCTCCGGAGCCTCCAGCTGGGTGCCGGGAACGGTAACACCGAAGCTGGTCAGGCTCTCCAGACCGCCGTTGCAGGACTTGATCTGGGCCAGAATCTTAGCAGAGGTATCCGGCAGGTAAGGCTCCAGCGCAATGGCAGCAAAGCGGATGCTCTCCAGCAGATTGTACAGCACCGTACCCAGCCGGGCCTTGTTGGCCTCGTCCTTGGCCAGCGCCCAGGGGGCGGTCTCATCAATATACTTGTTGGCGCGGCGCAGCAGCACAAAGATTTCGTCAATGGCGTCTGCCACCTTCAGCTCATTCATCTTTGCCTCTACCTTACCGGGCATAGCCAGCGCCACAGCCTTCAGTTCCTCGTCCAGCGCCTCGGGCGCGGTGGGCGCCTGAATCACGCCGGCGAAGTACTTGTTGTTCATGGCAATGGTACGGTTGACCAGATTGCCCAGAATGTTGGCAAGCTCGGAATTGATCCGCTCGATAATCAGCTCATAGGTCATAATGCCGTCGGTAGCGAAGGGCATCTCATGGAGCACAAAGTAGCGCACCGCGTCCACGCCGAACAGCTCTACCAGATCATCGGCATAGATCACGTTGCCCAGGGACTTACTCATCTTGTCGCCCTTTACCAGCAGCCAGGGATGGCCGAATACCTGCTTGGGCAGGGGCTCACCCATGCTCATAAGGAAAATAGGCCAGTAAATGGTGTGGAAGCGGACAATATCCTTGCCGATCAGGTGCAAGTCAGCGGGCCAGAACTTCTGGTAGTGCTGGTCATGGTTGCCGTCGGGATCGTAGCCGCAGAAGGTGATATAGTTGCTCAGCGCGTCCAGCCACACGTAGGTCACATGGCCGGGATCCACAGTCACAGGCACGCCCCAGGTGAAGCTGGTACGGGATACGCACAGATCCTGCAGGCCGGGCTTGAGGAAATTGTTGATCATCTCGTTCTTCCGGCTCTCCGGCTGGATGAATTCGGGATGGGTCTCGATATGCTCGATCAGCCGGTCGGCATACTTGCTCATCTTGAAGAAGTAGGCTTCCTCCTCCGCGTCCACGCACTCACGGCCGCAGTCGGGGCATTTGCCGTCCACCAGCTGACTCTCGGTCCAGAAGGACTCACAGGGGGTGCAGTACTTGCCTACGTACTTACCCTTGTAGATATCGCCCTTTTCGTACATCTTGGCGAAGATCTTCTGCACCTTGGTCTTGTGTTCCGGGTCGGTGGTGCGCACAAAACGGTCATAGGTGGTATTCATCAGATCCCAGATGTTCTTGATCTGGCCGGCCACATTGTCCACATACTCCTGGGGAGTGATGCCGGCGGCTTCCGCCTTCTGCTGGATCTTCTGTCCATGCTCATCGGTGCCGGTCTGGAAATAGACATCGTAGCCCGCCTGACGCTTATACCGGGCAATGGCATCGGCCAGCACGATCTCATAGGTGTTGCCGATGTGGGGCTTAGCGGATGTATAGGCGATGGCTGTGGAAATATAATAGGGTTTCTTTTCGCTCATTTTCGTTCCTCCTTCAAATAGAAAATCGCCCTTGCGCATGCAAGGGCGACAGTTATAACTTCGCGGTACCACCTTGGTTCGCAGCGAATCGCTGCCTCGTAACGCTTTAACGGGCGCGCCCGGAGATACCTACCTATCGGCATCCCAGCTCCCAGACCATGTTCATTCCTTTGCTCCGTACCCATTCTCACCAGACAGGGTTCTCTGAACGGCGCGCCCGAATTACTCTTCTGTTCACAGCTTTTTTACCTGTATCTTGGCTATTATAGCCCAAACAGGTAAGTTTTGTCAACTGGTTTCTTGGGTTCAACCTTTTTTGCCCCTGTTTCGGGTCAGCAGCAGCGCCACCGCCACCGCGGTCACACCTGCGGTGAGTTTTCCCACGATCACCGCCGGGAGAAATTCCGGGGCGAAACCCGCGGTGAAGCCCATATGGTCACCGAACACAAAGGCGGCAGACACCGCAAAGGCCATGTTGACCACCTTGCCCCGCTGGTCCATGTCCTTGACCATGCCAAAGGTAGCAATGGAATTGGCAAGGCTCGCGATCAGGCCTGCCGCAGCGGTATCGTTGATGCCCAGCAGTTTTCCCAGCTTCAAAAGGGGCTTTCTCAGCACGCGGGTGATGCCATACACCAGGGGGAACGCGCCTGCCAGCACAATAGCGATGGCACCCACGGTCTGGAATCCCTCGGACAGGGGGGCAAGGCCGGGAATCAGGGTAATGCCCGTCAGCTCCTGAAAAATAGCCGCCGCAAGGCCGATGGTGATGAGGATGACTACCCCACGGCCAAACCAGCCGAAGCCTTTAATCATGGCGTTTTCCCACCGCCACAGGCCAAAAGCGATCACCGCTCCAATGATCACAATGGGCAGGGTGTTTCTAAGCACCATCCCCAAAGGGAAGCCCGCCGTGAGGCCGCCTGCCACCAATCCCACCGGGATGGTAACGATGCCGCACAGCACGCCCTTTGCCAGGGCAGGCCTGTCCTCCGCCCGCAAAATGCCCATGGCGGCAGGAATGGTGAATACGATGGTAGCGCCCATCATACTGCCGCACAGAACGCCGCCAAAGAGGGCTGCCTGAGGGTCCGTGGTCATCTGGCTGGCAAGGGCGCCGCCGCCCATGTCGCTGGCCAGAATCGTACCGGCGAACATAGCCGGGTCAGCCCCCAGAAAGCCATACACCGGCACCACCACCGGACGCAGCAGGTTTGCCAGCACCGGCGCAAGGGAAATGATACCCACCATTGCCAGCGCCAGCGCACCCATGGCCTGTATGCCGTTTTCAAACTCCTCACCCAGGCCAAGCCGGTTGCCCAGAATCCGGTCCACCGCGCCCGCCACGGCGAAAACCGCCATAATAAAAATCAGTATCTCATGGACAGACATAGGGAGTCTCCTTTATTACCAAAATTAGGATACACCCTCTCGGCAGGGTGTCATTGGGTCTTTTTCTCCGGGTCCAGAATGGCTACCACCACCGCGTCCACAGGGGCTTCCATGCAATATTTCGCCGCCGGTGTTCCGGTAACCAGCAGCACCCGGTCACCGGTTCCCGCACCCACCTGGTCTGCCGCCACCACCTCGCCCTGGCTGGTACTCACCACCAGAAAGGTCTGGCCTGCCAGACCCTCCGCCTTCCGGGAGGACCAGACCGCCCCGGTCACTGTTCCAATTTTCATAACTTCCTCCTGACAGGGTCTTGTGGGGCGTTCCTAGCATAACGCCGGGCAGCGCCCCCTTACTGTCCCTCCAAAATTTCCTTCGCCAGAGGTGTCAGCACCGAGCCCGGTGCCGGTGCTCTGCCGGTCTGCCGCAGGATTCTTGCCTGCTGGGCAGTCACCAGTTTTTTCTGGTTGCCCTCTGTAAACAAAATGCCCCAGTTTTTCATCTGCCGGTAGGCCGCCGCAAGGCTGGCCGCCAGCGCCCGGTTTCCCCGCACCTGGGGCAGGCCCGGTGTGTACAGCACCACGCCCATTCCCTCAGCCAGTGCGGAAAGCACCCTGTCATCCGTAAGCTGCAGTGCCTGGGAGAGGGGGAGAGAACCGATAATCACCGTGTCATAGGGCGGCTGGGCCACATAGGTGTAGCCCTCCAGACCGGCAGGCTCTGCCCCGATCAGCAGCGCCCGGCTCACCCCAAAATCCTCCCCAGGTCACCCTTTTGGAAGCCGCAGGCGTTGGCTTCATCATAGTCCAGATGCACGCTGGTGTTGAAAGACGGGTGCACCCGCACCACCACACTGTCAAAGGTGAGGGGGCGTTCTGTGATGGTCTGCAGCCGCACCACCTGCTTATCCTTCACCCCAAACCGGGCGGCGTCCTGTTCGTTCATGTGGATATGGCGCTGGGCGGCTACCACGCCCTGCTTCAGCTCCACCCGGCCCTTGTCCCCCTGAAGCACCGCCCCAGGGGTGGCCTCCACATTTCCGGAAAGGCGCACAGGGGGCGTGATACCCAAGTGTTTTCCGTCGGTCAGGGAGATTTCCACCTGTGCCTCAGGCCGTTCCGGGCCAAGCACCGCCACATTCCGAAATTCTCCCTTTGGCCCAATCACAGTGACCCGTTCCGCCGCCACAAACTGTCCCGGCTGGGACAGCTCCCGCTGGGGCGTGAGCGGGTGGCCAAAAAGCGTCAATGCCTGCTGGGCGGTCACGTGCACATGCCGCCCGGAAGCCTCCATGGGCACAAAAATTCTGTCAATGACCTGTTGGGTCAGTTCCTGCAGATCCATTCGTTTCCCTCATTTCCCTTTTCATCTGGATCATAATCAGGTATAAAAAACTGCTCAGCCGGTTGAGCACCTGCATAAGATCCTGCCGCTGAACCCCCTGCTCCCCGCAGAACGCCCGGGCGGCCGCCAGCTCCGCCTGCCGGGCCAGAGTGCGCGCCCGGTTTACCAGCAGAAGCTGCTGGCTATCCTGCCCAGAGGGCATAAAATGGGGCTGGCCGTAGTAGTCCTGGGGGCGGTGAGACCTGTCCCGCAGCTGCTGGGGGGACATCCCTCCCAGCTCCACCTCCCCGGCAGGCTCTTCCATAACTTCCCAGGACAGCACCAGCCTCGCTGCCTGCAGCGCCTGCTCCAGAAGCGCCTTCCAGGGCTTGTCCGCCTGGCGGATACACAGCAGCAGCTCCGCCTGCAGGGTGTCCATGGCTCCCCGGAAGGCAATCCGGGGATGGGTTTTGGGCACCAGCACGTTCCCATGCAGATGGGTCATATGCTCGGGCTTTGCCTCCATAAATCCGCCGCCCTCCAGAGCGTACCGCTCGGGCTTTGCCTGGTCAGCGGGGAGAATGGTGATCCGTTCCCGGGCCAGCCAGTCCCGGGCATCGCTGGTAAGCTGATGCCCCTTTCCCAGATAGAACACCCGCTTGCCGTCCCGGTTGCGCACATTCTCCTGAACGGCCTGTCTGGTGTAGAGCATTTACTTCGCCTGGGTCTGGTTCTGGCCCAGCCGTCCGTGGGGCAGAATGTTGTCCACTTCCGTATGGGGACGGGCGATTACATGGACGGAGATCAGCTCTCCCACCTTCTCCGCTGCCGCCGCGCCGGCATCCGTGGCCGCCTTCACCGCGCCCACATCGCCCCGGACCATCACGGTCACCAGGCCGCCGCCTACCTGCTCCTTGCCCACCAGCTGCACGTTGGCGGATTTGACCATGGCATCGGCTGCCTCAATAGCGCCGATCAGGCCCTTTGTTTCGATCATTCCCAAAGAATTTGTGTTCATAATGCTATTCCTTTCCTTTGCGCCGCTGTTACAGACTTACCCCAGCCGCTGCAGTATTTTTTCCGTGATCTGCCGGATCAGTTCCTCATCGGCATGCACGGACACACACCCATGGGTAGTCACTTTTTCGTTCCCCCAGGCCACACGACGGATATTCAGAAGATCCATGGGAGAGATGTTGTTGGACGAGGAGCTTCCTCCCACCGCGCCGCAGCCCAGAGTCAGCGCCGGGAACAGCCCGGTGGTCGCGCCAATACCGCCCAGCGCCGCCGGGGTGTTCACCAAGAACCGGGAGACGGGCACTTTCAGGGCAAATTTCCGCACCACAGCCTCATCCTGGGCATGCATGGCGAAGGTATGGCCGCTGCCCTCATGGATCAGCACCTCAATGGCCTTTTCCAGCACCGCGTCCTCATTGTCCATGACAAAAAAGGCCAGCACAGGACACAGCTTTTCCATGGAGTAGGGCCGGGTAGGGCCAGCCTCCTGCTCCCGGGCTACCAGAATTTTGGTATTGGCAGGCACCCGGATCCCCGCCTTTTCCGCCAGATCCAGTGCCGACCGGCCCACAATCTCCGGATTCAGCGTTCCGTTGGGACGGAACAGCAGCCCAGCCAAACGTCCGGCCTGCTCCTTGTCCATAAAGTAAAAACCCTTCTGGGAAGCCAGCTTCCTGATTTTTTCCTCCTGAGAACGCTCCACAATGATGGATTGCTCCGAGGCGCACACTGTACCGTTGTCAAAGGTTTTGGACCGCAGGATATCCTCCAGCGCTTTATCCGCATCGGCAGAGCAGTGGATATACACCGGTCCGTTGCCCGCACCCACGCCGATGGCAGGCTTTCCGGAGGAATAGGCCGCCTTGACCATAGCCGGGCCGCCGGTAGCCAGAATCAGCTTCACCGGCTCTGTGTGCATCAGCTCCTGACAGCCTGCCATGGAGGGAATCCCCAGACAGCTCACCGCTCCCTCCGGCGCGCCGGCGCTCATGGCTGCCTTGGCTACAATGTCCGCCGCCCGCAGGGTACACACAAGGGCCTTGGGGTGGGGAGAAAACACAATGGCATTGGCACTCTTCAGGGCAATCATGGCCTTGTAGCACACCGTTGAGGTGGGGTTGGTGCTGGGAACAATGGCCGCGATCACCCCCACGGGAACTGCCACCTCCCATAGCTTTTCCTGTTTGTTCTCCGATAATACACCCACGGTCTTCATATCCCGGATGGCTGCATGCACATCCCGGGAGGCAAACAGGTTCTTGGTGATTTTATCGTCCACATTGCCGAAGCCTGTCTCCCGTACCGCCATATCCGCCAGTTCCGGCGCGGCAGCGGCAAAAGCCTTTGCCACCGCCTCCACAATGGCGTCCAGCTGCTGCTGGGTCATCCGGCCCAGTACTTTCTGCGCTTCCTCCGCCTTTTTCGCAAAATCCCGGGCCTGCTGCCGGGCTTGCAAATCCTTGTCCAGTTCCAAAATGACGCTCCTTCCTGTTTCCGCTCCCTATTTGGGAGCTGCCGCCACCCGGGCTACCGCCTGGGCAAATGCCCCGCAGGCACTTTCACAGGCGGACTGGGTCCCGGTGAGCAGACCTCCCCCGAAATTGGTCTCCGAAGGAGGGGTATATAGTTTACATAACTTTACATCTGCCGCTTTCAGGGCAAAATCCATGGCATACATGCTCTCCAAAGGAGGGGCGATCAGATAGGCGATGGGCGACCCCTCCGGCACGCCCGCTTCCTTGGCCAAAAAGCTGCCGCACCGGCTCACCGTGTGGGCAAGGTAGGGAATTTCCCCCACCGCCTCAAAGCCTGTCCGCTCCAGAGCAGCCAGCGCCGCCTCCATACCGCTGCGCACCGCCCCGGGGGTAGGCCCTGCCAGAATACCGATTACCTCTCCTGCCAAGGGGGTGGACGCATTGGCCGCGCCGGCGTAAAAGCTGTGGCTGTACGCCACTGCCACGTCCGCCGCCTTCGTCGCCTCGTCCAAGGCAATATAGGTGGCATCGTCACAATCGGTGGTAATCAGCCCCAGACAGGGGTAACCCCTAGGCGCGCCCAGCTTCCTGCAAAGCTCCGGGGAGGCGCTTGCCAGATACTGCACACTGAGCACCTTCACCGGGATCATACCGCGCCCTCCAGATGCAGTCCCACGCCGGAAACCTTTTTCCGCAAAATGGTGTCAATGAGTTCAGCAACATAAGCGCCTGCCTCCACCGCGGGGGTTCCCTGGGCATGGATGTTGCTGACCACTGTCCGGCTGGACTCGGAGACTCCTGTGTGAGGCTTGTAGGTGATATAGGCGGACATACTCTTGTCCGTCACCAGACCCGGCCGCTCTCCCACCAGTACACACACCAGCTCACACCCGGTCACGTCCCCCACCGCGTCCCCCGCGCCTACCCGGCAATAGCGGACAAACAGCGGCTGGGAGGTTTCAATATTTTTCAGCTTCAGCCCATCCCGGATTGCCTGCAGGCAGTCCATGGCATTGGCCATAATGGCGGCAGAGGACAGGCCGTCTCCCACCACAATCTGTACCCGGGGCGGCTGGGGTACGGCAGTTTTTATCTTTTTCCGGTTTTCCTCATCAAAGGTGCGCCCCAAATCCGGCCGGGTCAGGTATTCATCCTTATCCCGGCACTTGGTCTGCAGGGCAACCAGCTTGTTCATCTCCGCAAAATCCTCCGGCACTTGGGAAAACACCGCGTCCTGGGCGGCGGCATGGTCCGCCCGGAAACGGAGCATGGTCAGCGTCTTATACCGGGCGCCGGCCCTGCCGCTTGCCAGCCGGGCGGGGGTTTTCTCCTTCAGCCGGGCAAAGGATGCCTTATCCTTGGCATTTTCCTGCAAATACAGCTTCCGCAGGTCCAGCTTGGTCACATCCTCCACAAAGTCCCCGTCCTGCAGGTGGGTATCCACCGGCTGGGGTCCCGGGTCCGTAGGACGGTAGTCACTGCCTTTGACCATCGGCTCCATTTCCTGCATAATCTGCGCTACCAGCGCGGACAATTCCTTTTTGTTCATAGGCCTCTCTCCTTAAAACAGCAGACATGAGCCGTCGCCGGCCTTTTTGGTCAGTTTTCCGTTCTCCATAAAGCCCATCTTTTCCAGCCACTGCTGGAATTCCGGGATAGCCGTCTTGCCGGTCAGCTCCCGCAGCGCCGCCGTCTCCCGGAAGCCGGTGGTCTGGTAGTTGAGCATAATGTCATCTCCATGGGGAATGCCCATGAAATAGTTGCAGCCCGCCACAGTCAGCAGAGTGGCAAGATTCTCAATGTCATTCTGGTCTGCCTTCATGTGATTGGTATAGCAGCAGTCGCAGCCCATGGGGATGCCTGTGAGCTTACCCATAAAGTGGTCCTCCAGACCTGCCCGGGTCACCTGCCGGGCATCGTAGAGATATTCCGGGCCGATGAAACCCACCACGGTGTTCACAAGGAAGGGCTGGAACCGCTTGGCAAAGCCATAGCACCGGGCCTCCATGGTCACCTGGTCTGCCCCAAAGTGGGCGTCGGAGGACAGCTCCGAACCCTGCCCGGTCTCAAAGTACATCACGTTAGGCCCTTGGGCAGTGCCCTCCTTTAATAGAAGCTCCCGGGCCTGCTGCAGGGTCTGGGCGGTAAAGCCAAAGGCCTCGTTGCCCTTCTGGCTGCCGGCAATGGACTGGAAGATCAGGTCACAGGGCGCCCCCTGGCGCACCGCCTGCATCTGGGCTGTCACGTGCGCCAGCACGCAGATCTGGGTAGGAATCTGCCAGTGCTCCTTGATCTGCTGGAAACGGCGCAGCACGGTGCCCACCTGCTCCGGAGAATCCGTCACCGGGTTCAGTCCAATCACCGCGTCACCGGCGCCGAAGCTAAGACCCTCCAAGGTGCTGGCGGTAATGCCGTCGGGGTCGTCGGTGGTGTGGTTGGGCTGCAAGCGGCAGGACAGTGTGCCCGGCAGACCGATGGTGGTATTGCAGTGGGCAGTGACGGTGATCTTGGAAGCAGCGTAGATTAAGTCCAGATTACTCATCAGCTTACACACCGCCGCCACCATTTCACTGGTCAGACCCCGGCTGATTTTGCGGATGTCCTCGCCGGTGGTATTTTCATCCAGCAACCACTCCCGGAACTCCGCCACAGACCAGTTGCGGATCCGCTCATAGGTCTTTTCATTCACATCGTCCTGAATGATTCTGGTGACCTCGTCGGTCTCATAGGGCACCACAGGATGCTCCCGCAGCTGCCCCAGTGTCACCGCCGACAGCACCACCTTGGCTGCCACCCGTTCCTGAGCGGACTCCGCCGCCAGCCCCGCCAGCTTATCTCCGGTCTTTTCCTCGTTGGCCTTGGCAAGCACCTGTTTCAAATCCCGGAATGTGTAGGTTTTTCCCAATAATGTGGTTTTCAGTTTCATATTACGCCCCTAAAATAAGAGTTTTGATAACCACCGGCAGGGCAGGCCCCACCGGCTGGCCAATATCCAGATAGCTGCCCTCCTCCGGCTCCAGACCGTCCAGACATACACAGCCCCGGTCCGGGCACAAAAGGGCTATGGCCTGACCCAGCGCCTTGGCCATATCCTGGTTGGTGCAGACAAAAATATCCCCGGTTTTTACCCCCTGGGTGATTTTCCGGGCCAGCTGCCGCACCGTGTCATAGCTTCCCGGCCGTGCATGGGGAAAATACAGGACTCCCGGTCCATCCAGCCGCGACAAACAGGCAGACACATCTTCCTCCTCTGCAACCGGTACTACCCCAAGTCCTTTTACAGGAAGCTGCACCCCCCGGCAGAATACGGTGCTGCCGGACAGCCGGACGCTGTAACAGCCCGCGCCCATCACCGTGGCCCGGATGGCCTGCTCCCCCAAGTGATAGGGCTGGGCACAGAGCTTGCTCCCCCGGATACGCTGACCCAAAAGCACCCCCAGATCGCCGTAAATATCCCAAGGCATGTCCTGCCGGATACACTCCGCCACGCCCCCGGAAAAGGACACCATAAGTCGGATCGTAGCCATGTCGTTCTGTGAGCCAAGGAGTTGTTATCAGGTCTTG
>JAZSRI010000106.1:0-5697 GCA_045538415.1 Faecousia sp. | reverse complement strand
CCAGACGACGCTTGCCCCACTGATCAATGTTGGTCAGGGTACCCTCCGCTTCCACCATTGCCTTGAACTTCTCCACAAGTGCGGCGATGCCCTCTTCACCCTGAGCGGGATCGATGATATACAGCACCTCGTACTTACCGGTGATCTTAGCCATGTTGTTTGCACCTCCTTTTGGACTTTTGGCCCACGGTCGCGCCGTGAGCAAGGATTGTCCGCATTCGCAGACCAGTGTATTATAGTACCTTAGGTTCTAAAAGTCAAGGTTTTTTTCACAAAAAACGGTGCATATCCCTGATTTTTCCGGGAAAAATACAGCAAAACCTGTGCTGCTCATCCGGGGAAAGTGCCACAGGCAAAGAGGTGTGTTTTTATGATCCAATCCTATTTCCGCACCATCGTGCTGTATGGGCTGCTTCTGGTGGTCGTCCGGCTGATGGGCAAACGGCAGTTGGGCCAGATGGAGCCTACGGAATTTGTGGTGGCTATGATGGTGGCAAATCTTGCCACCATTCCCATGGAGGACAAGTCCCTGTCGCTGGCGGACGGAATCATCCCCATCCTCACCATTCTGGGGGCGGAGCTGCTGCTGGCGTATTTGTCCATTAAGAGCATTTTCGTGCGGAAGCTGCTGTGCGGCAAGCCGGTGATCCTCATTGAAAACGGAAATATTATCCAGAAGAACCTGAAAAAAAACCGCATCACTCTGGACGAGCTTACCGGACACCTGCGGGAAAAGGATGTGCTGGACATCCGCAGTGTGCAGTACGCCATCTTGGAGACTAACGGCAATCTATCGGTGTTTCCCTATCCCCAGCAGCGCCCCGCCAACGCCCAGGAGGCTGGTATCACACCCCAAAAGCAGAGCCTGCCCATCACCATTATCAGTGACGGGCAGGTCATTAAGGACAATCTGAAAATTGCCGGTAAGGATATGCAGTGGGTGGTAAAACAGCTGCAGAAGCAGAAAAGTTCTCTGGAAAACACCTGGATGCTCACAGTGGACGGGCAGGACAATGTGGTGTTTTTCCAAAAAGAGCTTTAAAACAGGCGGGTATCCAGCCCCCGCTTTTTGAACACCCAGTACAGAGTGCTTCCCAAGCTCAGCAGCACCGCCAGCTCTCCCACTGCCACATACAGGCAGTTAAGCAGGAAGCCGCCCCCTATGTAGAAGCTCAGCTCCCACCCTACCAGCACGCCGTTCCACACAGCGGGCATCAAAAGTCCCAGCAGGGGAAGCCCCTTGTACCTGAGATTCCTCAGGGCGTACATGCAGATGCCGGCAGTGGCGGTGGCGGCGGTACCTACCACCATATCTGTGGGCAGAGCCCCGGCAAAGCTCACATTAAACAGTAGACACCCCAGTGTCAGGCCGGGGATAGCGGCGGGGGTGAAGAAGCACAGCGCCATCATAGCCTCCGCCACCCGGAACTGAATGGCGTTGCTGGCGGAGCCGGGCAGCAGCAAATTCTGCATATAACAAAGCGCTACGTAAATGGCGGCCATTTGGGCCGCAACGGTGAGATTTTTTGTTTTCCGACTCATAAAAATTACCTCATACAATACAAAAGAGGGGGCAAAAGCCCCCTCTTTTTGCCTAGTTTTGTTTACCGACAGGAGGGTCTCGAACTGTCCTATGAAGTTATGGCGTTATTATAGACGGAAGATTTGCCGCTGTCAAGCCTGTTTGGAGCGCTCCGCGGCGGCGACGATATCTCCCACCCCGTCCAGCACCACTGTGGGACGGTAGGCAAAGCTGTCTAAAGTCTGCCGGGTGGAAACACCGGAGAGCACCAGCACTGTGGACATGCCACTTTCCAGACCGGAAATTACATCCGTATCCATCCGGTCTCCCACCATCACCGCCTCGGCAGAGTGGCAGCCCAGCAGCCGCAGACCGGTGCGCATCATCAGGGGATTGGGTTTGCCGCAGAAATAGGCCTTGACGCCGGTGGCCATCTCAATGGGGGCTACCAACGCCCCGCAGGCGGGAGCAATGCCGTTTTCGATAGGGCCGGAGACATCGGAGTTGGCGCCAATCAGCTTAGCGCCCCGGTTTACCAGATTCACCGCCTTGGTCAGGCTGTCCAGAGAGTAGGATTTGCCCTCGCCGATGACCACATAGTCCGGGTTTACATCGTTCATGGTAATGCCCGCGTTATACAGGGCGTTAAACAGACCTGCTTCACCGATGGCATACACCGAGCAGCCCGGCTTCTGATCCTTCAAAAACGCGGCGGTAGCCAGTGCGCTGGTGTAAAAATGCTCCTGAGATACATCCAGCCCCATACGTGCCAGCTTCTGCTGCAGCTCCAGGGGTGTGTAGCCACTGTTGTTGGTCAGAAACAGAAATTCCTTTTTCTCCGTGTGCAGCCAGTCTATAAACTCCCGTACACCGGGCAGCACCCGGTTTCCGTGGTAGATCACACCGTCCATATCGCAGATAAAGCCTTTTTTCTTATTAAAATCAATCATATAAAATCCCTTCCAAAAGGTAAAATAGTGTTCTTGCCTTTATTATATGGAAAGTTTCCCTGTTTTGCAAGCAGAGATGGATATACACAAAGTAAACTCTTTGTAAATTTGAAGAATCCGTAAATTTTTTCCGGTGTGCCCCGGGATATCTTGCACTTTTTACCTGCGGTGCTATAATTAGGGCAGTATTTTCTGAAAACAAGGTGACATGAATTTGAAAAACATGCTTTTTGTCCTTAATCCCTATGCCGGTATGCGCAAGGCAAACCGGGTGCTGCCGGATATCCTGATGGTGTTTAACCGGGCAGGTTACCGGGTGGAGACTTACATAACCGCCGGGCAGTCAGATGCGGTTCAGGTGGTAGCCCAGCGGGCAGGGGAGATGGATCTGGTGGTATGCTGCGGCGGAGACGGCACCTTTAACGAAACCGTAGCCGGCGTAATGGAAAGCGGAACGCAGGTGCCCATTGGGTATATCCCTGCCGGGTCTACCAATGATTTTGCCCGGTCGCTGAAGCTGTCTGCCAACATGGTGGAAGCAGCCCGGCAGATTGCCGAGGGTACGGATTATCCCTATGACATCGGCAGCTTCGCCGGACGGTATTTTACCTATGTGGCCTCTTTCGGCGCTTTTACCCGGGCAAGCTACGCTACCCCCCAGGATGTTAAGAACGCTCTGGGCCATACCGCTTATGTGCTGGGCGGTATCTCCGAACTGTCCCAGCTGAAGCCTCTGCGTGTACGCCTTACCATGGACGGTGAAACGGTGGAGGGAGAGTACCTGTTCGGGGCGATTTGCAATTCCACCAGTGTAGGCGGCATCCTGAAGCTGGACGAGAGCAAGGTGGACATGTGTGATGGTAAGTTTGAGGTACTGCTGGTGCGTGCCCCCAAGGATATTTCAGAGCTGCACGAGTGTATTCTGGCGGTACAGAAGCAGACCTACAACTGTGGTATGATTACCTTCCGCAGCGCGAAAACCATTCATGTTGAGACCGATGCCGGCGTGGTGTGGACGCTGGACGGTGAACGGCAGGACGGCGCGGCACAGATTCAGGTAAACAACCTCCACAGAGCCATTTTAATCAGAAAGTAGATGGAATGATGTATAACTCTACCCTCTGTTATATTCTCAAGGGGGAGCAGGTTTTGATGCTCCACCGGGTAAAAAAGAAGAACGATATCAACAAGGATAAGTGGATCGGCATTGGCGGAAAGTTCGAGCCGGAGGAGAGTCCTGACCAGTGCCTGCTGCGGGAGGCAAAGGAGGAGACCGGGCTGACGCTGACCAGCTGGCAGTGCCGGGGTGTGGTTACCTTCTTAAGCGACGGCTGCGAAGGGGAGTATATGTACCTGTTTACCGCCGACGGCTTTGAGGGGGAGCTGAAAGAATGTGACGAGGGTGACCTGCAATGGGTTCACAGGGATTTTTTGGACAGCCTTCCCCAGTGGGAGGGGGACAAAATATTTCTGGAGCTGCTGTGGCAGGACACGCCCTTTTTCCTGCTGACCCTGCGCTATCAGGGGGAATGTCTGGCAGAGGCGGTACTCAACGGAGAGAAAATACGCTGATATATTAGAGAAATAATCCGGTGCTTCTCAGGAAACACCGGATTTTTGCGGAAAAGATTCTCAGTCAGGGCTCTGCCCCCTTGCAAAAATTTGTTCTAGGTGCTATATTACTTGCAATGTATTTTTTATATTAAGGAGGTGGGTCTCATGATTTTCGGAAGACATATCAACCGCTATTATCTGCGGTACGCGCCTTTGCTGCTGCTGGGTCTTTTGGCGTTGGTGGCAGTGGATGCCCTTCAGCTTGAGATCCCAAGATTCTACGGTGCTGTGGTCAACGGCATCAACAGTGGGTTTGTGGAGGTCAATGGCACGCAGGTGCCCTTTGACATGACCTACATACTGGATTCCGTGTGTATGCCCATGGTGAAGATCATTTTGGTGATGGTGCTCGGCCGGTTTTTGTGGCGTGTCTGTTTTTTCGGTTCTGCGGTAAAACTGGAGCAGGATCTGCGCAACCGGATGTTCCACCATGCCAAGGACCTGACCCGGGAGTATTACCACCTCAACAAGGTGGGCGATCTGATGAGCCTGTTCACCAACGATCTGGATACTGTGCAGGAATGCTTCGGCTGGGGCGTTATGATGTTCTTTGACGCGGTGCTGATGGGTGTGCTGGCGGTGGTGAATATGTGGAAAATGGACCATATGCTTACCGTTCTGTCTCTGATTCCCATGGCGTTTCTGCTGGCGTCGGCCACCATGGTGGGCAAATCCCTGATGCGCAAGTGGGATGCCCGGCAGGCTGCCTTTTCCCGGCTGTCCGATTTCTCTCAGGAGAGTTTTTCCGGCATTGCTGTGATTAAGGCATTTGTGAAGGAAGCACTGGAGCTGATGGCCTTCAAAAAGCTGAATGTGGAAAACGAGGAAACAAACTTGGCTCATACCAAGGCCTCTGTTATTATGCGGGTACTGGTGACCATGTTTGTGGAAAGTGTTATCTGCGTGATTCTGGGCTACGGCGGTTACCTAGTACATAAAGGAACCTTTAACGCAGGTGACCTGCTGGAGTTCATTGGTTATTTCAACGCCATTGTCTGGCCTGTGATGGCGGTTTCCGAGCTGATTGACATGACCAGCCGGGGACAGGCCTCCCTGAACCGTCTGGGAGAACTGCTGGACGCTAAGGTGAACGTGTATGACCGGGAGGGCGTGGAAGAGCTTACCGACGTCCGGGGCGATATCCAGTTCCGGGATTTGACCTTCCGTTACCCCGACGGGGAATTCAATGTTCTGGAGAATGTCTCCTTTACCATTCACGCCGGCGAGAATGTGGGTCTTGTAGGCAAAACCGGTTCCGGTAAGACTACACTGGTGGATTTAATTCTGCGCACCTACAACGTGCCCGATGGAACGGTGTTCATTGACGGCAAGGATGTGAACAGTGTGTCCATTCATTCTGTCAGAAGCGCCTGCGCCTACGTGCCTCAGGATAATTTCCTGTTCTCCGATACCATTGAAAACAACATCGCCTTTGGCGTGGAGAAGCCCAACCATAGCGCGGTTTCCGCGGCTGCCAGGCTGGCGGATGTGCACAGCAATATCAAGGGCTTCCAGATGGGCTATGAAACAGTGCTGGGCGAGCGGGGCGTTACCGTCTCCGGCGGCCAGAAACAGCGCATTTCCATTGCCCGTGCCCTGATGAAGGACGCG
>JAZSRI010000125.1:0-2395 GCA_045538415.1 Faecousia sp. | reverse complement strand
GGAAATCTTTATGACCGTCCCTCTGCGGCATGAACTGTCACCGGACTGGTAAAAACACTTCGAGGGGCTGTAGCAAAAGTCCCTAAATAAAAAGAAAGACCATGGAACAAGCGAAAGCTGATTCCATGGTTTTCTGTTGTGTGGTATAATTTAACTGCTATGAAAAAGAATACCCACGAATCAAATTATTACACAAATGGCAGAGATTTGCAACTGCTACTTGACGAAAGTTTTGCAGAGAAGGTAATACCCGAAAACGACAGTGTACGGCTCCTGGATAAAATAGTAGAGGAGATGGATTTGAGCGCATTATATGGGACATATGCGTGCACTGGCCGTCCAACCGCAATACCACCGTCAACCACCCTCAAGATCATGCTCTATGCAAGCATGGAGGGTATTCGTGCACCTCGGCAGATCCAGAAACGCTGCGAGCGCGACATCAATTACATATGGCTGTTGGATGGAGCGTCAGCACCGGAGTTTAATCACTTCGAGCGGTTCCGGCGGGATCACCTAAGTAAGTGCGCAGACAGACTGTTGGCCCAACTGGTAGGTAAGCTGGCTGCGCTGGGTGAGATCCGGTTTGAGCATTTGTTTGTAGATGGAACAAAGATCGAAGCCAACGCCAATAAGTACAGCTTTGTCTGGAAGAAAAGCGTTACCAAGTATGAAACACGGCTGTTGGCAAAACTGGAGAGAAAGATTCCGGAGTTGTGTGAGCAGTATGGAATTATGGCTGCGACCGGAGAAGATTTGCTGCTTCAGATGGAAGGCAAGATGGTAACACCATTCGTTCATGGCAGAGGGAAGCGAAAGAGTCAACTTCAAAGGGATATAGAAGAATTAGAAGGATTATTGCAGAGAAAAGAGAAGTATTCCGGATATCAGAGAACATTTGGAGAACGCAACAGTTTTTCCAAAACCGACCCGGATGCCACCTTTATGCATATGAAAGAGGACCATATGCGCAATTCTCAGCTCAAGCCCGGATACAACATTCAGTTTGGCGTAGAGGGAGAATATATCGTTGGTGTAGACGTATCCAGCGAACGCAATGACCAGAACACCCTCATCCCATTGCTTGAACAGATGGAGGAACAATTGGGCATCAAGTACCAGGATGTAACCGCAGATGCAGGTTATGAGAGTGAAGAAAATTACAGTTATCTGGAAGAAAAGCAGATTGGCAGTTATATCAAGCCTACAAATTATGAGCGCTCCAAAACCAAGAAATTCAAGAGCAATATGGCTCTGCGGGAGAATATGATCTATAATGCGGACTCAGATGAATACACCTGCCAAAACGGTATGAAGCTGCAGGCGAAGTACATTAGCAGAAGAGAAAGCAAGACCGGTTTTGTCAGTCTGATCACACACTACGAATGCGAAAGCTGTGAAGGGTGTCCATACAAATCCAAATGCACCAAAGCGGAAGGTAACCGGAAAATGACAGTATCCAAAAGGTTCATTGAGCAGCGGGCAGAATCCTTGAAACGTATTACCAGCGAAACAGGTGTCCAGCTGCGGATGAATCGTTCGATCCAGTCTGAAGGAGCGTTTGGTGTAGTGAAGGAAGATTATAACTTCCGCCGCTTTCTGACCCGGGGAAACAAAAATGTGCAGACGGAGATCCTGCTTGCAGCGATGGGCTATAATATCCGGAAGCTGCATGCCAAGATTCAGCAGAACCGAACCAAAACGCAGCTATTCCAAAAAGTTTCCGCTTAATTTCCACAGGTACAATAAAAGCTAATAGCGACAGACTGAAAAACAGCCTGCCGCCAATTTTTACGCTCAAATTTATGCACAAACCCATGCGATTTCCGTTGTTTGTGCAACTTCGAAGGTGAAATTTAGAGCCGTAGCAAACTCGCGTTTTGCTACGGCCCCTTGATAAGATGCAAACAAAATTGCAGCAGGCTGTAAAATCGAACAATATGTTACTGCGAACCGACGCCGGTACGCAATCTCCTGGGTTTTTCGGGAACTTTTCGATCCGCTTCCCTCTAACCGGGGGATTCCCACACCACGCAAGCGCACTGGCCCCGGAATGACAGTGAATTCAACTTTTTAGATGCTGCAATATATTACAAGGGATGATTAGAAATAATTGGGCGCACTGCTAATTTGCAGCGCGCCCGTAAGGATTATCTTGTTTCGTAAAGGGTATTCAGCATGGCGTTGAAGCCGTCCACCAGGATCTCGGCGGTGCCTGGGGCGTATTCGGTCTTGCTGATGCCGTAGACCACGTCGGGCATTTCGTTGTAATCATAGGTGGAGATGGAGGGAATGTAGGAACCGCGGCCGTTGGAGCAGGAGGAAACGAAGGTCATCTTGAAAGGAGACGCTTCCTTTACCGCTTCACCGCTTTCGCAGAACATTTCATAGGGGG
>JAZSRI010000003.1:0-3740 GCA_045538415.1 Faecousia sp. | reverse complement strand
CCTGCAGTGGGTCAGCCGGGATTTTATCAGCCAGCTGCCCCTGTGGGAGGGAGATCATATCTTTTTGGACCTGCTGTGGCAGGATGCGCCCTTTTTCCTGCTGAAGCTGCGCTACGACGGCGATAAATTAGTGGAAGCCGTCCTCAATGGTAAGAAAATAAGATAATTCCACATAAACCCTTCCCCGGAGGGAAGGTGGCCAGAAGGGCCGGAAGAATGCAACACCCACGTAGGGAACGCATTCATGCGTTCCAAATGCGAGCCCGGACGGAACGGATAAAACCGTTCCCTACCTCAAAGAGCCGGAAATTTTCTAAATTTCCGGTGGCGGGAGCAAGCCCCCGCCCTACGTGGGGTGGGTTTTCAGAACGGCACGCAGGCCGTTCCCTACGTGGGATGTGATTGGTGGGCGATTCGTGAATCGCCCCTACAAGGTTTTGGGACAGGAAACCTGTCCCCTACATAAAAATCATTTTCAATTTTCCATTGTCCATTTTCAATTCTTTTTGACGTGTGTCCAGGCGGTATACATGAGGCAGGCCCAGCAGAACATACTGACCACCCAGACCTGACCGCACACCATGGGCACCGAAACCAGCACCAGCAGGGCATGCATGGCATCGCCCATAAAGGCGCTGGCGCTGTAGGACATTATATTGAGCACAATGGCCGCAAAGGTGGCGATCAGCGAGCCCAGGGAGATTCCCCGGATCCACCGCAGCAGCTTTTGATCCTGTTTCCGGATGGCCCGGTACAGCAGGATGGACGGCGGAATAAAAAAGGCAATTCCCGTCAAAAACAAAGCGCCATAGGCCGCCCCGGTGGGATTGGGAATGAAGCCCAGCCCGGCACACAGCAAATATCCGAATCCCCAGAGGATGTAAAGTGTCTGATTCTTCATAGTCTTGCTCCTTGCAGCATCGTTGTGCACCTATTGTACTGCATTGTTGCCGGGATAGCAAGAAAAAAGACTGGACAGCCCCGCACAATTCTGCTATAATTGTAAAATAATACTTATAAAAGGAGTGGACTGTTATGAAATGTCCGTTTTGTGGTGACCAGGAAAGCAAGGTCGTGGATTCCCGCCGCAGTGAAGACGGCAACAGCATCCGCCGCCGTCGGGAGTGTACTGCCTGCCAGCGTCGGTTCACCACTTATGAGATCGTAGAGAGCCTGCCCATTATCGTCGTCAAGCGGGACGGCACCCGGCAGAGCTTTGACCGCAACAAGATCCTCAATGCCATGGTCCGGGCCTTTGACAAGCGGAAGGTGGAAATGGCCGATCTGGAGCGGATCACCACAGAGATCGAGCAGAGCATCCAAAATACCCTGGAGCGGGAAGTCAGCACCGACAAGATCGGTGAAATGGTCATGGAGCGGATCAAGAACATTGACGAGGTTGCCTACATACGGTTTGCTTCCGTTTACCGCCGGTTCCAGGACGTGGGCAGCTTTGTCAGCGAGATCAATCAGTTCCTGGAAAAGAAGTAAGGAGCAGCTATGGATTTAGAGGCTTTAAAAGAAATGTTTGCCGGTGGCGGAGATATGGAAGCCATTCTGGAAAAAATCATCCCCAAGCTGGATACGGTTTTGGGGTGGATCCAGCTGGTCGTCCGGATCTGCGTCATGGCAGGGCCTGTGATTTTGCTGGCCTTTGGTTTGGTGTATCTGGTGCTGCCCCCTAAGGAGGCAAACCACAGCGCCGGCTTTCGCTGCTGGTGGGGCATGTCCAGCCTGGATGCCTGGCGGTTTACTCAGCGCACCGCCGGTGTGATCTGGTCGGCGCTGGGCATGGCACTGACGGTGATGGCTGCCGCGTCCACCTTAAAATATGTGGATATGCCCCCTATGGAGATGGCTTGGTCCGCCGTGGAAAGCCTGGTGTGGCAGGGCGGTCTGACCTTGATCTCCTGCGTGGTGATCCATCTGATCGTGTTCATTTTCTTCAATCACCGGGGCTTCCGCCGGTTCGGAAATAAGGAATAATTGCCTGGGGGCTGTTGCATGATTTTGCAACAGCCCCCAAACGATTATGATATGTTTTCCTTTGGAAAACCCGAAAATGTACCATTTTCGGCGGGGCGTCGAGGGCGCCGCCCCCTACTGCCTGGCATCCACCGTAGGGGACGGGTCTCCCGTCCCGGTAAAACAGGAAAACCTTACAGCGAATCGGCATGCCTGCGGATCTGGCTGGGGGTCTTCCCGGTGTATTTTCGCAGGATTTTCCGGAAATAGGACACGGAGCTGAAGCCTAACGAATCGCTGATCTGCTGGATGTTCATATCCGTGGTCGTCAGCAGGCGCACTGCCCGGTCGGTCTGCAGCTCCTGGCGGACCTCATTGGGGGTCTTTTCCCCCACCTTGTATTATAGAGTAGTAGTTTTTAGTGCCCCTCTCCAAGGGCATATGCTACACTGTAAGGGATGCTGTGGATCGGTTTGTCCCTCCTACCGCAAGACGGTTATCGAAAGGCTCCAACCACAGCCCTTTACAGTATTGTTAATCAGTTAGATACCGCCAGACGGTTTATGTGGAACAAGGTTACAAGAGTAAAGCGTCCTGTGGAACCAGCATCAAATAAACATACCGGAGGTATTCATCATGATTTGTGTGGGTATCGATGTTGCCAAGGATAAACATGACTGCTTCATCCTCAGTTCAGAAGGTGAAGTCCTGGCAGATGTATTCACTATCCCCAATAACGCAGAAGGCTTCAACACACTTCTACAAACCATTCGCAGCTGCTCCGGTCCGGCAGATAAAATAATGGTAGGACTTGAGGCTACCGGACATTACAGCTACAACGTTCTTGGGTTTCTTCTTGACTGCGGCCTGCCAACCTATGTCATAAACCCATTACACACCAATCTCTACCGGAAAAGCCTGACCCTTCGAAAAACCAAGACTGACCGAATCGATGCAAGAACCATTGCGACTATGCTTATGTCTGATTTGGACCTCAAGTCCTACACAGACACATCATATCACAACGAAGAGTTAAAGTCACTAACCAGGTACAGATTTGACAAAGTTCGTGAGCGAGCTAAGCTTAAGCAATCAATCTCTCGTTTGGTCACAATCCTGTTCCCGGAATTAGAAAAACTGGTACCTTCTCTCCATATGACCTCCGTTTACACACTTCTTAGTGAGTTTCCAAGTGCACACCAGGTCGCTTCCGCGCATTTGACACACTTGAAAACTGTTCTTTATGAAGCCTCCAAGGGTCACTACGGACGGGATATGGCTGTAGAAATTCGAGAGGCTGCAAGAACATCCATCGGCTCTAAGATGCCTGCCAAGTCACTGGAGTTAAAGCATACTATTTTTCTCATCCGTGAATTGGACGCAGAGATTGAAGAAATTGAGAAAGAAATTAATTCAATAATGGACGAAGTCCATTCTCCTATTACAACAATCCCTGGTATTGGTACTCGCATGGGTGCTATGATACTGGCAGAGGTCGGTGACTTTTCTAATTTTGATTCTGCCGACAAGATACTGGCTTATGCTGGCATGTCTCCGTCTACTTACCAGTCCGGGCAACTGACAAGCAGCTATGCGCACATGGAGAAACGCGGTTCTAGATATCTACGCTATGCCATCTTCAATGCTACAAAGTATGTCTGCATGTGGGATCCAAACTTCGCCGCTTACCTTGCCAAAAAACGAGCTGAGGGCAAGCATTATAGCGTTGCCATATCCCACGCTGCCAAGAAGCTTGTGCGGCTGATCTATGCCAT